>NZ_JARJBD010000031.1:0-105098 GCF_029269925.1 Rhodococcus sp. T2V
CCGCCGTGATCGACGCCTACAAGAACCTCTCCCGCGTCGAACGCGACTTCCGCTCGCTCAAGGCGATCGATGTGGACCTGCGCCCGATCCACCACCGCCTCACCGACCGGGTCAAGGCGCACGTGCTGATCTGCATGCTCGCCGCCTACCTCACCTGGCACCTCCGCCAGGCGTGGGCGCCGCTGACCTACACCGACGAACACCCGCCGCACCGGGACGATCCCGTCGCCCCGGCGGCCCGCTCGGCCGCCGCCAACAGCAAGGCGGCCCGCAAGACCACCACCGACGGTGACCTGCCGGCCCGCTCCTACCAGGCCCTGATGGCCCACCTGGCCACCCTGACCCGCAACGACCTGCGCTACGGCGACGACGGACCGATCGTGGCGACCCTCGCCATCCCCACGCCCACCCAAAGACGCGCCTTCGAACTCCTCGACACCACCATCCCCCACACGGTCAGGTAGCCAGAACAACCACAACCGAAAACAACGAACCCCCAGCTCAACCGGGGGTTCGTCCGTCTTCAAAGCCGTAACTTCGGGCTAGGTCGCTACGCGGTGACGAGGTGGCGGCAGCTCATCCGCGGCGACACGGGCAGTTCCGTGAAGACGGGCTCGGACGTGTCGGCGGTCGCCACCTCCAGGTAGAGGTGGCTGCCGTCCGCCACGACGCCCTGCGGATGCAGGCCGATCAGCTCGGCCACCACGTACGTGGCACTGAGGCTGGTGACGTCGCGGATGATCCCGAGCCGCAGCAGCGACCTCGTCTCCGCGATGGCCTCCTGCTCACCGGCCCGCAGGACCAGTCGCAATCCGGGGGACAGGGCCTGGGCTGCCACGGACACCGCGATGTTGTCGAGGTCGTCGGAGCCGACCGCGGCCAGCGCCAGCGCGCGGCGCACGCCCAGCCGTTCGAGAAGTTCGCGGTCGCCGCCGTGCCCCACGACCGTCGGGATGTTCATCGACCGCACGAGTCGCAGGTTCTTGGCGTGGGGGTCGCGCTCGACGCCCACCACCGCGACCCCGAGCGCCTGCAGTTCCCGGCACAGCCGGAGGCCGACCTGGCCGAGACCCACGACGATGACGTGGCCCGACCGGGGCAGGACCCGGCTGCCCACCAGGCCGACGAGCCGGGGGCCGAGCAGGCGCTCGATGATTCCGGCGGTGAACATGGCGGTGAACACCACGGTGAAGAGCATCGCCACCGACGCGAACACGGCGTAAGCGGGGCTGCCGTGGGTGTCGGCTCCCGGGCCCACGGTGGTCACCACGCGGACCGCCTCGTTGAACGCGTCGAGCGGTGCCACGTGCTGACCGAGGATCAGCCACAGCCAGTCGGCGAACAGGACGGCGAGGAGTCCGGCGAGCCCACCGAGCAGGATGCGCGTACCGATGTCGTGCGACCGCAGCAGACCCGTCGCGCCGGTCGCCACCGTGCGCCACCAGTTCCGCCGGGGCAGGTCGACGTGCGCACCCTCGGGGTGGCCGTCGATCGTCCGGACCGTCAGCATGTGCTCGCCCGCGTGCCGGGCCGCGACGAGTTCGGGGTCCAGGCACGGACCGGCGAGCGTCGGCGCGGCGAGGTCTGCCGGTGACGTCACCGTGCACTGCGGGAGCAGGTGGGACAGCTGGTCCGCGACCGTGCGGTCGAAGATCGTCACCACCAACGGAATCGACGCCGAGATGTGCGCGGCGGCCAGCGCGTACCGCAGCGCGACGACGTCGTCGCGCACCAGGACCGCCATCCCGCGCGGTTCATCCGCCATCGCCAGGCGCAGTTCGTCGTCGTCGGGGGCGACGAGATGGCGGACGTCGAAGTCCCTTTCGCGAAGGGATGCACAGACCCGTCGGGCCACGGTGGTTTCGCCGATGACGAGATATGAGTCGTTCACGTGTGGTCCTTCCGGCTCGGGATCACGAGAGCGTACCCGAGATAAACCACAGATCCCACACGAGAACGTCTACCAACGAGTAGCCGGAACACGTTATCGGCCAATGAGTTTGCGATACATCCACCCTACTCGTCGGTAGGAGCGCCCCTGGATCGCCGGGACGAGTCGATCACACCGATCCGGACGAGGCCGCCGAGGGCCGCCGGGAACACCTTTTCGGCGACCGTGGTTGGGTGAGGCATGACCCTCGATGCGAAAGACGACCGGCGTCCACTTCTCGACCTCGTCGCCACACAACCGGGCCGTCCTCGCGACGGTCAAACGCGACGGACGCCCCCAATTGTCGAACGTGATCTATGCCTGGGATCCCGACACGCAGACGGCGCGGGTGTCGGTGACGGCGGATCGGGCCAAGACCCGCAACGCCGCGCGCGACCGCCGGGTGTCGCTGCACGTCAGCGCGACCGACTTCTGGAGTTACGCGGTGGTGGAGGGCGACGCGGAACTGAGCGCGGTCGTGGCGGACCCGCACGACGCGGCGGCGGACGAACTCGTCGAGGTGTTCCGGCAGGCAGCGGGGAAGGAGCACGACGACTGGGAAGATTTCCGCCGCGTAATGGTGTCCGAGCGCAGGCAGGTGCTCCGGGTCCGCGCGACGAATGTGTACGGCATGGCCCAGCTGCCCTGAGTGCGCGGAACGTAGCTGTGGCAGCGGATCGGAGGCGGTGGGACGATTGAGTCGTGCGCAAGAGGCGGTGGCCGGCGGCACCACCGCCTGCCACGGAGGGAATCGTGGTCCACGGGCCGGTCGAGCTCGTGACGAGCCGCGATGTGAGCCTGCGCCTGTCGGAGGTCGTCGCCCACCCGAAGGGCATGCTGCTGCGCATCGAGTTGACGGCGCGAGGCAGATCCGCTGATCTTGCCCGTCACGAGACGCGTCCGCTCGACGATCCCGACGACCCCTCGGCGCGCTGGTCGTATCTCGCGGTGAACGTCCGGGTCGACGACCTCGAGGGCGTCGCCGACGCCCGGCACCCGCATTCGACGTCGAAAACCGCGGCCGCGGACGCGTCCGAATATCACTCCGCGCCGCACTACTGGATCAGCGACTACCCGGAATCGGGAACCATCACGCTGACCGCGGGGTGGAAGGAGATCGGCCTGCTGCCGAGAACCCGGACGATCACACTCGGGCCCAATCCGAGTATGCGGCCCACCCGGTAGCACTACGGCCGGGAGAAATACGAAGGTGCCCTTCGGCGCCGTGGGAGCGTCGAAGGGCACCTTCGCCCTGTGAAGGGACCGCAGATCAGGGCAGGGGAACCCAGGTGCCGAAGAACCAGAATCCGTGCGGGCTCGGCGCCGGTGCCTGCTGCTGCGGAGCGTGCTGCTGCTGCGGCTGGGGCTGCGGTGCCTGCTGCTGCTGGGCGGGGACGGGGTTGTGGCCCACCGGGTCGGCGCTGGCAACGCCGGCTCCGATTCCGAGGGCTGCGAGGGCGATACCACCGGTTGCGACGGCCTTGGTCACGACGGACTTCATGCGGTTCCTCCTGGAACGTATCGGATGCTGTGTCAGAACTTCCTGACACAGATCAGAGTGCTCCCCGTCCCTGCCACAACTCTTCGCTCAGCCTGGCAATCTCCTGCACGTCAGCGAGGCTGCTCCGCCAGCTTGGCGGCGATCACCCCGTTGAGTCGCTGCAGACCGCTCGGCGTGATCCCGTGGATCTGGCTCTCGATGCTGCGCACGACATGGGTGTCGCTGAGGACCTTCTCGCTGGACTGGATCAGAACCGTTCCGGCACCGGTGAAGTCGAACTGCCGCTCCTCCCCGGAGTTGATGCCCATCATGTGGGCGCCCGCCGCGAGGAAGTTGCTGATCCATCCCTGGTCGTAATGGTGGCTCGGGGACGGGCAGTCGGCCCACCCGACGAGCGCCTCGGGGTCGATCCGCAGCGGCGGTTCCGCGAACATGACCGGACCGTTGGACGACGCCAGGAACTTCCCGGTCCCGATGAGTGTCAGGAATCCCGGCACGATGGACTGGTTCAGCGACAGACCCGGTTCGAACGCAAGGAGATTCGATGCCCGGATCGTGAGGTTGCCGTCGTCGAGGTCGTACGAGTTGATGTCGTATCCGCGGTCGCCGATGATCAGTTTCCCGAATCCTTCGGCCACCGCGTAGTCGCCCATGTACAGCGGCGCCGAGAACTGGTTGGCGACCATGTGCAGTGCGGCGCCGTGCAATCCGTGGGTCAGCGCCTGGAACTGCATCTGGCCGTAGTACGCGATCATCGCACCCTTGCGGATGAACCAGGGGGCGGTGAGGTCGATGCAGAACGCGTAGCTGTTGTCGGGAATGTTGTCGCTGGCGCCCAGCGTCGACGGATTGTGGATGGCGGTCACAGTTTCTCCTCCGAGGCCTGAACGTAGACGATTCCCTGACCGGTGCACTGCAGTTGCATCGCTTCTCCGACGCCGCGGCCCATGGCCTCGCGCCAGCCGACGGCGGATTTCAGCTCCACCTGGACGCTCCCGTACGTGCCGACGAACGCGTCGGGGTCGACGAACACCGGATTCGGTCCGCCCACCGGGAGTTCGATGAAGCCGCCGTGTGCGAGCAGGACCGCCGACCCGTACCCGGACAGCTGCGTCGTGAACATTCCGGTGCCGGACAGGGCTCCTGCCGCCGCGCCGCGCAGCGCGCCGAGCATGCCGCGCCCGCCGCCACCGCCGCCCTGACTCACCACCGAGACCACCGAACTCTGCAGTCCCGCATTGTGGGCGAGGAGCCGGGACGCCTCGACGCACAGGGCGCCGCCCTGCGACATGTCGACGACGTGCACCTCGAGCCCGGCGTGGCCGTAGTGCACCTCGCCCTGCCCCTGCGCCAGCATCGTGCGTTCGTGCTCGCCCTGCATCATGCGTCCGGCCATCCGGGTGAATCCACCCATGCCCGCCATCGACTGGGAACCGGGCACCTGGTGCGGAGAGAACTGGACCTGACCGGTGTAGAACAGCATCGCGCCGGTGCGGGCCACCACACCGCCTGCGGCGCCGACGTCGACCTTGACGACCTTCGAGTTCACTTTCGAGAAGACCATGGGGCTCACCGCTCTGCCGGTTGGATGGAGACGACGCCGTGACCGTCCCACTTGAGGGAGAAGGCCTCACCGTTGCCCTGGCCGACGGCGTTGCGCCACGACACGTCGGTCACGAACGACTGCGTCACCTGCCCGCGCGCCGAGACGAACGCGTCGGGATCGACTACGAGGGGGTACTGCGGCGACACCTCGAGGTGGATGAGCGGCCCGCCCGCCGACAGCAGGGCCACCTGACCCTGACCGGAGACGGTCGTGGTGAACAGGCCCTGACCGCCGACCCCGCCGCGCAGTCCGGTGAACGTGACGTTGGTGTTCAGGTTGCCGCTCAGCGCGAGAAGCTGCTGCGACTCCACCTGCAGGGTCTCGTTGGCCAGGTCGACGACCGAGACGTACTGTCCGCCCACCGCGAGATACACGACACCGTGGCCGGAGCATTCCATCAGCGACAGCGCCTCGCCCGTGGCACGCCGCTTCATCCCGGCGAGGACACCGTCGCCGCCACCGAAGCCTGCCGACTTGAAACTGACATTGCCCTCGTAGGCGATCATCGAACCCTGAATCGCCCGGATGGTGGTTCCGGCGAGCTGCGCCTCCACCACCTTCTTCGACTTGCCGAGCAGCCGCCCCATGGTGCCCTTTCCAGTGTCGAGCGGCAGTGCCCGTGACCGAGTCACGTGCACTGCCGCTGGATGTGAGTACAGGCAGAACCTAGCCGACGGACACCGGGTTCTGCTCGTCCACGTCGTCTGGTGCTTCGCCGACCGCCGCGGCCGCCTTGCGGTTGCGGACGATGCTGGAGATGAACGCGGCGCCGATGAGGGCGACACCGACGAGGCCGGTGATGTTCTCGTTGACGTGCACGCCGATCGAGACCAGCAGGATGAACGCGAGTGCGCCGATCGCCCAGTGGGCGCCGTGCTCGAGGTACACGTAGTCCGAGAGCGTGCCCTTGCGGACGAGGAACACGGTGATGGAGCGGACGAACATCGCGCCGACGAAGCCGAGGCCGAGGGCGATGATGATCGGGTCGGAGGTGATCGCGAAGGCGCCGATCACGCCGTCGAAGGAGAACGACGCGTCGAGGACCTCGAGGTAGAGGAACAGGAAGAACCCGGCCTTGCCGGTGGCCTTGGCCAGCGCGGTCGGCCCGCCCGAGGTGGTAGTCCCGGCGTCCTCGTCGCCTTCCTCGGGGGTGTTGAACAGTTCCCCGAGTCCGTTGACGGCGATGTAGGTGACCATGCCGAGGACGCCGGAGATCATGACGGTGGAGACGGTGTCCTCGGGGGCGATGTAGGCGGCGGTGAGCAACAGCAGGGCGCCGGCGACGACGACCTCGAGTTGGTCGAGCTTGCCGATGCGGGCGAGGGGCTTCTCCAGCCAGGACAGCCAGGTGATCTCGCGCTCTTCGAAGATGAAGCCGAGGAAGAGCATGAGCAGGAACATGCCGCCGAACGCGGCGATCTGCGGGTGCGCGTCGGTGAGCAGGGTTTCGTAGCTGGGGCTGCCGTCGGGGAAGTGGGAGGCGCCGTCGGCGGGCGGGTTGAGGGCCAGGTCGAGTGCGGCGACGGGGCCGAGGCCGGAGGCCAGCCAGACGATGACGAGGGGGAAGACCAGGCGCATGCCGAAGACGGCGATGACGATGCCGACGGTGAGGAAGATCTTCTGCCAGAATTCGCTCATCCGTCGCAGGACGGTGGCGTTGATGACGGCGTTGTCGAACGAGAGCGACACCTCGAGGATCGACAGGATCACGACGAGCATGACGGCCTGGGGTCCGCCGTAGATGGCGGCGATGATCAGCGAGACGATCGTGACCGCGAAGGACCAGCCGAATATTCGCAGAACCACGGAGCGTGGCCTTTCTCTAGTGGGCATGCAGGGTGGTTACTGCAGGGGACGAACACCGGGGGAGGGTGTCACGGCAATGCCGTGACACCCTCCCCCGGTCGGGGTACTGAGCGACCGTCAGACGTTGACGCCGTAGTCGCGGGCGATACCGGCCAGCCCGGACGCGTAGCCCTGGCCGATGGCACGGAACTTCCACTCCGTGCCGTGGCGGTACAGCTCGCCGAAAACCATAGCGGTTTCGGTCGACGCGTCCTCGGACAGGTCGTAGCGGGCGAGTTCGGTGCCGTTGGCCTGGTCGACGACGCGGATGTACGCGTTGCGGACCTGACCGAACGACTGCGAACGCGTTTCCGCGTCGTAGATCGAGACGGGGAACAGGATGCTCTCGATGTTCGCGGGGACCGCCGCCAGGTTGACGTTGATCACCTCGTCGTCGCCCTCGCCTGCGCCGGTGGTGTTGTCGCCGACGTGCTCGATCGAGCCGTCGGGGGAGCGCAGGTTGTTGAAGAACACGAAGTGCTGGTCCGACACGACCTTCTTGTCGGCACCCGCACCGATGGCGCTGGCGTCGAGGTCGAAGTCGGTGCCGGTGGTCGAGCGGGCATCCCATCCGAGTCCGACAGCCACCGCCGTCAGGTTCGGCGCCTCCTTCGTGAGAGAAACATTGCCGCCCTTGGTCAAGCTGACGCCCATTCAGGGGTCCTTTCGAGAGGAGGTGGGTGGACCCTCGACAGCTGTCGAAGTTCCGAGTTCGTCGTGCGACACCACGATAATGAATTTGTCCGACTTGTCCCATCCGTCGATCTGTCCACAGGTTTGTGCACAGGCAATTCCGGTCCACTCGGAGTTGTCGCCCCGACCAGTACGATTCAGGGCGTGACGAGCGGATGGGCGGGACGCTTCCGAGGAAGAGCCCGGGGCGACGACTCGGCTCGTCGCGCCCACGACACGATGGTCGCAGCGTTTCTCGATATGGACAACCGGCAGAGCATCGCCGCCGCGGCCGTGGACGCCTCCGCAGAGCTGACTCCGGAACGCGGAATCCGCCGGGCGTGGGAACCGGTCCGCGACGGGTGCTACCAGGCCGCGACGGCATACCTGGCGGCGGAAGACCGGTTCGACACCGTGCAGACGCCCGCGGCCGCCGCCGCGTACGAGCAGGTGACGCGGCAGTTGGTGGCGGCGACGCAGACCCTCGACGAGTTCTATCGCACACATCGAGGCCACCTCGAGGAGTCGACCGCGATGCTGGCGGCCGTACCCCAGGTTGCCCAGCAGGCGCTTCAGGTCGCTTCCGCGGCGCAGCACCGGGTGCAGACCGAGGGCGCCGCCTACGCCGGCTACCCGTCGGTGCGCGACCGGGGAGCCGCACTCGACGCCGCGGTCGTGGCGCTGCAGGGTGCCCGCGGCGCCAACCCGGTCCGCGCCTCGGCGGCGCGGGTGCGGGAGGAGGCGGCGGCGCTCGAGAAGGCGCTGGCCGCGGCTCCGTCCAAGGAGCGGGATGCCGCGCACGCCGTGTCGTCGGTGTCGACGAGGATCGCCGCAGTGCAGACTCGGGCCGAGAGGCTCGCGCCCGCCTACTCGGCCCTGCTCCGCGAATTCAACGCGGCCAGTTCGGCGGATCTCGTCCACAACGACCGCGAGAGCCGCACGCACATCGAGCAGGCGCAGACCGATCTGCAGCAGGCGCAGAAGGCTCTGACCGCGGGAAACCCCGAAGGGGCGCTGGACCTGACGGCCGCGGCGCGGACCCATCTGGTCGACGCGGAGGCGAACGTCGACGGCGTCACCGATCGTCTGCTGTTGCTGCGGGAGGTGCGCGAGAACCCGCGGTCGAAGGAGAACGAGATCAGATTTCGCCTCCGCGACGCCCAGATGTTGGCTGTCAATCGTGGGCTCGTGAGGGAATGGGGGTCGGTCCTGGACGCTCAGCTCGAGCGAATTGACCGAATTGCAGGGACACTGACCGGGCGGCATCCCGACTACTGGGCGTACGTCACCCAGCTCGATGCCGTGTCGGCGTTCATTGCCGAGGTGGTTCAGAAGATGAGAGGACACACAGCGCAGCGATGACACGGGGGGACGATGAGCATTAGCGAAGAGGTCACGACGGCGGTGCCGTCCGGTGTGACGACGGCGGTGCCGTCCGGTGCGACGACGGCGGTGCGGCACGTGCGGCACTTCCACCACCTCGATACCGAGACGCACGGCCGGCTGTTCCTGCACGCTCCGCAGGCGCTGGCGCCGGACGAGGACCGAACGGTGCTGGCCGTTGCGCTGGGCGCGACGCTGTACGTGCCTGCGAACAGGTCCGACCTCGCGGACACCATCCTGCGCCGGTCGGCTGACGGCGTCTGCTCGATGGTCCTTGACCTCGAGGACGCCGTGGCGGACGACCAGGTGGAATCGGCGTTGCTCAACGCCGTCGACGCGCTGGATCTGCTGGCGACCCGCGGTGGCGCGCGGATGCAGCTGTTCGTGCGGGTGCGGGCCGCCGAGGACCTGCGGCGGATCGCCGGCCTGCTGACGACCGGCGTCGAGGTGTTGTCCGGGTTCGTGTTTCCCAAGTTCGGAAGTGCGACGGGCGGTGCGTTCCTCGACGAGCTGGCTGCGGCGTCGGAGCGGCTCGGCAAGCAGTTGTATGCGATGCCGGTGCTCGAATCGCCCGCGCTGGTGCACCGCGAGTCCCGCGACGACGAACTCGCGAAGATCGGCGCACTGCTCGTCGAACACCGCGCGCGGATTCTCGCCGTGCGCATCGGCGCCACCGACATGTGCGCCACGTTCGGCATCCGCCGCGACCGCGACCTGACGATCTACGACGTGCGGGTGGTCGCGGACGCGATTGCCGGCATCGTGAACTTCCTGGGCCGCGCCGACGAGACCGGGCACGTCATCACCGGTCCGGTGTGGGAGTACTTCGCCGATCACGAGCGGATGTTCCGGCCGACCCTGCGCGCCACGCCGTTCGAGGAACACGACGAGGTGCGGTTCCGTCAGCAGCTGGTCAGCCGGGACCTGGACGGTCTGCTCCGGGAGATCGCCCTCGACCGCGCCAACGGCATCCAGGGCAAGACGGTCATCCACCCGACGCACGTCGCGGCCGTGCACGCGCTGTCCGCGGTGACGCACGAGGAGTACCACGACGCGCTCGACATTCTCGGCGCCGAGGGCGTCGGCGGCGTCCAGGCATCGGGGTACCGCAACAAGATGAACGAAATGCGCCCGCACCGCAGCTGGGCCGAGAAGACACTCGTCCGGGCGAAGGTGTTCGGCGTGACCAACGAAGGAATCACGTTCGTGGATCTACTGACCGCACTGGCCGTCCGATGAGTTCATCCACCGCCGTCCGCGCGGTGCCCTGGGCCACGGAGCATCTGGGGTTGACGCTCGCCCACGTGGATTCGAGTTCGGGGCTGACGATCCCCGAACTCGTCCAGCCGGGTCTGCGGCGCAACCCGCGGCGTGCCCATCTGCTCGTCTCGACGGTTCTCGGTAAGCACGTGCCCACCGACCCGACTGCGGTGATCGGCGCCGGCGACCGCCTCGGTGATCTGGTCGCCGATGTCCTCGGACCGGATGCGGACCCCGTCGTGCTCGGGTTCGCGGAGACCGCAACAGGTCTGGGTCATTGCGTCGCCGCGCGGCTGCGCGCCCGGTGCTACCTGCACTCCACGCGCCGGGACGTCCCCGAGATCGGGACGTCCGCCGGGTTCGAGGAGGGGCACTCGCACGCGACCAGCCATCAGCTGCAGCCGACGTCCGTCGAGTTGTTCGCGGGCGATCGTCCACTCGTCCTCGTGGACGACGAGATCTCCACGGGCGCCACCGCGGTCGACGCGATCCGCGCGCTGCACCGGCAGAACCCGCGCAGCCGGTACGTCGTGGCGTCGCTCGTCGACATGCGCGACCAGGGCCACCGGGACGCCGTCGACGCCGCGGCCACGGAACTCGGCGTGCAGATCGACAGCGTGAGTCTGGCGGTGGGGCGCACCGAGCTTCCCGACGGACTGACCGACAGGGTTGGTGCGCTTCCGGATCCCGTGCTCAACCCCGTCGGCGCGCGGACCGGGACCGTGGCGCGGGCCGACATTCCCTGGCCCGCCGCAGTTCCGGAGGGTGGGCGTCACGGCTTCCTGCGGGAAGACACCGAGGAATTCGATGCGGCCGTCACGTCGGCGGCCGCGGCGCTGCGTGATCGGCTCGACCCGCAGCGTCCGGTGATCGTCGTCGGACACGAAGAGCTGATGTACCTTCCGCTGCGGCTCGCGGACACGCTCGCCGCATCCGGGTTCCGGGTTCGATTCCAGACGACGTCCCGGTCGCCCGCCTACGTGCTCGACCAGCCGGGATACCCGCTGCGTCGCGGATTCCGCTTCACCGCCCCCGAGGACGGGGAAGAACAGCCGCGGTTCGTCTACAACGCGCAGTGGCCGGACGAGGACGCCGTCGTGGTCGCGGTCGTCGACGCCGCCGCCGACACCGACCGGCTCACCGCGCGCGGCGGACTCCTCGACGTCCTCACCGCGGCGGGAACCGATGTGCTGCTGGCCGTCGTGTCCGGCGCCGACCCGCGGTCGCTGCGGGCCGCACGCGCGGGTGCCTCGTCGTGACGGCACCGCTGACCGGCCCGGCGTTCGGTTCGTACGCCGCCGACGAGGTGGGGTGGCTGCTCACAGACCTGTCGCACGTCGACCTCGAGGCCGACGTCGCCGAGCGGGAGCGCCGCATCCAGTCGGGTGAAGCCCACTACGCGGAGACGCTGCCCATCGAATACCAGCCCGACGCGGAGTACCGCGAACTGTTCGAGAAGGTGCTGCAGGACAGCTCCATCCGGCTCGCGCGCGCGGTGGGGACGGTCACCGACCTCGTGCTGGCCGAACGGGGCCCCGACGTCACCCTCGTGTCCCTCGCGCGCGCCGGAACCCCGGTGGGCGTGCTCATGCGCCGCTGGGCGCGGGACCTCCACGGCCTGACATTGCCGCACTACGCGGTCTCGATCGTCCGCGACCGCGGGATCGACGCCGTCGCGCTCGACTACCTCGCGCGCCGTCACGATTCGAAGAACGTGGTCTTCGTCGACGGCTGGACGGGCAAGGGCGCCATCGCCCGCGAGTTGTCGCAGGCACTCGCCGAGTACCGCGAGGCCGGGGGCGCCGAGTTCGACGACGACCTCGCCGTCCTCGCGGATCCCGGGCACTGCGTCCGCACGTTCGGCACCCGCGACGACTTCCTGATCGCGTCGGCGTGCCTGAACTCCACCGTGTCGGGTCTGGTGTCGCGCAC
Organism: Rhodococcus sp. T2V; assembly: GCF_029269925.1. NCBI lineage: Bacteria > Bacillati > Actinomycetota > Actinomycetes > Mycobacteriales > Nocardiaceae > Rhodococcus > Rhodococcus sp. T2V. Next base: position 12,130 of record NZ_JARJBD010000031.1, read on the forward strand.
CGTCCTGAATGACACGCTGATCGGCCCCGGCGACTTCCACGGCGCCAAGTTCTACGCGCACCTCGCGGGCGAGGACGTGTCCAATCACCTCCTCGACGCCGTCAGCGCGTCCTTCGCGGATGTGCGCGAGCACGTTCCCGGCGATGTCGAGGAACTGCTGCGGTCGGACCGGACACCCACCTGGGACGGCTGGAAGTCCGTCGAGGCGGTCCGGGAACAGTACGGAATCTCGACGGTGAACTTCGTGAAGCCCGGCGTCGGCGAAACCACCCGGGTGCTACTGCGCCGGGTGCCGTGGCGGGTACTCGTCCGCGACCTCGACGCCCCCGAGCACGCACACATCCGGCTGCTCGCCGCCGCGCGTTCGGTTCCCGTCGAAGAGGTTCCCGGCCTGGCGTATTCGTGCATGGGCCTGATCAAGGATGTGACATGACCGCGCTGATCGCGACCGACCTCGACCGGACCATGATCTACTCGCGCGCGGCGATGGAACTCGCCGTCACTGAAAGCGACGTGGCGTCCGCGGCCGGCGACGAGAACCTTCTGTGCGTCGAGGTGTACGACGGTAAACCGCTGTCCTACGTCACGTCGGCCGCCGAGGCCATGCTGCGCAGGCTCACCGCGTCGGCGGTGGTCGTGCCCACCACCACTCGCACCGTCGCGCAGTTCGAGCGCATCGACCTGCCGGGGGCGCCGTGGCGGTACGCGATCACCACCAACGGCGCGAACATCCTCGTCGACGGCGTCCCCGATGCGGGCTGGCGGTCGGGCGTCGACATCGCGATCGCCGACGGCGGCGCGTCGCTCGTGGAGGTCGGGGCCGAGCTGAGTCGCCGGATCGACGACAGCTGGGTCCGGTCGTCCCGGGTGGCCGACGAGTTGTTCTCCTACCTGGTCGTGGACCTCGACGCGATGCCTGCGGGCTTTGTCGAGGAGTGGAACGACTGGTGCGGGAAGCGGGGCTGGGGAGCGTCCCGCCAGGGCCGCAAGATCTACACGATGCCCGACGCGGTGTGCAAGAGCCGTGCTGTCGCGGAGGTCCGTTCCCGGCTCGTCGACGACGGCGTGCTCGCGCCGGAAGCGCCGCTGCTCGCGGCGGGGGACGGGGCGCTCGACGCCAACATGCTCAGTGCCGCCGACGCCGCGATCCGCCCCCGCCACGGCGAACTCGAAACGCTCGACTGGCAGCATCCGACTCTGTCCGTGACCGGAAGCAGCGGGATCGCCGCCGGTGAGGAGATCCTGCGCTGGTTCGCGGACCGCGTCGGGCGGGGTGCGGGGACGACGGCGGCCGGAGCTCTTTTGTAGGTTGTAGGCAAATAGACCAAACGGGACAAACCCGACGCTCCCACAGTGAAGGAACCACCGCAGTGTCCACTCCGCTAGCCAAGGGTCAGAACGGCCCACTGAGCGTCGACGACGTCATCGTCTCCCTGGAGCTGACGGCCGCCGCCGACCTGTCCGCGTTGCTCGTCACGGATGCGGGGAAGGTCCGGTCGGACGCCGACTTCGTCTTCTTCAACCAGCCGTCCGGTCCCGGTGTGCAACTCGTGCCCGGGGCCCCCGGACAGGCGGCGTCGCTGAAGGTGTCCTTCGGCGCGGTGCCCGCCGACATCGCCCAGGTGCGCGCGGTCATCACACTCGACGACGCCACCAGCAACTTCGGTCGCTCCGCGCCGCCGACGGCCCGGGTCGCCGACGTCGCCGGAAACGCGCTGTACGAGTACCGGATCGACGGCCTGAACTCCGAGTCGATCGTCATCGCGCTCGAGCTGTACCGCCGCCAGGGCGCCTGGAAGGTGCGCGCGGTCGGTCAGGGTTACGCCGGCGGTTTCGCCGCGCTCGTCACCGATCACGGCGTGTCCGTCGACGACGCACCCGCACCCGCGGCCGCCCCGGTCCAGCCGCCGGCGCCGCCCGCCCCCGCTGCTGCCTACCCGCCGCCGGCCGCCGCACCGGTGGCACCGCCCGCACCCCCTGCGCCCCCGGCTCCGGCCGCTCCGGCCGAGGTCAGTCTCACCAAGGCGCGGCCGGTCAGCTTGAGCAAGGGCCAGAAGGTCACGCTCCGCAAGGACGGTGGCGTCGCGCTGACGTACATCCAGATGGGACTCGGCTGGGATCCGATCGAGAAGCGCGGCATGTTCGGAAACCGTTCCGCCAACGTCGACCTCGACGCGTCGGCGGTCCTGTTCGCGGACAACAACATGGTCGACGTCGCCTACTACGGTCAGCTGACGTCGAAGGACGGGTCGATCCGGCATCAGGGCGACAACCTCACCGGCGAGGGCGCGGGTGACGACGAGGTGATCCTCGTGGATCTCACCCGCATCCCGCCGCATGTCTCGACCATCGTGTTCATCGTGACGTCGTACCGCGGGCACACGTTCGAGCAGGTGAAGAACGCGTTCTGCCGCCTGGTGGACACCACGTCGAACGCCGAACTCGCCCGGTTCACGCTGCAGGGCGGGATGCCGTTCACGGGAATGGTGATGGCCAAGGTGTACCGGGTGGGCGGTGAATGGAAGTTGCAGGCCATCGGTGAGGGCATCCAGGCCAAGCACGCCGGTGAGGCCGCGCCTCAACTCGGCCGGTTCCTCGGCGTCTAGGGGCGGTTGGTGACGGTCCACCTCGTTCCGGGGCAGAACGCCCCGCTGCCGTCGCGCGTACTGTGTTTCCGCGCAGTCGACGCGACGCCGGTCGACGTCTCGGCGTTGATCGTCGACGGCGATCTCCGCGCGCTGTCCTCGGACCATTTCGTGTTCTACAACAAGCGGCGCGCCGCCGGCGTGGAACTCGACGCGGACGGAACGGTCCGGCTGCACCTGGACGAGGTGGACGCCGCCGCGGCGGGCGTGCTCTGCGTGGTCAGTGTCGATCCGGCATCTCCGACCGGTCCGGCGGTGCTGGCCCGCGAGGGCCTGTCGGCCACGCTCACCGATGAAAGCGGCCGTACCGTGGTCGTTTTCGACGTCCCGCTGGTCGGCTCCGAGGCGGCCGCGATCTGCCTGGAGATCTACCGCCGCGGCACCGACTGGAAGGTCCGCGCCGTCGGGCAGGGATACGACGGCGGCCTCGCCGAACTCGTCACCCGGCACGGCGTCGACGTGGACGAACCCGCGCACGCTGTCGCCGAGCAGGTTCCGGCGACGGACGGCCCGGCGGGCATCCCGCTCGACCCGGCCCACTCGTTCGAGAGAGCGTGGATGATCTTCGAGGACGCCGCCCGGTCGGCGGCCTCGTTCCGATCCTCCCGCGACTACGCGCAGGCGCGGCTGGACGACGAACTGTCCGCGTCGGTGGCCGACCCGTCCACCCGCAACAGTCCGGCGGTCGCGCAGTCGCAGGCCAGGGCGCAGGAACGCTGCGATGCGCTCGTCGCCGAGGCACAACGCAAATTCGACGGCGAGACTTCGCAACTGGCCGAGGAACTCCGCGTCATCGACCCGCTGCTCCCGCGATCGCTGGCGACGTTCGAATCCGCGGCGTGGACGAGCCCGGTCACTCACACCGCGGTGACGGACGGCCTGAGACTGGGCGAGTTGTCCGCACCCGACCTCGGTGACCTGCGGGTCCCGTTCTGCGTCCACTACCCGCTCGGGCGTCCCCTGTGGATCGTCGGCGAACCGGCCGAGGCCGCACCGGTGGTCGCGGCGCTGGCGGCCCGCATGCTGGTGGCGTCACCCGCGGCGGCGGGGCGGCTGGAGGTCGTCGACCTCAGCGGCTCGCTGCGCACGTTCACCGAACCCCTCGGAGCGCTCCTGGCCTCGCCCGTCGTGTCCGCGGCCTCCGACATCACCGCCCGGCTCACCGCGCTGTCCGAGAGTGTCGACCTCGCAGAAATGGCGGCCCGCAGCGGAATCCGGGATCGCCAGCCGGAACCGCGGCTGGTGATCCTCGGCGACTTCCCGCACGGGTACGGCACCGAGGACGCCGCCCGCATCGTGCACCTCGCCGACCACGGTCCCGCGGTCGGGACGTCGCTGATCATCGTCGGCGACAGCGCCGGCGCCGCTTCGGATCCGGGTGTCGCGGTGCTCGAACGCATCGCGCAGCAGGTTCCGACTTCAGGAGTCCTCACCGTCTCCGACCCATGGACGGGTAACGACTGGATCCTGACCCCCGACCGGCTTCCGGACCACCCCCTCCACCGGGCGTCGGTGCTGGATTCGCTGACCGGCCACGAAAGGTGAGCGCACAGTGACACGTCTTGCCCGCGGCGAGAACGTCGAGATCGTCTGTTCGCCGACGAGTGTCGCGGTCGCCGGCGCCCGCCGAGGCGAGGTCGACCTGATGGTCTTCCAACTCGGCGCGAATGGACGAGTGCGGTCCGACGAGGACTTCGTCTTCTTCAACAACCCCAGTTCGCCCGAGGGGGCCGTGCGGTTGGCAGCGGCAGACGGCGTCGACCTCGATCTCGCGGCCGTGCCCGCCGACATCGACAAGCTCAGTATCGCCGTCGCCCTCGACGACTCGGTGCCCGGCAGTCTCGCCGATCGCGCCGGATTGGGCGTCGTGGTCGAGAACTCCGGGGTGTCGCTGGGGGCGGACGCGTCCGGGCTGAGCACCGAGCGCGCCGCCGTACTCGTCGAGGTGTACCGGCGTGGCTCCGGGTGGAAGGTGCGCAACGTCTCGGCCGGGTGGGACGGCGGGCTCGCTGTCCTCGTCACCGAGCACGGCGTCGACGTGACGGATTCCGACTCCGCCGACGATGTTGCCGTGCGGACGGTGCCAGACGAGCTGGGTCTGCCGTTCGAGAAGCGGCAGAAGCGCGACATGCGCAAGCGTGAAGTCGCGAAGGTGTTGCTGCACAAGGGTGCAGGTGAGACGCGCGCCCGGGTCGTTCTGGTGATCGACAAGACGGGCAGCATGCGGCATCAGTATTCGACCCGGGCGATCAACCGGGTGGTCGAGCGCATGGTGCCGGTCGCCACGCAGATCGACGACGACGGTCGCCTCGAACCGTATCTCTACGCCAAGAACTTCGCGCGCCTACCCGACATCGCCGTCCACGAGGTCGACAGTTGGTGCGACACGTTCCTGCATCTCGGCGGCGTCCACGGCGGAATCGACTACAAGGCGATCGGCGGCTACAACGACGAACTGCCGATCATGACCGACATCATCTCCAGTCTGCCGCCGCGGGGCGGGACCCCCACCCTGGTGCTGTTCTTCACCGACGGCGGATTTCAGCAGCGCGGTAAGATCAGCGAACTCATGCGCCGGGCGTCGAGTCTGCCCGCGTTCTGGCAGTTCGTCGGAATCGGCCGCGCCGACTACGGACTGCTCGAGAAACTCGACACCCTCGACGGGCGGACCCTCGACAACGCCGGGTTTTTCGCCGTCGACGACCTCGACACGATCGACGACGCCGAACTGTACCGCCGCCTGCTCAGCGAGTTCCCCGACTGGCTGCGCGCCGCGAAGTCGGCGGGTGTGGTCGGGTGACGCAACGACACGAGTCACTCGTCGGGTAGTTCCACCCCGAGTTCGCGGGCCTTCGCGGCGACGGCGTCCGGGAAGACGTTGCGGAACAGGAACAGGTCCTGTCCGATCACCCAGCCGGGCGCGAGTTCGGTGGCGTAGCGCTCGAAGTAGCCGAGTTGCTTCCCGAACAGGACGAGTTCCTCCGGGCTGGCGACGTCCCATTTCTTGCCGATGCCGATGAGCGCCATGATGAGTTCGCTGAGCCGCAACTCACCGAGGTCCCGGCCCAGCAGGGGAGCGAGGGCGGCCGCCACCTGAAGGCCGATCTCGTCGTCGGTGGCGTCGTTGTCCTGCGCGTAGCCGAGGCTGCGAATTCCGCGGGCCATCCGGGAGAAGTCGCCGTCGATCAGGGTCGCGTAGAACATGTCGCGCAGGATCTGCCGCCACGATTCGGGTAGCTCGCCGACGATGCCGAAGTCGAGCATCGCGATGCGCCCGTCGTCGAGGACCCACAGGTTTCCGGCGTGCACGTCGCCGTGGAACGGGCCGTGGAGGATGACCGACTCGATCCACACCTTGACGCCGCGGCGGATCAGCATGCGGGTGTCCATGTGGACGAGGTCGGGGAACCGGTCGAGCGGCAGCCCGTACATGCGTTCCATGCAGATGACGTGGGGACCGCAGAAGTCCCAGTACACCTCCGGGGTGGTGACGCCCTTGTTGTCGCCGAAGGCGCCGATGTTCGTCCTGAACCGGGCCTGCCGGTCGGCCTCCACCGCGCTGTTCAGTTCGGTCATCGTCGCCGCGTGGAGATCGCGGATAATGGCGGTGGCGTTGGCGATGCGGAAGAACTCGAAGAGTTTCTCGAGGATCCGCGCACCCCAGTATGCGGTGCGCAGGTCCACCACCATGCGACGGAAGATGTCGGGGCGCTGCACCTTGATGACGGCTTCCCGGCCGTCGGGGAGCACGCAGCCGTGCACCTGTGCGACGGAGGCGGCGGCGAGGGGGACGTCGTCGAACGACGCGAACAGCGCGTCGACGGGATGTCCCAGGTCTGCCTCGATCACCCGGCGGGCGTCCTGCGCGGACACCGGCGGCACGTCGTCGAGACATCGCAGGCAGGCGTTGGCCAGCGGGGCGGGGAACACGCCGGAGGACGACGCCATCAGCTGCCCGACCTTGACGAACGTCGGGCCGAGCACCTCGAATCCGTTGACCAGGCCTTCCGACGCCGCGTCCGCGAGGGTGCGGCCGCGACGCCGGACGGGCCAGGTGACGAGCGCGAGCAGTGTGTAGGCGACGACGACCACGCCGATGACCAGCGCCCGCCACAGCTCCGCCGCGCGGAATCGGTCGAGTGTCGCCGAATGCACGGTCAGGGCTGCAGGTGGCGGCCCAGAAGCGTATGGGCCGACCGGACGTGGCGTTGGCTCGTGCACAGTTCCTACCTTGCGTTCAGTCCTGCCTGCCGTTCAGAAGGGGACCATACCCCGACCGTTTCGGCGAACGCTTTTCAGTATGCGGTACCCGCCATCACACTATTTCGTTAGCAGAACTCAGAGTCCCAGCGCGCCCGCGAGTTCCCGCAGCGCAGGGATGGGATCGTCACCGGCGGGCAGTACCTGGATCGCGACGTGATCGGCGCCCGCGTCCAGATGCTCGCGGAGGCGGCCGGCGATGTAGGGGGCGTCGCCGTGGGCGGCGAGGGCGTCGATCAGCTCGTCGCTGCCGCCGTTCGCGATCTGCTCGTCGGTGTACCCGAGCCGCTTCAGGTTGTTGACGTAATTGCGCAGGTGCAGGTACGGATTCTCGACTGCCGCACGTCCGACGGGGCGCGCCCGTTCCGGATCGGTGTCCAGCACGACCTTCTGCTCCGGTGCGATCACCGGACCGGGGCCGAGCAGCTCACGCGCTTCCCGGGTGTGCTGCGGAGTGGTCAGGTACGGGTGGGCGCCTGCGGCGCGGGCCGCCGACAGCTCGAGCACCTTCGGGCCGAGCGCGGCGAGGACGCGTCGCCCCGCCGGGACCCCGGCAGCGTCGAGGACGTCGAGATACTCCACGAGCGCGGCGTACGGCTTGCTGTAGTTCAGGCCGGGTTGTTCGGGATGGCCGACGCCGATGCCGAGGAGGAAGCGCCCCGGATGTCGGGCCTCGAGCCGGTGGAAGGAGGTCGCGATCTCGTCGGCGGGTGCGGTCCAGATGTTCACGATGCCGGTCGCGACGGTGATGGTGGAGGTCGCGTCGAGCAGGCGTTCGGCGACGTCGAGGTCGGCCGGCGGCGAGCCGCCGATCCAGATCGCGCCGTAACCTGCCGATTCGATCGCGGCACCCACTTCGGGTGCCAATCCGCCGGCGTGACGCCAGACGCCGAACTGTCCGAGCTGCGGGGTTTCTCCTGAGGTATCCGTCATGTGGCGTGCAACCTTCGCTCGCGGACATTCATTCCGGCATCTCGGATCTGGTGGAGCCACGACCGGAACAGCGGCGCGCTCAGCGTGAACAGGGCACGGCGAGCGGAGTCGGTGGTGAACGCGTTCACCGTGGTCGAGTAGGTCTGGTCGGCAGACGTGGCTCGACGGTATCGGCCGACTCCGCGGCCGCACATCATCCTGCAGAACGATATTCGCCGCCGCAGGCGGTGGGGGTCGATCAGCTGCCGGGCGCCCGGTATTGGGCGTCGCGGCGCACCGCGTCGTCCACCTGCTCCGGTGTCAACAGCGCCACCGATTCCGACCGTGCCGCCCCGGAGGCGGTGGTGCGGATGCCGAGCGCGGCGGCGGCCACGTCGTCGGGCACGTCACCGATCACGAACAGATCCCGGCCACCCAGTGCGAAGTAGCAGGATTCGACTGTGCCCCCGACGCTTTCGACCATCTGGGTGATCGCGTCGCGTCGTGCGGTGCCGCCTTCGGTGAGCAGTCCTTTCGCGCCTTCGGGTGAGTACGTGACCTGCCAGAGGTATCTCGGCATCGGTGCCTCCTCGATTGTGGGGTCTTCTCATGGTTCTCCCGGGACGGGCCACATGCAATAGGTTCCGGCGCTAGGGTCGGGAGATGGCGCAGGCCCGCGTAGGTATTTCCGGCTGGACGTATCCCGGGTGGCGCGGCGACTTCTACCCGGAAGGCCTGGCGCATCGCCGGGAGTTGGCCTACGCCGCGGGGCGATTGACGTCGATCGAGATCAACGGTTCCTTTTATGCGTTGCAGCGGCCGACGAGTTATGCGAAATGGCGTGACGAGACACCGGACGATTTCGTGTTCGCCGTCAAGGGCGGTCGCTACATCACGCACATGAAGCGGCTGGTCGGTGTCGAGGCGGCGCTGGCGAACTTCCTCGCGTCCGGGGTGCTCGCGCTGGGCCCCAAGCTCGGACCGCTGCTGTGGCAACTGCCCCCGACGCTCGCGTTCGACGCGGCGAGCCTCGCAGCGTTCCTGGACCGGTTGCCGCGGACGACCGCGGAGGCCGCGACAGTCGCTGCGCGGCACGACGACAAACTCACCGACGACCGGACGTGGACCGAAATCGACGCCGACCGCCCCGTCCGTCATGCGCTCGAGGTTCGCCACCACAGCTTCGAGGCGGAGGAGGCGCAGGAGTTGCTCCGCGCGCACGACGTCGCGTTCGTCGTCGCCGACACGGCGGGCCGGTACCCGTTCGTGGAGGCTGTCACGAGTGATTTCGTCTACCTGCGGTTGCACGGGGACAAGGAACAGTATGCGAGCGGATACACCGACGAGGCCCTCGACGAGTGGGCGCGAAAGATCGAGCGGTGGCGCGGGCAGGGGCTCGACTGCTTCGCCTACTTCGACAACGACATGAAGGGGTACGCCCCGTTCGACGCGCTGCGGCTGATCGAGCGGCTGCGCTGATTGTCGGTGCCTCGTGGTTCAGTAGCTACGGTTCGACGGATACGAGAAGAGGATCTACCGGATGTGGCCCACTCACTGGCCTGCTGTTGCGCGTGACATCGCCGAAGCGCTGGACGTTGCCCTCGCCGCGGCGCGGGCGTCCGATGCGGCGGCGCTGACCGAGGCGACGGAAGACCTGGCTGCCCTGCCCGCGGAGCAGGTCGGTGCGGTGCTGGCGGGGGTGATCCGGGAACTCCTCGAGACGCTGCACTCGGACGGACTGACGGGGGAGGACGTGCAGGACGTGCTCACCCGGTGCGCGCGGGCGGCGGCGCTCTGGTTACCGGCAGTGGACGTCGACTCGCTGGTCACCGTGCTGACCGGCGCGCTCGGTGTGGCCGACGTCGAGGAGAACCCGCGCAGGCCCGAGCGTGCCGTGGAGGCCGCGATCCTGGTGATCGCCGACCTTCTGAGCGCGGCGGAGGTGCCCGCCGACGGCTACGTGCGCCGGGCGCTCGACGAGATCGCGCGCGCCGAAACCGTGGAGATGCCCTGAGTCGTCAGAGTTCGGTGCGGATGTGGTCGGCGAGCCGACTGATCTGGTCCTCGTTGCGGCGATAGTGGGTCCATTGGCCGATCCGATGGCTGGTGACCAGGCCGGCGCTCTGTAGGGCGGCCATGTACTGCGACGCCGTCGACTGGGAGACCTCGGCCCGCGCCTGAATGTGCTTCAGGCATACGCCGACTTCTTCGGCGGGTTCGAGTTGTGGGGGAAAGCTGTCCGGGTCTTTCAGCCACTGCAGGATGCGCACGCGAGTGGGGTTCGACAGCGCCTTGAAGACGAGGGCGAGGTCGCTGGGATCCGGAAGTTCGCTCACGGGAACCAGCGTACCGCTATATCGCGATTTTCCGATATGTGTGCTTCACTCAACGTATCGTAATTTCGCGATATACCGATAGGAGTGAGTGATGGCGAAGCGCAGAGTGGCAGTGGTCGTCGGTGCTCGTGGTGTGATCGGCGGCAATCTGATCGACCACCTCGAGGCGACCGGGGAGTGGGACGTCATCGGACTGTCCCGCCGGGGCGGGACCGACACCGACCGGGTGTGGCACATCGCGGTCGACCTGCTCGACGCGGCCGACGCCGCCGAGAAGCTGGGCGAACTGCACGAGGCGACGCACATCTTCTACGCCGCCTACCAGGACCGTCCGTCGTGGGCGGAACTCGTCGCTCCCAACGTCGCGATGCTCGCCAACACGGTGAACGCGCTCGAACCGGTGGCCGCCGGGCTCGAACACATCAGCCTGATGCAGGGTTGCAAAGTTTACGGCGCCCACCTCGGACCGTTCAAGACGCCGGCGCGGGAGAGCGATCCGCCGCACATGCCGCCCGAATTCAACGTCGATCAGCAGCAGTTCCTCGAGGACCGTCAGCGCGGCAAGTGCTGGACGTGGTCCGCGATCCGGCCCTCGGTCGTGTGCGGATTCGCGCTCGGGAACCCGATGAACCTCGCGCTCGTGATCGCCGTCTACGCCACGATGTCGAAGGAACTCGGAGTGCCGCTGCGCTTTCCGGGCAAGCCCGGCGCGTACACGAGTCTGATCGAGATGACCGACGCGGGACTGCTGGCCGAGGCGACGGTCTGGGCCGCCACCACCCCTGAGTGCGCCAACCAGGCCTTCAACATCACCAACGGCGATCTGTTCCGCTGGGACGAGATGCTGCCTAAGATCGCCGACTTCTTCGAACTGGACGTCGCGCCGCCGCTGCCGATGTCGATGGACGTCGTCATGGCCGACAAGGAGCCGGTGTGGAACGAGCTGGTCGCGAAGCACGGACTGGCGCCGACGCCGTACTCGGACGTGTCGTCGTGGGCGTTCGGCGACTTCGTCTTCGGCTGGGACTACGACGTCATCGCCGACGGGTCGAAGGCGCGCAGGTTCGGCTTTCACCGTCACGTCGAGACCGAGCAGATGTTCCTCGACATCTTCCGCGACCTTCGGGCGCGGAAGATCATTCCCTGACACGGGCTACGGGCTACGGGCGCAGTCCGGATTCGACGTTGGCGGCGATCCGTCGGAGCAGACCCGCCAGCACCGCGCGCTCGTCCTCGTCCAGTCCCTCGAGGAATTGCCGGTCGCGTTCGACGCGCTGCGGGAATTCGGTGTCGACGAGGGCGCGTCCCGCCTCGGTCAGATGGAGCAGCACGACCCGGCCGTCCCGTTCGAAGGGCAGCCGCTCCACCAACCCCAGCCTGCCCAGGCGGTCGACGTGCTTGGTGGTGGAGGCGCCGCTGAGCATGGTCACGGCCGTGACCTCGCTGGCCCGCAGGGGTCGATCGCTGCGGGCGAGCACGCACAGGACGTCGAACTCGGCCCGCGAGACCCCGCTCGCGTCGAGGGCGCGGTCGAGTTGCTGCAGGGCCTGGGATCCGATCCGGGTGATGCGACCCATCACTTCGATCGGTGACGTGTCCACGTCGGGACGGGTCTCCGCCCATTCGCGTCGTACGCGATCGGTGAAATCCTCATCCGGGCGTGGGGTAGGGCTCATGAAAATCATCGTAGCGACCGACCTCACACTATTTCACAACTATTTTACTAGTGAAGTATACGGTAAGCTGAGGCCATGCAGGCTTCTCCCCGATACGCACCCGACCTCAGCCGGCTCCATCACTCCCGTGGGGCGCTGGCCCACTCGGTGGCGCCGTCGACGTGGCGCCGGGCGTTCGAGGTCCGGACCGCGGACGCCACCATCGCCCCCGCCCTGCGGGTGGGTGCGGCGACGGCTCTGGTGCTGGTGATCGGCGGCCTGCTCGGGCACGGCAACCTCGCCGGCTTCGCGGCGCTGGGTGCGCTGACCGCCGCATTCGGCCGATACGAGCCGTACCCGCGGCTCGCCCGCAAGACGGGTCTCGTCGGTGTCGCACTCGTCGTCTTCGTCGCCGGGGGAGCGCTCCTCGGTGCGGCCGGACTGTCCCTCTGGCTGCAGATAGCGGTCATGGCCGTGGCGTCGGGGATCGCCGCGTGGTTGCTGGCGGCGTTCCGGATCGCCGGCCCCGGTCCCGTCATCCTGATCTTCGCGGCCACCGCGGCGGCCGGGTACTCGACGCGGCTCGCCGATCTCGCGCCGGCGGTCGTGGCCGTGGCGACCGGTGTCGTCGTGGGCTGGATCGCCGCCATGACGCCCTGCCTGTTCGTTCCCCTCGGTCCCGCCCGGCTGGCGGCGGCGCGCGCGCTCGCCGCCGTCGCGGAACTGGACCGTGGGCACGACGCCTCCGCGATCGCGGCCGCCCGCAAGGCCATCGACAACGCGCGAGACGTGATCGCGCACAGCGGCCGGGGCCGGGACGGTCACTCGCACCAGTTGTTCGCGCTCCTCGCCGAAGCGGACACCGTGGTCGACCGGTGGGCGCACGAGCGCGACCACGACACGCTGCGTGCGCTCGTCGATCACGAGTCGGAGCTTCGTAAGATCAAGCGCCGCAGCGACCTTTCGGCTTTCGCTGCGGAGACCGCGGCGCTGCCGAGGCCGGCCGGCTTCCTCGTCGAAGGGGTCCGGGGGCTGCGGTCGCGTGAGGGGATCGTCAACGCCGCCCGCATCGCCGCCGCTGCCGCGCTGGCCGGATGGATCTGTGTGGCAGTGGGATTGGAACATCCGCTGTGGGCGTCGATGGGTGCGATGGCCGCGATGCAGGGGTTCAACTTCAGTCAGACCGTGCAGCGGGGAATTCAACGTCTCGTCGGCAACGTGGCGGGCGCCGTCCTCGCCGCCGGGCTGATCGCCGCGGCGATGGGGTACTGGCAGACCGTCGTGGTGATCGTGGTGCTGCAGACCGTGACCGAACTGGTGGTCATCAAGAACTACGCGTTCGCGTCCGTCGCCATCACTCCCATGGCGTTGCTGCTGACGGGTCTCGGCTCGGCGGTGGCGCCGGACATCGCGGTGAGCCGCGTCGTCGACACGCTCGTCGGTGTGGTGGTCGGTGTGGTCGTCTCGGCCGTCGCGATCAGCCGGACCGACCACCATCACGTGGCCTGAGGAGGCTCAGATTCCCGTCGCGGAAACGTAACCGGCAAATCCGATCGCGCACGCGCCCGCGCAGAGGACGAGGGTCCCGCACGCCACCGGCCACGCGACCGTGCGGCGCGCGATGCGGGCGATCGTGACCGCGCCGCCCATCACGGTCACCAGTGCCGCGACCGCGAGTGCGACGCACACCGCGATCCACGCGTTCTCGGCGCTGCAGGATTCGGGCGGGCAGTAGTCCAGGAACAGCAGCCAGAAGAACGCCGCGACCGCGGAGATGCTGGCGACCGCGACCGCGACGACGATCGCTGCCGCCGACACCGCCACGTCCCAGCCGTTCGGTGACGGGCGCTGTTCGTCACCGGCGCGTGGATGATTCCATGGTTGTGGCGCAGGCCCCCCGTGCTGCATGTTCGTCACAGTACATCCGCGGCCGGGGGGATCGGCGGCGGCAGCGGTGACCCGTCCGGGCGCAACCCGGCGAGGAACACCGTGATCAGCCGCGGAACGAGATTGGCCGTCGTGTCCTCGAACATCAGCACGTGCGGCCGGGTGAGCATCGCGATCCCCATGATGATCTCGAGCGGCACGACGTCCTCGCGGATGAGCCCGAACTCCTGGAGCCGGTGAATGAGCTCGGTGACCGACGCCTTCGTCTGCTCCCGCGTGTCGCGCACGTCGGGCGGTAGTTCGTCGAGGCTGTTGACCAGCGCGGGCACCAACGCTCCCATCCGCAGATCGACCACCGCGTCGACGAACCGTCGCCATGCCGCCTCGGGGTCGTCGGCGCACTCGTGCAGCGCCCGGACTGCGAGTTCGCGGACCTCGGTGAGCGTCGTGCGGGCGACGGCGTGGGCGAGGTCGTCCCGGCTCGGAAAATTCCGGTACAGGGTGGCGATTCCGACGCCGGCGTGCGCGGCGATGGCGTCGAGCGGCGCGTCGTGCCCGCGGTCGGCGAACACCGCCCGGGCTGCCTTGATCAGGGTGTTGCGGCGTTCCAGCGCGTCGGCTCGCATCGGGGCCACCTCTCTCGTTTGACAACCCAGCATAACCGGAGGAATATTCTCCAGAAGTAATGGAGGAATTTCCTCCACTTAGTTGAAGGGGAGTCCGATGAGCGCTGCGGATACCGGGACACTCGACCCGCGCATCGAACCCGCCGGGCAGGCGAGCAACGGCCCGTCCGATCCGGTGAAAATGATCGCCGTCGTGCTGGGACTCACCGCCGTGATCGCTGTGATGCTGCTGGCGTTCGCGCTGCCTGCCGTCCATAGCGGCCCGCACGACCTGCGGCTGGGTGTCGCCGGGCCCGACGCGGCCGTCACCCGGATCGATACCGCACTCGACGCGGGCCGCCCGGGGGTCTTCGCCACCGAGCGATTTGCCGACGCCGAGGCGGTCCGGACGGCGATCGAGCACCGGGAGGTGGTCGGCGGAATCGTCGCGACACCGGAGGGCATGAAGGTCCTGTCCGCCGGCGCAGGCGGGGCGCCCATCGCGCAGACGATGAACGGTCTCGCGGCGGGCATGAGCGCGACTGCGGGACAGCCTGTTCCGGTCGAGGACGTCGTTCCGTTGACGGCTGACGACCCCGCCGGGGCCGGCCTCGGCGGCTTGGCGCTTCCGCTGGTCTTCGGCGGCATGATCCCCGCGATCGTGCTGGTGCGACTGTTTCCGCACAGGGTCACGAGCAGGGTGGCGGGGGCGGTGCTCTTCGCCGTGAGCGCCGGACTGGCGCTGACCGCAATTCTGCAGTTCGGTCTCGGAAGCGTCGACGGCGACTACTGGACGACGTCCGGTGCCGTCATCCTCGGGATCGCCGCCATTTCCCTGACCGTCCTCGGACTCGAATCCGTTCTGGGCATCGCGGGGTTCGCGCTCGGAGCGGTGACGATGATGTTCCTCGCCAACCCGCTGTCGGGGCTGGCGACCTCCCCGGCGTGGCTGCCCTCGGGGTGGGGCGCGTTCGGTCAGCTCCTGCCGCCCGGGGCGGCGGGAACCGTGGTGCGGTCGACGGCGTTCTTCGACGGACACGGAGCCGGCGCGGGCCTGCTCGTGCTGACCTGCTGGATCCTGTTCGGGCTCGGCCTGTGCGTGGTATCCGGACTGCGTGAGCGGCGCGCCCCTCGAGAACCGGCCGTCGCCTGACGCTGTGGTTTGATGGCGGCATGGGGGAACGACGGATCGTCCGCCGGCTGGTCGGCATCGGAGCGGGCCTCGGCGCGCTCGCGGTCCTCGTCGTCGCGGCTTCGACGGTGTGGATCTCGCGTGAGGCCGAGGGGCACGTCTACGACGTCGAAGACGCACCCGAAGCCCCGGTGGTCATCGTTCTCGGTGCGCAGGTGCGCGACGGCAAACCCCGGGAGTATCTGGCCGGGCGCCTCGACGTCGCCGTCCGCCTCGTGCAGGACGGGCGGGCGCGGGCGGTGCTCGTCTCGGGCGACGGCGCGGGCAGGTCCGGTGACGAGATCGCGGCGATGACGGAATACCTGGTCGAGAAGGGCATCGACCGCAGCCGGATCGTCGGCGACCGGTACGGGCTCGACACCTACGACACGTGCGCGAGGGCCGTCCAGACGTACGGAGTGACCAAGGCGCTGATCGTCACTCAGGGTTTCCACGTCCCCCGCGCGGTCGCGCTGTGCCGCGGCGCCGGGATCGAGGTCGCCGGCGTCAACGCCGGGTGCGAATGCCGCCCGATCACGATGGCCAGGAACACTGTGCGCGAATCGCTGGCCCGGCCCAAAGCCGTCCTCGACCTGCTGTCCGGGCGCGATCCGGTGGTGGTCTCCGAACCCGAGGACTCGCTCGGCAAGGCCCTCGCCGCCGGGGGCTGACCTCGAACCGCCGCGGTGCGGTAGTCGCGTCGGTACGCTTCCACGTGTCGACGATCGGGAGGCTCACGATGGTTGCGGGTGCACGACCGGATCCCGGTCCGCGCGAAGTCCGGAAGTGGCGTCGCTACCTCGCCGACGAACGCGCCGAGGCCGCCGTCTACCGCGACCTCGCGAAACGCCGCACCGGTGAGGAACGTGAGATTCTGCTGGCGCTCGCCGACGCCGAGGGACGGCACGAGGCGCACTGGCGTGCACTGCTCGGCGAGCACGTCGGCAAACCCGTTCGCGGTGACGTCCGCACGCGCATCCTCGGCGTGCTGGCCCGGCGGTTCGGATCGGTGTTCGTGCTCGCCCTCGCGCAACGCGCGGAGACCCGGTCGCCGTACCCGACGGACGTCGACGCCCCCGCCGCCATGGGCGCGGACGAGCGCATCCACGAAGAAGTGGTGCGGGCGCTGGCCGCGCGTGGGCGAAATCGTCTGTCCGGCACGTTTCGTGCTGCCGTGTTCGGTGCCAACGACGGCCTGGTCAGCAATCTCGCCCTCGTGCTCGGCATCAGCGGCAGCGGCGTCGACAACCACATCGTGCTGCTGACCGGGCTCGCCGGTCTGCTCGCGGGCGCGTTGTCGATGGGTGCGGGCGAGTACGTGTCCGTGCGGTCGCAGCGTGAACTGCTCGAGGCGTCGACGCCGGGGGAGGGGGCCCGCGCGGCAGTGCCGCTCCTCGACGTCGACGCGAACGAACTCGCACTCGTGTACCGGGCGCGGGGCATGCCCGCCGAAGACGCCGAGAAACGCGCGGCCGACGTGTTGAAGAGAGCCGCTGCGCCCGAGCCTGTTTCGCGTTCGGAGACCGTCGACCAGCACGAGGCCGTCGGCACCGGGCTCGGTGCGGCGGCGGCGAGTTTCTGCTTCTTCGCGTCCGGTGCGGTGATCCCCGTGCTGCCGTATCTCTTCGGGATGGAAGGCACCGCCGCGCTCGTGGTCGCCGCCGCACTCGTCGGCGTTGCGCTGCTGGGAACCGGCCTGGTGGTGGGGTTGCTGTCGGGTGGACCCCCGGTCAAACGGGCGCTACGCCAACTGGCAATCGGGTACGGCGCGGCCGCCGCCACCTACCTGCTGGGCATGCTGTTCGGAACAGGCGCCTGAGAACGTCATCATCACCACGGGTGTGGAATCCGCTCAGGCGGGTGCGGGCGCCACGGCGTCGAGGAGCCCCGGGAAGCGGGCGTCGATGTCGGATCTGCGCAGCTGTGCCATCCGGGAATTGCCGCGATCGACCTGCTTGATCAGCCCCGCCTCACGCAGGACCTTGAAGTGGTGGCTGCGGGTCGACTTGGACACGGGCAGCCCGAACGACGTGCAGTGACGTTCCGCGCCCTCGGCCTCGACCAGGAGCTTCTGCACCACCTCCAGTCGCAGGGGGTCGGCGAGTGCGGCGAGCACGGAGATTAGTTCGATCTCGTCGACTGCGGGATGTCCCTCGGCGTCGGGCACTGCGCACCTCCAGGTTCGGGTCTTCGACCACCAGACTGGAGGTTCGCCTTGCGTCGAACCTCACTCTGGTGCATGGTTCGTATTGTATCGAACCTCTGGTGCACGGGGGCAACGCACACTTCAGGAAGGATCGACATGACCTCGGAGCTGACCACGCCGGACGCCACGACGCCGACGTCACCACCCGACACGACACCGGCCGCCCCGCGACGCGGGAATCTCACCCTCGCCGCGGTCCTCCTGGCCGTGCTCGTCGTCCCGATGTCGATCTCCGGGACCGCGGTGGCGCTGCCCACGATCTCCGCAGACATCGGCGGCGGCCCATCCGGCCAGCAGTGGGTGGTGAACGCGTTCAACCTGGCGTTCGCCTGCTTCACCCTGGTCTGGGGGTCGCTGTCGGACCGTTTCGGCCGGGGTCGCCTGTTCGCCGCCGGCGCCGCCACATTCGCGGCCGGGAGCATCGCCAGTGCGCTGGCCCCGAACATCGTGGTCCTCGACATTGCCCGCGGCGTCGCCGGTCTCGGGGGTGCCGCCATCTTCTCGTGCGGCGCGGCGATCCTGTCGTCCGCGTTCGACGGGCCCGCCCGACTGCGCGCGTTCGCCCTGTTCGGGACGACCGCCGGCATCGGTGTGGCCCTCGGACCGACGCTGTCCGGGCTTCTCGTCGACACGGCGGGCTGGCGGCCCATCTTCGTGATCCAGGCCGCCGTGCTGCTCGTGGTGCTGACCGCGACCCCGTTGATCGGACTGGCCCGACCGACCGGCGACGCACCCGCGAAGTTCGATCTCCTCGGCACCGTCCTCCTGGTTCTGGGCCTGTTCGCCGCGATGGTGGGCATCGTCCAGGGCGGGCCCTGGGGCTGGGGCAGCCCGGCGGTCGTGGCGGCGTTCGTCTTCGCCATTGCGCTGCTGATCGGGTTCGCCCGCGTCGAATCGCGACGCCCGGCCCCGCTGCTGGATCTCGAACTGCTCACCCACCCGCGGTTCATGGCCCTGTGCCTCGTTCCGGTGGCAGCGTCGTTCGGCTTCGTCACGCTGCTCACCTACTTCCCGACCTTCCTCCAGTTCGTGGCCGGACAGTCTTCGGTGAAGGCGGGCCTCGTGACCGTGCTCCTCACGATTCCGGTCGTGGTGGGCCCGCTCGCGGCGGGCCGCGCCGTCGGCGCCGGGGTGAACCCGCTCGTCGTGATCTGGATCAGCCTGGGAGCGTTGATGGCCGGCGACCTGGGGCTGCTGCTGGCCGGCCCCGACACGGTGGTCGCGGTCATCGCGGTGCCGCTGCTGCTCGCGGGATCCGGAATGGGACTGTCCGCCGGTCTCGTCGACGGTCAGGCGCTCGCACTCGTCCCCGAGGAGAAGGCGGGTATGGCTGCGGGAGTGGTGAACACGATGCGGCTGGGCAGCGAGGCGGTCGCGGTGGCCGTGTACGCGGCGCTGCTCACCGGCCTCGCCACTCGCCGCGGCGAGGAAGGGCTGACCCCGGTCGACGCCTACGACAGCGCGTTCCACACGACGCTCGTCGTGCTGGCCGTCGTCGTCGCCGTGTTGTCGAGTCTCATCGCGGTGCTGCTGCGACGCGGGGCGAGCGCGATCAGATCGCGGAGCCGCCGTTCGGGCTGATGGCCTGCCCGACGAGGTAGTGCTCGTCGCTCGCGAGATGCAGCACCGTGGAGGCGTATTCGTCGACCGACCCGAAGCGTCCCGCCGGGCAACTCTGCCAGAGCCGGTTGCGGCCGGTCTCGCCGATCTGCTCGAGGTAGCCGTTGAAGGCGGGCGTCGCGACGCCGCCGGGCGCCATCGCGTTGACGAAGATGTTCGCGCCTGCCACCTCCAACGCCACGGAGCGGGTGAACGCGACCACCGCGCCCTTGGTGGCGCTGTAGTGCGGACTGTGCGCACTGCGCGCCGAGATGCCTGCGATCGACGCGATGTTGACGATGCGCCCGTACCGCTGCGGTTCCATCAGTCGCAGCGCCTCCCGGGTGCAGTAGAACACGCCGTGCACGTTGACGTCCCAGTACCGCAACCATTCTTCATCGGTGATCTCGCTGGTGAACCGGAGCGAGTCGCGTTCCACCGGGGTCTGCAGGTAGGCGTAGAGCGTGTTGCGGCGCTCGGTGTCGATCGGCCGGTTGGGCGTCAGCGCGGCGTTGTTGACGAGCGCGTGCACTGTGCCGAACTGCTCGACCGCGGCCGCGAACAGGTCGTGGACCTCCGCACTCGACGACACGTCGCAGCGCACGGCGAGGCAGGTGCCACCGGCTTCCTCGATTTCGCGACGGGCCTCGTCCAGCGACGCGTCGCTGACATCGCAGATGACGACCTGCGCGCCCTCGCGGGCCAGGGTGACGGCGATCGCCTTGCCCAGGCCCGGTCCGGCGCCGGTCACCACGGCCACTTTGTCCTTCATCCGCATGTTCTTCTCCTCGTGGGTCAGGAGCGCGAGAACGTCTCGCGCAGCTCTCGTTTCAGTACCTTGTGGCTCGGTCCCGTCGGCAGCACGTCCACGACGTGCACCTGCCGCGGGTACTTGTGCTTCGGGAGACGGGATCTGCTCCATTCGATCAACGTCGTCGGATCGAGTCCGGCGGTCGGATCCGCTGGGACGACCGCCACGCCGGCCTCGTCGGCGGCGAGGATGGCCACCTCGGTGGTCGGGCCGTGGCAGACGATCAGCTTCGCTTCGCTGTCGCGCAGCACGTAGGCCACCTCGGTGGCGGTGAGGAGGAGATGGATGGGTACGACCACCGCCCCGGCGGTAAGGATTCCGAAGTACACGACCGGGAATTCGGCGACGTTGCCGATCATCAGCGCAACCCGGTCACCTGGCCGCACACCCTGCTCGTGCAGGGCGGCGGCCACCCGGCGGGCACGGTCCCACAGGTCCCGGTACGTCAGCCGGGTATCGCCGTCGACGACGGCAACCTTGTCGGGGTACTTCCGGGCGGACTCGGCGACGATCGCCGCCGGCGACAGAGTGGCGTGGGGCGCCGAGACGGCGATGGAAATCGGACCTTTCACAGCTCGGAGGGGGTGGCGGAGCGGTGCTCCTGCAGGACGGTGGCGGGGATTCCCTTCACCACGACGACGGCCGCGACCATCAGCAGGGCCGCGATGACGAGCAGGGCGTCGTAGAGGTTCCCCGTCGCCGTGGTGATCTGCCCGATGACGTTGGGGGTGACGAAAGCGGCCACGCCGCCGATGCTGCTGATCAGCGCGATCCCGCCGGCCGCGGTGGCCGCGGACAGGTACGACGGCGGCACCGTCCAGAACACCGGCAGGGTGCCGAAGCACATCATGGCGGCCACCGTGAGGAGCGTCATCGACCCCAGGACACTCGTCTGGGTCAGTGGCAGCGCCGCGAAGCAGAATCCGGCGACCACCAGGGGCCCCGCGACGTGGAACCGGCGTTCCAGGCGACGGTCGGAACTCCGGCCGTTGACGATCATTCCGATCACGGCGCCGGCGGCGGGCAGGGTGCTCAGGGTGCCGATCGTCGTGAGGTCGGTGACACCGAGCCCCTCGAGGATGGTGGGAGTCCAGTACGAGAACACGCTGAACCCCGCGTACATGGCGAAGAACACGAAGCCCGCGATGTACACCCGCCGGTCCGTCAGGAGCCGGCGCAGAACGCTGCCGGTTGGCTCGCCGGCGTGCCGGGCGGTGTTCTCGGCAACGAGTTCGCTTGCCGTGACGTCTCGTTCACGCGGGGTGAGCCATGTGGCGTCGGTGGGCCCGTCGGGCAGGAGGAACCAGGCGAGGACGCCGAGCAGGACGGCCGGGATGCCCTCGTAGACGAACAGCACCTGCCAGCCGTGCAGGCCGTGCGCACCGTCGAACGTGTTCATGATCCAGGTGGCGAGGGGTCCGCTGAGGATCCCGGCGGCGGGGACGGCGAGGACGAACATCGACGTGATCCGGCCCCGTCGCGCTGCCGGGAACCAGTACGTCAGGTACAGGATGATGCAGGGGAAGAAGCCGGCCTCGGCCGCACCGAGCAGGAATCGGAGAATGTACAGCTGGGTGGGGGCGGTGACGAAACCGGTGGCCACCGTGATCAGGCCCCACAGGATCATGATGCGCATGACGGTCGCCCGGGCGCCGATGCGCTGCATGTACAGGTTGCTCGGCACCTCGAACAGGACGTATCCGACGAAGAACAGCGACGCGCCCAGTCCGTAGGTGGCGGTGCTGAGTCCGAGGTCGTCCATCATGCGGAGTTTGGCGAACGAGATGTTCACCCTGTCGATCGAATTGACGATGTAGGCGACGAAGAGGAAGGGCAGGAGTCGGAATGCGATCTTGCGGTAGAGCCGATCGAGTTCGGCCTTCGTCGCCGGTGGGCCGTCACCCCTGCCCGGGGCGCACGACTCCGTGCTCGCGGCGGCACCGCCGCGGGTTCGTGTGATTCTCATGGTGTCTCTTTCACTGGCACGGAAGTCGTGCGCGTCGGGAGGGGACGGCGGTGGGCGTGTCAGACGCCGACAGCCTGGTTGCGCAGTTCCTGCTCCAGGATCGGCAGGGCGAATTCGTAGCACTCCTGGCCCTGCTCGGCGACGATCCGCAGGACCTCATCGATTTGTGCGCGGTCGGCGCCGAGCGCGAGCGCGGTCGCGATGTGCCTGCGTGTGCCCGGGGAGTACATGTGGGTCAGCGCGGCATCGCCGGCGATGCAGAGCAATTCGATCCACAGCGGGGGGAGGATGTCGTCGCGCCAGATGCCGGCGCCCATCGCGAGGAACTTCTCGAGCCAGACCCGGTCCCAGTTGTAGAGGGTTTCCCACAGCGGATTGAACTGGTTCTGTGCCCGCAGCCCGTCGCAGACGGGTGTCGGGTGCGTCGATTCCGGGGGAGCCGACTGGCGACCGGCGTGGACGAGTTCCTGGGCCAGGATCGGCACACCGGTTGCGCAGGCGTGGATCCCGATCACCGCCGACAGCTTGATCACCTCGAGCAGTTCCTCGCGGGTGGCGCCGAGTTCGATCGCGGTCTTGATGTGCCTGCGGACGCCGGGCGCGTACAGATGCGTTGCCGACACGTCGATCTTCAGTCGGACGAAGGCGGCAAGCTTCGGGTCGAGCGTGGAATGATCCATTGCTGCCTACCGATTCAGGCGACGCCGGGGACGGTGAATCCCCGCTGGCCGACACGCCGGTTCGGGGCCATGCCCAGCTTCGCGATCGTCTCGTCGGTGCTGCCGTAGGTCTCGCCGATCTTGTAGATCCTGCGGGCCTCCGTGCCGTCGGCGATGTCACGACCGAGTTCGCGGGCGAGGCGCACGGTCTGCTCGATCTGCTCCACCGACGTGATGCGTTCGCCCTTGCGGCCCCACAGGTTGTCCTCGATGCCGACCCGGACGTGCAGCCCCATCGCGATGGCCATCGCGTTCATCGGCAGCACCGCACGCATCGCGCTCTCCACCGTGAGCACGGCTCCGTCGGGGGTGCGGCGGACGAACTCCATGAGGTCGGCCGGGTTGAACCCGGCCGCGCCGCCGCCGATCGCCACGTAGTTGAGGATCAGCGGGCCCTGGTACAGACCCTTCCGGATGAGCCGTTCCACCGACTCGAGCTGGTGGACGTGGCCGAGCATGAAGTGGGGCTGGATCCCCGACTTGGCCAGCCGTTCGAGGTGTTCGATGTAGAAGGAGGGGCGCGCGTCCGACACCATTTCGGTGTACGCCTGGACGTACTGAGGGTTCTCCAGGATCGTGCCTTGGACGTCGTCTTCGGTGAGCAGTTCGACGATGTTCATCTGGCTGGTGTTGACGGCGACGGTCACCTGGTCGGGCGCCGGGTCCAGCTCGGCCAGCATGTGGCGGGTGTCGTAGTCGAGCCACGTGGCGGCCTGTCCCTCGTTCTCGGGTGCGAAGGAGATCGATCCGCCCACCTGGAGAACCATCTCCGGGACCGCCTCGCGGAGCAGGCCCAGCATCTCGTTGAACTTGGACAGCTTCTTGGAGCCCTTGCCGTCCTCCTCGCGGACGTGGACGTGCAGCACGGAGGCGCCGGCATTGAAACAGTCGACGGCCTTCTGGATCTGGGCGTCCATGGTGACCGCGATGTCGTCGGAGTCGCTCGGCAGCCATTGCGGACCGTACGGCGCGACCTGGATGACCAGCTTCTCCTGGTTTTCGGGGTACAGGCTGTCGTCGAGAAAGTGCATGTTCATCCCTCGGGTTCGGGGGCAGATCTCCTGCTCGTCCGCCCTGTCGCGAACTCAAGGTAATGCGCATCACACCTGGCTATTTATCTCTACGTAACTACTATTTACCTATGCGTTGCAGCTGGCGAACGGGCAGTCATGGCCGGTGAGAACACGGGCCTGCGGGCCCGGTCGATTCCCGTGGGCGCGCTCGCCAACCTGCCGAAGGTGATGGGCAGTTTCGGCGCGGACGCGTGGCCCCTGCTCGAGTCGTACGGCGTCACCGCGGAACTCCTGACCGGGCAACCCCTGCGGTCGCTGCCGATCGAGACACACGGCCGGATCCTGCACGCCGCGGCGATCGAGACGGGCTGTGACCACCTCGGGCTGCTGCTGGGGCAGTTCGCGTCGCTCGAGAACACCGGGCCGCTGCGATTCCTCGTCACGAACGCCGACACGGTCGGGCAGGCCCTCGACGCGGTGGCCCGGTTCAGCCCCATCTGGTACCGGGGGATCGCCGTGGCGCTGACCGTCGAGCGCGGCTACGCCGGCCTGTCGCTCACCCTCGACGGCCTGTTCCCGGGGCGCGAGCAATTGCTGACGGCATATCTCGTCGCCTACGTGAAGATCCTCGAAATCCTTCTCGCACGGTCGTGGCGACCGACGTTGGTCCGCATCTCGTACCGTGAGCCGGCGTCGTCCGACGTCTACCGCCGATTCTTCCGTGCACCAATCCATTTCGACGAACCGCGCCACGAGGTGCTGTTCCCGGAAGAAGTGCTGCAGCAGCCGGTCTCGGGAACCGATCCCACCCTGCAGCGCTTCTTCCACGGGCATCTGCAGCAGCTGCAGACCGGGGCGGGGCAGGACGTCGTGGGCCAGGTTCGCCGGGCCGTCGAGGAATCACTGCACGCCGGCGACTGCAGCGTCGACCAGGTGGCGCAGCTGTTCTCCGTCCACCGCATCACCCTGTATCGGCACCTCGCCCGCGCGGGAACGACGTTCGAGGCGGTGGTCGATCAGACCCGCCGCGACCTCGCGGAACAGTTCCTGTCCCAGACGGACCTGCCGCTCGTCGAGGTGAGCCGGCTGCTCGGGTACCGGAACCAGAGTGCGTTCAGCCGCGCATTCCGGCGATGGCACGACATCCCGCCGCTGCAATGGCGCCGCGGTCGTCGGGACGACGGGTTGCCCGCGGACGGGCACTGATGTCGGACACCGGGGGAGAACTCCCGAATCCCACGGAACCGCAGTGGCTTCGGGCGGATCGCGGCGCGGTGAACGTGCGCCCGGGGAGGGAGTCACAGCGGTTTCCGGATCGGGACACAAATGTTACCGCCAGGTATGGCGTGTGGTAACCGGCGAGCGTACGAGGGCGATGTTATGTTCCCCTCTCCGGGTGTGGCCGGAGTTGACGGAGGGGTCGGGGAATGTCGAAGAGGTGGGTCGCGTCGGTCGCGGCTGTGGCGATCGGTTCGGGCATGATCGCCTACTCCAACCAGAACGCCGCCGTCGCGGAACCCGAGCCGGTATCCAACGGGATTCCCGGCAGCGGACCCTGCGCAAGCGAGGTGTCGAACGAGACGCACTCGCTCATCCCGGACAAGCTCGAGATCCCGATCCCGTACCCGAAGATCACGACGGTGCCCTATCCCGCCCCGGTCACGGACCCCGTCCGCGTCTCGCAGGCGTTGCCCGCCGACACGTGCACCGATCCGTGCCCCGATCTCACCGACGAGACCGGCCATGCCCCGGGAAACCTGTCGAGCGAGCTGAACATCCCGGACGTCAGCGTGAAGTTCACGCCCTTCCACTTCGGCATTCCCGTGCCGGGCGCCGACATCCCATTGCCCCCGCCGCCGCCCCTCGTCCACCCCGCGACCGAGGAGGCGCCGCGCCGCGCGGCCCCGGCCACCCCGAAGATCGGCGACGTGACCCGCGTGGCGAAGGTGACCGGCGCCGGCTCCGTCAGCCGCACCGACAAGCGCTACCAGGTCAACGGCACCGACCTCGGCATTATCTGGGAGAGCGCCCCCGACCAGGTCGCCGTCGCGTTCGGTGACACCGTCGGCAAGGGATTCCAGCCGCCCGGCGGCCAGGGCGACGACTGGCGCAGCAACGTCCTCGGTTTCAGCTCCGACCGCAACCTGTCCGACGGCATGAGCCTCGACAGCATGGTCCAGGACAGCCGGTGCCACGCGGCGGAACTGCTGGGCAGCCGCAAACTCGACAACATCGAGATCACCACCATCCCGACGTCCGGTTTCGCCGTCGGGAACCGGCAGTACATGAGCTACATGTCGATCCGCACCTGGAACAGCATCCCCGCCACGTGGTGGACGAACTACGGCGGCATCGCCTACTCCGACGACGGCGGATCGACGTGGACCAAGGACCCGTACGCGAAGTGGGACAACATCTTCGGAGTCACCAAGTTCCAGGTCGCGTCGATGGTCCCCGCCGGCGACTTCGTGTACATGTTCGGCACCCCCAACACGAGGCTCGGCGCCATCGGTCTGGCGCGCGTCCCGGCCGCCGACGTGCTCAACACGTCCGCGTACCAGTACTGGCAGAACGGCAATTGGACGCCGGTCGGTGGCTACACGGAGGCGACGCCGATCGTGGACGCCCCCGCCGCCGAACTGTCCGTGCGCTACGAGGAAGCCACCGGTAAGTGGCAGATGACCTACCTCGACACGTCCAAGGCGGCCATCGTGCTCCGTGAGTCCGACTCGCCGCAGGGCGCCTGGTCCGGCGGGGCACCGATGGTCAGCGCCGCCGAATACCCGGAACTGTACGGCGGCTTCATCCACCCGTGGTCCAGCGGCGACGAACTGTACTTCACGATGTCGACGTGGTCGGACTACAACGTCTTCCTGATGAAGGCGGACCTAGGCGCGTAGCGCCCGTGCGTGGTTAACGAGTCTCTGGACTCGTTAACCACGCACGGGCGGCGGAGCCGCCTACAGCAGGCCGTGCCGGGGCGGGACGGTGCCCGACAGCGTCCACCGGCCGATGTGCTGGATCTTCCACCGCGTGGGGTCGTGCAGCGTGTGGGTGCGGGCGTCGCGCCAGTACCGCGACAGGTTGGCCGTGTCCGACGCACTGCGGGTGCCGCCCAGTTCGAACAGCACGCTCGACGCCTCGAGGGACGCGCGTGCGGCCGCGACCTTGGCCGCGGCGGCGTCGATCGAGGCGACCGCGGCGGTCTGCTCGGTCAACTCGTTTCGTGCCGCGTCGATGCTGCGCGCACCCTCTCGGAGCAGTGCCGTCGCGGACCGGACGCCGAGCGCGGCCTCTCCGGCCAGCTGGATCAGCAGGGGATCGTCGACGGCGTCGGTGACGCCCGCCTCGAAGTAGGGCCTCGCCCGGCGGGCGGCGCGCACGCCTTCGTTCAACGCGGCCGCGGCGATCCCGGCGTCGATGGCGGCGTGCAGGATCTGCGCCTGCGAGCCGTACGTGGTCGGTGCGTCGAAGATGGGGGAGAACGGCACGACGTGGAATGCGGGCACCCGGACGGCGTCGAGGGTGACGGTTCCGCTCGCGGTGGTCTTCTGCCCCATGCCGTCCCAGTCGTCGACGATCGACAGTCCGGCGGCGGTCCGCGGCAGGTACGCGACGGCCTTGGCGGGTTTCCCCGTCGGCGTCGTCTGCCCGGGAAGCGTGGCCCGCACCGCGATCCAGTCGGCGAACAACGCGCCCGTGCTGTAGAACTTGCGGCCGTTGACGACGAAATCCCCGTCCTGTTCGGTGAGGGTCGTGGCGTCGATGTCGATGGTCTTCGTTCCGCGCTCGCTCTGGGCGTTGGCGAACTGGCGCCCCGCGAGCACCTCGGAGTAGAAGAATTCCTGCTGCGCCGGTGTGCCCTGATGCCGCAGCACCTCGAGGAACGTGTAGTGGCTGTGCGGGATCTGGGCGATGCTCGGATCGCCCTCGGCGAGAAGCCGGAACACTTCGGCGAGGGTTTCGGTCCGCGCGTCGATGCCGCCGTGCTCGCGGGGAACTCCGAGCGCCAGCAGGCCGGACGCGGCGAGCGCCCGCACCTGTTCGTGCGGCAGCTGTCGCCCGGAATCGCGCGCTGCCGCCTCCTCGGCGAAGTGTGCGGCGAGATCGGCGGCGACGGTGAGGGCTTCGGCCTCGTCGCTGATGCGGTGGGCGTTCTGGACGGCGGTCATGGTTCTCCGTGGGTCGGTGGTGCGGACGCACCGAATCCGGCCACCGTCGACGGGTGGCCGGACTCGGGGTTCGGAATCGTTACGTGTACCAGGTGGGTTCGGGAAGTTCTCCGGTCAGCAGGTGGCCGCCGACCTCGCGCCGCTTGTACGCGACGGGATCGTGCAGGGTGTGCGTCCGCACGTTCCGCCAGAAGATGTCGAGACCGACCGTGTTGGACGTGGCACGCGCACCGGTCAATTCGAACACCTTGGTGCCGATCTCGAGGGCGACGTCGGCGGCGCGGATCTTGGCGGCGGCGATACGGACGGCGAGGTCTCCGCGCGCCTGTTCGGTGAGGTTCTCCCGCGCGTCGTGGAGCACCGCGTTCGCCTCGCGGTTCACCTGATCGACGAACGCCTCCGCCGCCCACAGCTTCGACTGCAGGTCGCCGTAGCCCTCGCGCAGGTACCATTCGTCGGTCGCCAGTTCCTTGTCGTCGCCGCCGTACGGCCACGGACGGGTCCGGGTCCGGGTGTATTCGGCCGCGGTGTCGAGTGCGCCGCGGGCGATGCCGACGTAGAAGTTGGCGAACACGATCTCGAGCGCGGGGAAGTTCAGCGTGTTGTAGACGAGGGGCTGGAACTCCTTGTCCACGAACCCGGCCGCCCCGGACCAGTCCACCTCGACGTCGCTGATCTCGACCGTGCCGGAGTCGGTGAGGCGTTGTCCGAGATTGTCCCAGTCACCCCGGAACACGATGCCGTCCTGCGCCGTCGGCACGATCGCGAACACGTGCGTGGCCGTGCCCTCGATGATGCCCTCGAGTACGGTGAGGTCGGTGGCGCGGCCGCCCGTCGAGAACGACTTCACCCCGTTGTAGACGAGCGTGTCCCCGCGGTCGACGATCGTGAGGTCGGTGTCGCGCGGGTTGACCGCCCCGCCGAACAGGAAGCGGTTGCTCGTGTACAACTCCTCGACGGCCCCGATCTGCGGTTCGGTGCCCACGAGTCGCACGGCCCACGCCCAGAGGTAGTGGTAGCCGAGCAACTGTCCGAGGGAGCCGTCGCCGCGCGCGATCTCGCGGACCACCTGGTAGGCGGTCTCCCACGGCTGTCCGGCGCCACCGAATTCGGCGGGCCCGAGCAGGGTGACGAGCCCGCTGTCCTTCAGGAGCCGAACTTCGTCGAACGGTGCACCGCCGGCGCGGTCGCGTTCGACGGCGTCGCGCGCAAGGATCGCGCTCACCTCACGCGCACGCGCGATCCAGCCGTCGGCGGTGGCCGGGGCGTCCGACCAGATCTTCTGTTCGGTGATGACGGTCATGCCTTGTCTCCCTCTGCGCTCGGTGCGGTGCCGATGGCCCACACGTAGACGGGTTCGGTTCCGTTGATCTCGTAGTCGCCGACCACCTTGGCCTTGAACACCACGGGGTTGTGGCTTGCGACGGTGCGTGCATTCCGCCAGAAGCGGTCGAGGTCCCAGTCGCGGCTGACCCCGGACGCGCCGAGTGCGTCGAAGATCGTGGCGGTGGCGGGGACGACGAGCGCGGTGGCGGAGATCTGGCCCTGTGCCGACGCGATCTCGGCGGCGATGTTGGCGGACTTCTCCTCGTCCGGGCTGCCGGTGAACGCGGCCTCGTACGCCCACTGGGCGGGTTCCGCCGCGTGCAGTGCGATCGCCTCGGCGGCGTGCGCCGCGGCCGACACCTCGCCCACCACCTGCTGGATCTGCGCGTCCTGCGCGTACGTGGGGGCGTTGCCGTGGCTGAACGTGCGGGTGCGGGCCGCCACCCGGCGGGCGATCGCGTCCGTCGCCGCCCGCGCGATGCCCGCGAGCGTGGCGAGGTGGAACAACTGGTAGAAGGCGGTCTGGTACTTGAACCGTGTGGAGAAGTCGAAGATGTTCTCCGGTTGGACGATCGCGTTCTCGTACGTCGACGTGCCCGAACCGGTGGTCTGCTGGCCGAAACCGTTCCAGTCGTCGCTGTGCGTGACGGCAGGCTGGCGCGCCTCGACCGCGGCGATCACGAACGCGCCGGTGTCGGTGCGCTGCGAGTACAGGTCGATCCAGTCGGCGAAGATCGAACCGGTGCTGTAGTACTTCGTCCCGTTCGCGAAGAAATGGGCCTCACCGGGGACGGGGGACACCTTGGTACTCGCCTCGCCGAGCGGGACGTCACCGATCTCGGTCCACGCGTTGCCGACCAGTTGACCGTCCGCGAATCTCCGAAGCCACGTGTCGCGGTCGGGACCCTCGGCGGCAACGAGGCGGTCCTCGACGAACGCGAAATGTCCGCGCAGGGCCTGCGTGACGTTGGAATCCGCCGCGGACAGTTCGACGAGCAGCCGGAACAGCTGGGGGATGCTCGCGCCCGACCCGCCGTGGGATCTCGGCACGCGCACCGCCCCGAAACCGGCCTTCTTCAGGGCGTCGATCTGCTCGTAGGGGAGGACATGGTCGCGTTCGCGTTCCACCACACCTTCGGCGATGTCGGCGAAGACGGGGCGGAACCGGGCGGCGAGCGTGTCGTAGTCGGTCTCGCTCGCGATGGGCTGTGCAGCTCTTCGTTCCTGTACGGCTGTCATGCCGTCGAACCTCACACGGTCCCGCGAGCCGGGTGAAGGGTTGGACGCGCGCTGATTGGAAGGGTGGGCGTCTGCGGGGCCGGCGGGTTCCATGCTGGGTATGTCAACCGAACACATCGCTGAGCAGATCAAGTTCGCCTACTGGGTTCCCAACGTCAGTGGCGGGCTGGTCACGTCCGACATCGAACAGCGCACCAGCTGGGACTACGAGTACAACAAGAAACTCGCCCAGACCGCGGAGAACAACGGGTTCGAGTACGCGCTCAGCCAGGTCCGGTACGAGGCCAGCTACGGGGCCGAATTCCAGCACGAGTCGACGAGCTTCAGCCTCGCGCTCCTGCTCGCCACCGAGCGGCTGAAGGTGATCGCCGCGGTCCACCCCGGTCTGTGGCAGCCCGCCGTGCTGGCGAAACTGGGCGCCACGGCCGACCACCTGTCCAACGGCCGGTTCGCCGTCAATGTCGTGAGCGGCTGGTTCAAGGACGAATTCACCCACCTCGGGGAGCCGTGGCTCGAGCACGACGAGCGGTACCGGCGAAGCGCCGAGTTCCTGCAGGTGCTCCGCAAGATCTGGACCGAGGACGACGTCGATTTCCGCGGCGACTTCTACCGCATCCACGACTTCACGCTCAAGCCGAAACCGCTGAACACGCCCGACCGTCCGAACCCCGAACTGTTCCAGGGCGGAAACTCCGCCGCCGCGAGGCAGAACGCGGGCCGGTACTCCGACTGGTACTTCAGCAACGGCAAGGACTACGACGGCGTCACCGAACAGATCGACGACGTGCGACGGGTGGCGCGCGAACACGACCGGGAAGTGAAGTTCGGGCTCAACGGGTTCATCATCGCCCGCGATACCGAGAAGGAGGCCCGCGACACCCTCCGCGAAATCATCGAGAAGGCCAACAAGCCGGCGGTCGAGGGCTTCCGGTCCGCCGTCCAGCAGGCGGGGGCGTCCACCGCCGACAAGTCGGGAATGTGGGCGGATTCCACGTTCGAGGATCTCGTCCAGTACAACGACGGATTCCGCACGCAGCTGATCGGCACGCCGGAGCAGGTCGCCGAGCGCATCGTCGAATACCGCCGTCGCGGAGTCGACCTCATCCTGGGCGGTTTCCTGCACTTCCAGGAAGAGATCGAATACTTCGGCGCCAATGTCCTGCCGCTGGTCCGCGAACTCGAGGCGTCCGAGAGGCTTGCGCCCGTGAGTGGTTAAGGAGTCCAGGGACTCGTTACGCACGCACGGGCGGCGGAGCCGCCTACCGGGCCAGCGCGCGACCTGCGGCCCGGCCGGAGAAGATGCAGCCACCGAGGAAGGTGCCCTCGAGTGCGCTGTACCCGTGGACGCCGCCGCCGCCGAACCCGGCGACTTCACCGGCGGCGTAGAGACCCTTGAACGGTGTGCCGTCGGGCCGGATCACCTGCGAGTCGAGGTTGGTCTCGAGCCCGCCGAGGGTCTTACGGGTGAGCAGGTGCAGCCGGACCGCGATGAGGGGACCATTCTTGGGGTCGAGCAACTCGTGCGGGCTCACGACGCGGGTGATCTTGTCGGCCAGCAGGTTCCGGGCATTGCGGATCGCCATGACCTGGAAGTCCTTGGTGTAGGCGTTCTTCACCTCCCGGTCGCGGGCCACGATTTCGCGTTCGAGGTCCTCGTACTTCAGCGGTGCGTCGGGGGTGAGGGCGTTCATGCCGTCGACGAGGGCACGGAGGTTGTCGCGGACGACGAAGTCGGCGCCGTGCTGCTTGAACGCCTCGACGGGGCCGGGGGCGCCCTTCTTGAGGCGTTCGGCGAGGAGTTTGAAATCGCGGCCGGTGATGTCGGGGTTCTGCTCGGACCCCGACAGCGCGAACTCCTTCTCGATGATCTTCTGGTCGAGGACGAACCAGGTGTGGTGGTGGCCGCTGTTCATGATGTGCTCGAGCGTGCCCATGGTGTCGAAACCGGGAAAGTTGGGGCTGGGCAGGCGTTTGCCGTTGCCGTCGAACCACATCGACGACGGGCCGGGGATGATACGGATGCCGTGGTTGGGCCAGATCGGGTCCCAGTTCTGGATGCCCTCGGTGTAGTGCCACATGCGGTCGCGGTTCACGATGTTGCCGCCGGCGTTCTCGGTGATCTCGAGCATGCGGCCGTCGACGTGCGCGGGAACACCGGCGAGCATGTTCTCGGGGGCCTTGCCGAGTCGTGCGGGCCAGTTCTTCTTGACCAGTTCGGGGTTGCCGCCGATGCCGCCGGACGTGACGACCACGGCCTGCGCGGAGAATTCGAACTCCCCGACCGCGGTTCGCGAACTCTTCACACCACGTGCCTCGGTGGACGGTTCGAGGACGGTGCCGCGCACCCCGGTGGCGGCGCCGTCGGTGACGACGATCTCGTCGACCTGGTGGCGGTGCTTGAACGTGACGAGTCCCCGCTTCGACGCGGCGACGACGCGGGTGAGGAAGACCTCGACGACACCCGGGCCGGTACCCCAGGTGATGTGGAAACGGGGAACGGAATTACCCTGCCCGAGAGCGGATCCGCGTCCGCGTTCGGCCCACCCGACGTTCGGCATCAGGCGCAGCCCGAGGTCGTGGAGGTACTGCCGCTTCTCGCCGGCCGCGAATTCGACGTACGCCTGCGCCCACAGCCGCGGCCACTTGTCTTCACGCTCGCGGTCGAAGGCGGCGGTGCCCATCCAGTCCTGGATCGCCAGTTCGTACGAGTCCTTGATGCCGAGGCGTCGCTGTTCGGGGCTGTCGACGAGGAACAGGCCGCCGAGCGACCAGAAGGCCTGGCCGCCGAGATTCGCCGAACTCTCCTGGTCGACGACGAGGACCTTCCGGCCTGCCTTGACCATCTCGTAGGTGGCGACGAGTCCGGCCAGTCCGGCGCCGACGACGATCACATCAGCCTGTTCGGTCACGAGGACCCCTCTTTCCGGTGTGTGTGGGTGTGGGTGGTGTCGGGTTCGGTGTAGGCGGTCACGACGCGGGTGAACAGTTCGAGGCGCAGTTCCCGCGCGGCCGCGTTCTCGTCGTCGATCAGGCACTGGACGCTGGTGCCGTCGTGCAGGGCCACGAGCGCGCGGCCGAGCACCCGGGGATCGCCGGCGATGCGGCGCCCGAGCCTGTGCAGAGCTTTCTCGAGGATGGGCACGATGGTGTCGAGAATCGTGTCTTCGCGGGCTGCGAGTGCCTTCTTCAGTGACGGGTTGCGCAGGGCGTGGGCGGTGAATTCCGCGTTGATCCGGTACCACTGGTCGTCGACGGGGACGACGCCGAGGACCAGTTCGGTGCCGGCGCGCAGTTTTTCGGCAGGCGTGAGCCCGGAGAGGTCGATGCTCGACGAGTCGGCGGCCAGCCGGATCTGCGCGAGCATCGCGCTGGAGCGCTGTTCCCACATGGCGAAGAACATCTCGTCCAGCGACGCGAAGTTGGAGTAGAAGGCGCCGCGGGTATAGCCGCCGCGTTCGCAGATCTGCTCGACCGTCGACCGTCCGAACCCGTTTTCGGCGAACACCTCGACGGCGGCGTCGAGCAGTCGCCGCCGAGTCTGGCCGCGCCGTTTCGTCACCTTCCGGGGTGTGCCGGTGGCAGGCTCGGAGGAGTGCGCCGGTGACGTCGGCATGGCCTCTCCTCCGATCGGGTCGACAGCAACCGTCGATACACTAGCGTATCGGATACACCGGTGTATCGAACGTGGCCGTCAGAGCCCGTTCGGAAAGTGGGGCGGTCTCAGAGGTAGAGGTCCTGCTTCCGGATCAGGGCGGTCGCCACGACGCTGACGACCGAGGTGGCGACGAGATACCCGCAGGCCAGCCAGGGGGTACCGCCGGCGGCGGCGATCAGGGCGGTGAGGATCATCGGCGTGATGCCCGAGGCGTAGATCCCGGAGAACTGGTACACGACGGACAGACCCGTGTAGCGGATCTCGGTGGGATACAGGCTCGCGTACAGCGTGCCCTGCGCCCCGTAGAAGAGGGCATGGACGACGCCGAACACCAGCACCATCGCGACGCCGAACAGGGCCAGATTCTCCGTCCCGAACAGGGCGAACGCGGGGAAGACCGCGAGTCCGTAGGCCCCGATCCCGATGAGGTAGATCCGCTTGGCCCCGTACCGGTCGACCAACAGTCCGGAGAAGGGCAGGAGCACCGCCATGACCGTCGCGGCGACGGTGACGACGAGGAGAACGGGAATCTTGGCGAACTCCAGATCCTTGGTGGCGTAGGTGATCGCGAAGACGCCCCAGGTGTTGAACGCGGCGCCCTCGCCCCAACGCGAGAGCAGGCCGAGGACGGTGCCCCGGCGCACCCGGCCGCGGAATACGTCCTTCAGCGGAGCGGAGGAGCGCTTCGAGAGGTCGTGAACCTCCTGGAACGCGGGAGTCTCCTCGACCTTCAGGCGAACCACGAATCCGACGAAGACGAGGATCAGGCTCAGCAGGAAGGCAATGCGCCATCCGTACGTGAGGAACTGGGCGTCGTCGAAGATCACCTGCAGTGCGGCGAAGACGCCGGTGCCCAGGGCCAGGCCCAGCGCCAGGCCGATCTGGGGGATGCTGCCGAAGATGCCGCGCTTCTTCGCGGGGCTGTGTTCGACGGCGAGGAGCACTGCGCCCGCCCACTCGCCGCCCAGCGCGAACCCCTGCAGGATGCGCAGCAGGAGCAGCAGGATCGGCGCGATCACCCCGACCTGCGCGGCCGTCGGCAGCACACCCATCAGGGCGGTGGCGATGCCCATGATGAACATGGTGAGCGCGAGCGTCTTCTTCCGTCCGATGCGGTCGCCGATGTGGCCGAAGACGACTCCGCCGATCGGCCGGACCACGAAACCGACTGCGAACGTGGCGAACGCCAGCATGGTGCCGACGAACGAACTCTGATCGGGGAAGAACAGCTGGTTGAAGACCAGGCTGGCCGCCGTCGCGTAGAGAAAGAAGTCGTACCACTCGACAGTCGTCCCCAGCAGGCTGGCGGCGACGACGGTGCGGAGCCGCTTGCGCCGTTCGAGGTCGGATTCGTTCGAGGATGTGTACGGGGCGTCGGACAGCGTAGTCATAGCGCGGCGACCGTAACCTTGCCGGCTGCGGTCGAGCACTACTCTGAATCACGGTGATCGAAACCCTCGCGGCCCGGCTCCGTCGTTGATGAACTGGCCTGCGCTGCCCATCTGTCGTCGACAAGAGGATCGCGCGTGTCTCTGCATTTCCACTGGTTCCTTCCCACCTACGGTGATTCCCGCAACCTGATGGCGGGTGGTCACGGGAGTTCCATGGCAGGAGACCGTCCCGCGACGCTGCGATACCTCAATCAGATCGGCGCAGCGGCGGAGTCGAACGGTTTCGAATCGGTCCTGACGCCCACCGGTGCGTGGTGCGAGGACGCCTGGCTCACCACGGCCATGATGCTGGAGACCACCGAGACGCTGAAGTTCCTGGTCGCGCTGCGCCCCGGACTGCTCAGCCCCACCCTGGCAGCGCAGATGGCGGCGACGTTCCAGTGGCAGTCGCAGGGGCGGCTGTTGATCAACGTCGTCACCGGCGGTGAGGACCACGAGCAGCGCACCTACGGCGACTACCTCGACAAGAACCAGCGCTACGCCCGCTGCGGCGAGTTCCTCGACGTCATCCGAAAGCTGTGGGAGGGAACCGGACCGGTCGACTACGCGGGCGAGTACATCCGGGTGGAGAACGCCCAGTTGCAGCGCATCCCCGACCCGGTGCCGCCGATCTTCTTCGGCGGGTCGTCGCCGGCGGCGGGCACCGTCGCGTCCCAGTTCGCCGACACCTACCTCACCTGGGGCGAGCCGCCGAGTGCCGTCGCCGGGAAGATCGCCTGGATCCGCGACCTCGCCGACGTCCAGGGCCGCACCCTCGACTACGGCATCCGGCTGCACGTGATCAGCCGCGACACGTCCGAGGAGGCGTGGGCCGAGGCCGACCGCCTGCTGTCCGCTCTCGACCCGGCAACCGTCGAGCAGGCGCAGCAGAGCCTGGCCCGCTCGGGTTCCGAGGGCCAGCGGCGCATGCGCGAACTGCACGGCGGTGGGAGCGCCTACTCGAAGGACGCCGGCGCACGCGCCCTCGAGGTGGCCCCGAACCTGTGGTCCGGGGTCGGCCTGGTCCGCGGCGGCGCGGGCACCGCGCTGGTCGGCTCCCACGAGGAGGTCGCCGACCGCATCGCCGAATACGCGGCACTCGGACTCGACCACTTCGTCCTTTCCGGCTACCCGCACCTCGAAGAGGCCTTCAACTTCGGCGAAGGGGTGCGGCCGATCCTCGAACGCCGCGGGCTGGTGCAGTCCCGCACCCACCGTCCCGGCGATCTGTCGGGGTCGACGGCGTTCCTGTCCTCGAGTCGGTAGTCGAGAAGCGGGAGTACACGGAGGAGGATTTCGCACACGGGTCAGCGCGCTCGGTGGCGTCGTACGGCGTCCCGGTTCGCGCACCTGGGTGAGCAGTACCGTTGACGGCCGTTGCGCGAGGTGTCGGCATAGATGGCGGTGCACTCCTCGAGCGCGCAGCGGCCGAGACGATGCATGCCGCGGCCGACGAGGTGCAGCGCGGTGCCGACGGAGAACAGCGCCTCGAGGACGCCGGCGAGGGACTGCTGGTCGTCGCGGTAGTGGAGGTGCCAGCCGTCGCCGGCGTGGTTGGTCAGTCGCGGGTAGGCGGACGCCTTCGTGAGCAGGAGGTTGACCTGTTCGGCCCGGGTTTCGTCGCTGGTGGCGTCGGCGATCGCCGACCATCGGTCGAGCATGGCGAGCACGTCGGCGAGGTCGTCGTCGGTGACGGGGAAGTCGACGACGATGCCGGCGTCGACGCATCGGCCGACGAGTTCCCCGGTCGATGCGGGCGGATGATTCGCGAGGTCGGCGGCGAGCGTGACCGCATACTCCCCGTAAGGGTTGAGATGCACAATGCCATTACATCACGCTGGGTGCATGAGCGAACATCACGAACACGACTGGCAGGAAGTATCC
Organism: Rhodococcus sp. T2V; assembly: GCF_029269925.1. NCBI lineage: Bacteria > Bacillati > Actinomycetota > Actinomycetes > Mycobacteriales > Nocardiaceae > Rhodococcus > Rhodococcus sp. T2V. The sequence goes on from NZ_JARJBD010000031.1 coordinate 49,621, forward strand.
CGGCATCGAACGAGCACGGGCGTGGTCACCTACCTCGGCTGCGCGTGCGGCCGGTGGCAGTTGTCGCTGGTCGAGGCGTCGCTAGGGGAATCTAGCCGTATCTATGTTCGATCGCAGATCTGAATAGATTTGCATACGGTCCGCCGGTTTCCGGGTCGAGGGTCTGGCATTTTCGGCACGAGGCGCACATAATCACCCCGTGAGCCAAGTTACTGTTACTCCGAGTTCACTCATTCTCGCCCAGTCGGGCGGAGAGGGTGGCGGTGCGGCATTCGACCAGATCATCGGAATCACGGTGGCGACGGCGATCATCACCGTGGGTCTGCTGTGGATCGCGTACCTGCATCGCACACGCAAGATCACGTGGCTGCAGACGATCGCCGACGCGACATCGCGCGCACTCGACCGGCCCCCGTGGGTGGCCCTGCCCCTGGTGACGTTCGTCGGGACCATCCTGACGGCGTTCTTCGGTTTCATCTGGGACGTCAGCCTGCACATCGGGCGGGGCCGCGACGACGGGCCGCTCGCGAACCCCGCGCACTACTTCATCCTCGTCGGGCTGTTCCTGCTGTTCATCACCGGAATGCTGGCGATGATCCTGCCGCGCGAGGAGAAACCCGGTCCGGCGGCGATCAAGATCACCCGCACCTGGTACGTCCCGGTCGGCGGCGTCCTCGTGGCCGGAGCGGGTCTGTACGCCCTCATCGGATTCCCGCTCGACGACGTCTGGCACCGCATCTTCGGTCAGGACGTCACGCTGTGGGGACCGACGCACCTGATGCTGATCGGTGGTGCGGGACTGTCGCTGATCGGCGTCCTGCTCCTGGACTACGAGGGCCGGATGGCGACCCCCGGAGAGGTGAAGCCGGACAGCCGGCTCATCTGGTTCCTGCGGTGCGGCACGTTCGGCGGCCTGCTCATCGGCCTGTCCGTCTTCCAGATCGAATACGACTTCGGCGTCGAGCAGTTCCGGCTCGTCCTGCAACCGATGATGATCGCCGGAGCGGCCGCCTTCACCCTGGTGGCGGCGCGCATCGTTCTCGGACCGTTCGCGGCGATCGTGGCCGTGGCGGTGGCAGGTGTCGTGCGCGCGATCACGGCGCTGATCGTCGGACCGGTTCTCGGTGCCCCCACCAACGTGTTCGAACTGTGCCTCGGCGCCGCGGTGGTGATCGAATTGCTCGCTCTGACACCGCTGATCAAGAATCGGGTGGCGTTCGGCGCCGTCTGCGGACTGCTCGTCGCGACGGTCGGGCTGTGGCTCGAGTCGCTGTGGATCGACGCCGTGTACATCTATCCCTGGCCCACCGGCATGTGGCCGGAGGCGCTGGCCATGGCCGTGCCCGTCGCCATCGCGGCCGGAGCCTGCGGCGCCCTGCTCGGGCGGGTGCTCCGCTCCGAGGGGCTTCCGCGCCCTGCGATCAGCCGCACCATCGTCGTCGTCACCGTCGTGGTGATCGCCGGCGCCACCGCGAACGGCCTGGTCGCCACGGTCCCGGACAGCGCCACCGCGACGATCGCTCTCACGGAGGCCGCCCCGGACGGCGGCCGCATGGTCGACGCGGAGGTGCGCATCGACCCACCCGATCTCGCGAGCGATGATCCGGCGTGGGTGTCCATCCTGTCCTGGCAGGGCGGCCCCGGACTCGGCAACGGATTCACGGTCGACCGGCTCGAACGCACCGGGCCCGGCACCTACCGGACGCACGAGCCGGTCCCGGTCCACGGAACGTGGAAGACGTTGCTGCGCGTGCAGGACGGGCGCACGATGACGGCCGTCCCGATCTACCTGCCCAGCGACCCGGGCATCGGCGCGGAGGAACTGCCCGCCGTCGCGTCCTCGACCCGCGACTTCGTCCCGGAGATCACCATCCTGCAGCGGGAGCGGAATTTCGACCACCCGTCCTGGCTGTTCGGCGCCGCATCGCTGGTGGTGCTCGTGTGCACTCTGGCGCTGATCACCGCGCTGGCATGGGGAGCGGGCCGGATCAGCAAGTACACGCAGGGGCAGGCGGCCACCGGCGCCCGCGAGGACGTGACGGTGACATGAATCCGGTGCACGATCCGGACATCGTCTACCTCGCCGATCATTCGGTGCTGCTGGCGATTCCGGCGTTCGTCCCCGCGTTCCTGGTGGCCGGACTGGTCATCTACCTGGCGGTCCGGGACCGCAAGGCGGAAGCCGCCGAGAATGCCGAGAACGCGAAGCACGGTCCGAGCGAGAACGAAGAGGAGAACTAGGTGATCAGGCGGTTGGCCGGAATTGTGGTGATACCCGCTGTCGTCGTCGCCCTGGTGTCGGGCTGCGGAGGCGACGATGACACCCCGGCCACGGAGGACGGCGTCGTGATCGACGTCGTGATCGAGAACGGCACGGTCACACCGGGCAACGAACGTATCGAGGCGACGGTGGGGGAGAACATCACGGTGCGGATCGACAGCGACGCCGACGACGAGTTGCACGTGCACGCCGTTCCGGAGCACTCGTTCGAGATTCACCCCGGAACGCAGGAAACCCAGTTCTCCGTTGATGTTCCGGGCCAGGTGGCGGTGGAATTGCACGACACGGGTAAGACGGTGGCCACCCTGCTCGTGCGTCCATGACCGCTGTTCTCGCGCACGGCCTGGGCGGATCCACCGACCTTCCCATCCCGTTCACGTATGCGCTGGTCGGGGCGAGTTGGGCGCTCACCGTCTCCTTCGTGGTGCTGGCGTTCGCGTGGCGCACCCCGAAGCTGGATCCGGACAACCCGGGGCGCGGGCTGCCCGGCTGGGTGACCCGGTTCGCCGACGCGCCGGTCACGCGGAACGTGCTGGCCGCGGCCGGTGTGGTGTTCGCGGTGTGGGTGGCCCTCGCCGCCTTCTTCGGACCGTCGGCGTCGTCGGAGAACGCACTGCCGGGCGTGTTCTACGTGCTGCTCTGGGTGGGGCTGGTCGCGGCGTCGCTGGCGTTCGGGCCGGTCTGGCGGGTGCTGTCCCCGGTCCGCACCGTGCACCGATCGGTGTGCGCGGCGATCGGGCGCTCACCGGCGGAAAATGATGCGCGGTACCGCAACTCGTGGGGTTACCGGCCCGCGGTCGCGGGATTGTTCGCCTTCGTCTGGCTCGAACTCGCCTCCGGCGACCCGGGTTCCGTGGCCGCGGTGCGCACGTGGCTGCTCGTGTACGTCGTGGTCACGACGGCCGGGGCGTTTCTGTGCGGCGAGCGCTGGTGCGAGCGGGGCGATCCGTTCGAGGTGTACAGCACGCTGGCGTCGCGGCTGTCTCCGCTGAGCCGGGACCGGCCGAGCGGACGGATCGTGCTGCGCAACCCGCTGGATCACCTGGGATCGATGCCCGTCCGGGCCGGCTCGGTCGCGTTGATGGCAACCCTGCTGGGGTCCACTGCCTTCGACAGTTTCTCGGCCTTCCCCTGGTGGTCGCGTCTGGTGGACGGGATCGGTTCCCCGATCGGCGCCACCCTCGTGCGCACGGCCGGGCTCCTGGTCTTCGTCGGCTTCGTCGGGGTGTCGTTCTGGGTGGCCTCGCGGGCCACCGGGGGACTGCGGCCCGAGCAGCGCGCCGCTCTCCCGGGGCAGCTGTCGCATTCGCTGATCCCGATCATCATCGGTTACGTCTTCGCGCACTATCTGACGTATCTGGTGGAGAAGGGGCAGGCGACGGTGATCCTGCTGGCCGACCCGCTGGGGCGGGGCTGGAACCCGCTGGGGCTCGGCGACGCCGAGGTCTGGTACGTGCTGTCCGCGCACCCCGCCGCCTCGGCGTCGATCAAGGTGCTGTTCGTCCTGGCCGGGCACGTGCTGGGAGTGATTGCAGCACATGACAAATCGGTGCGGCTTCTGCCGCGGGGCCATCAGCTGACCGGGCAGCTGGCACTGCTGCTCACCATGGTCACCTACACGTTCGGTGGGCTGTACCTGCTGTTCGGTGGCTGACGGCCCCCAGCGTGCAGTGCGCGTCAGCGTGAGAGGACGACTGCCGCCTCCGCGGTGAGCGAGGCGAACGTGAACGTCTCCTCGAGGTAGAGCGTCACTTCGTCGGCGGTGTGGCTGTCGTAGCCGATCGACAGGTCCGTGCCGAGGGTCAGCTGGTTGTCGCCACCACGCGTGGACAGCACGTATCCACCGCTGATCGCGGGTGCCCAGATGATGTCCCCGGTGACCAGGTCGCGCAGGTGGTGGAACACCGGATGTCCCTCGTCGCGGGTCTCGCTGACCGCGGTGTACGCGTCGGCGTCGAGCACCACCGAGTACGGTCCCTCGACTCCGGCGAGTCGCAGCGCCGACAGCGCGGAGGCGACGGCGTCGGGGATCAGCAGCGGATCCTCCGGCAGACTGAGGACCGGGTTGTCGCTGGACGGTCCGAGCCCGCGGATGCCGGCCTCGTCGAATCCCTGGAAGATCGACTGGTCTTCCGCGAACGCGACCGCCTTCGCGGCGTCCTTGACGGGCTGCCAGTCGGAGTCGAGGGAACCGCGGGCGACATCGTCGACCTCGGCGCGGCTCAGGGTGAACGGGAACCGGAGTTCGACGAGCGGGTCGACCTGCCGCTGCTGGGCGCGGATCCTGCTGTCGGAAGTCTTGATCGGGTTGACCCGGCCGAGGTTGTGCGCCGAATAGGAGTATCCGAACGGTCCCGCGACGTCGACCACGCGCCGGCCCGCGACGTGGCGCTTGAACGTGCGGGTGGCCTCTTCGCCGATCTGCTGCCAGGCTGCCTCGGTGACGGGTGCCAGGTTGCGGTGCAGATTGCTCGAATCACTCATTGCGATACTCCTTTGAGACCACCGATTTTCAGGGACAGTTCGTACGGGTCGGCCGCGGCGGGCTCGACCGGGTCGTCGGGCGCCGACTCCGCGGCGGCCGGCGCGTCGCCGAGCGATCCGAGCACGTCCCGGCTCGGCACGAAGAACAACGTGCCGGTGGCCGCCGTCGAGAAGTCGAGGATGCGGTCGTAGTTTCCGGGCGGCTCACCGAGAAACATTCTTCGCAGCATCAACTCGGTCACGGCGGGATCCTTGGCGTACCCGATGAAGTACGTGCCGTACTCGGCCTCGCCGAGACTGCCGAATGCCATGTTGTCCCGCAGGATCTCGTGCTCGACCCCGTCTTCGTCGACGATGCTGTTGAGGGTGACGTGCGAATTGCTCGGCTGGACGGCGTCGTCGAGTTCGATGTTGTCGAGCTTGGTGCGCCCGATGACCCGCTCCTGCTCCTCGGTGCTCAGCGTGCTCCACCCACCCATGTCGTGCAGGTACTTCTGCACGATCACGTAACTGCCGCCCCGGAAGTCGGGGTCCTCGTCGCCGATCAGCGCGGCGTCGGACGCGTCGTCTTCGGTGGGATTTTCGGTGCCGTCGACGAATCCGAGGAGATCGCGGGAATCGAAATAGCGGAAGCCGTGCACCTCGTCGACGACGGTGGCGGCGGACCCCAGCGCGGAGACGATCTGGCGGCCCAGTTCGAAGCACAGGTCCTTGCGCGAGGCCTTGATGTGGAACAGCACGTCGCCGGGTGTGGAGGGCGCGCTGTGGGCCGGTCCGGACAGTGGGACGAACGGGTGCAGGTGGGCCGGCTTCGACGACGCGCTCACGCGGTCCCAGAACTCCGCGCCGACACCGACCACGCAGGACAGGGAGCCGGCGAGTTCGCGGAATCCCACGGCCTTGAGCGGTCCGTCGATTCCGGAGATCACGTCGCACACCGTCGCGCGGTCTTCGTCGGAGCGTCCGGCGACGAGCACCAGGAACAGGGAGGCAGGGCTGGGCGGAGTGAGGACTGCTTGGGGTGCCAATCTCGCGACTGGGCCTGGCATCTGTGTCTCCGTTCACTCCGACGTACGACGCTGCACTGTCCGGAACCTCAGGTCCCATCTAACCGTTTCGGACCGCCAGGTTCCATTCGATCGGCCCGCGCGCCGCCGCGGAGTACGCCCCGGGAGGTGATCTGTGGGTACTGACCGGCGCCGGTTCGGAGAATGCGCGCCTATCGCGACTTCGCCGGGGCCGAACTCGGCGAACAGGTCGCCATCGATCTCCGGTCCGAGCGCCTGCTGTCGGCGGACACGGGTTCCTCTGAAAGCGGTATCCAACCGCATGCAGCTGGGAAGAGATCGAGCATATAGCCGTGAACTGTGAAAACGGGAATCGCGCCGCGCAGATGAGAAAGCGTTTACAAATTCGGTGACGTGGGTCATAGTAGTCGGGTTCCGGCAGTTCCTTTCCACAGTCAGGAGTTCTCGATGGGCATGACCGAACTCGGCACCGAGCGGTCGACCGCGGTGCCGTACGGGTCGGCGGGGCAGCAACGCCGCCGGGTGATCAAGGCGAGCGCGGCGGGAACCGTGATCGAGTGGTACGACTTCACGCTCTACGGTCTCGCGGCCGCCCTCGTCTTCGGGCCCCTCTACTTCCCCGGGGCGGGATCCCTCGCCGGCACGATGGCCGCCTTCGGGACGTTCGCCGTCGGCCTCGGCGCCCGCCCGATCGGTGGGCTGGTCTTCGCGCACTTCGGTGACCGGATCGGCCGCAAGCCGATGCTCCTCATGACCCTGCTCGTGATGGGCGCCTCGACGACGCTGATCGGGGCACTGCCCACCGCGGACGCGATCGGCATCTGGGCGCCGATCCTCCTGATCGTCCTCCGCCTGTTCCAGGGCGCAGGCGCGGGCGCCGAGTTCGCCGGGGCGATCACGATGGTCTCCGAATCCACCGACAGTTCCCGGCGAGCGCTCTCCAGTGCGTATCCGGGGGCCGCGATCTACGTCGGAACCGGCGGCGCCACCGCGATCTTCGCGTTGCTCACGCTGATGCCCGACGACCTCTTCCTGTCCTGGGGATGGCGTATTCCATTCCTGGCCAGTGCCGTCATCGTTCTCGTCGCCGGCTACCTGCGGCTGAAGGTGAACGAGACGGCGGTGTTCGAGGAGGCCGCCCAGCACGGTGAGGTCGACCGTGCACCGCTGGTCGAGGCGGTCCGCAACCACTGGCGGCAGATCCTGTGCGGACTCGCCCTGTTCAGCTTCGTGATTCCATGGGCCTACGTCATGCAGGTCTTCGCGCTGTCGTTCGTCACCAAGACCCTCGGGGTCGATTCCACCCAGGCCCTGATCGGGTTGATCGTCGCCGAGTTCTGCGCCATCCCCGTCATCCTCGGCTTCGGCCGGCTGGCCGACCGGATCGGCCGCAAGCCGGTCCTGTTGTCCGGCGCGGTCTTCGGGATCGTCTTCCCGTTCCCGATGTTCATGATGCTCGGCACCCGGTCGCCGTGGATGGTCGGGCTGGCGCTGATCCTCGGCATCTGCCTCGTCCAGGGCACGACGTCCGGACCGGGCGGCGCGCTGCTCTCCGAACTGTTCCCCACCAAGATCCGCTGGAGCGGCATCGCGATCTCCCGGGAGATCCCGGCCGCGGTGGTCGGCGGCACGATCCCGCTGGTCGCCACCGCCCTCGTCGCCGTCGCGGGCGGAACACCCTGGCTCGTCGCGAGCTACCTCATGGGCCTGAGCGTCGTGGGTCTGATCGGCATCGCCCTGCTCCCCGAGACTCTCGGCCGGAGCGTGGGTGCGCGCACCCCCGTCGAGGCGGCGTCGTGACCCGTCGTGTCGTGGTGGTCGGCGCCGGTCTCGCGAGCGCCGCGCACCTCACGGCCCTGCGGGCGGTCGGCGCCGACGTGGCCGGTGTGGTGACGCGCGACGAGACGAGGGCGGCCGCCGCCCACCGGCTGGCACCGGAGGCGCGGATCCTCCCGAGTCTCGACGCGGCAGCGGCCCTCGACGCCGACACGGCGGTGGTGGTCACGCCGCCGTCGAGTCACCTCGCGGTCGCGTCGGCGCTGGCCGAACGGGGTCTGGACCTGGTGATCGACAAACCGCTGGCGGCCTCGCTGACCGATGCGCAAGCGATCGTGGACGTCGCGGAGCGGACCGGTGTGCGGGCCGCGGTCACGCTCCAACACCGCTACAAGGAGGCGGCCGTCCGCACGCGGCAACTGCTCGCGGACGGCGCGATCGGCACGCTGCGCTCGGCGACCGTCGCTGTCCCGCTGTGGCGGCCGGACTCCTACTACGCCGAGGCCGGGCGCGGCACCTGGGACCGCGACGGCGGCGGAGTGCTGATCACCCAGGCCATCCACACCCTCGACCTCTACCTGTCGCTGACCGGACCGGCGCGCAGTGTCGTCGCCGCGTCCTCCACCAGCCGGGGGCGGCTCGAGGCCGAGGACACGATCCACCTGCTGATCGACCACGGCACACATGCGGCGTCGGTGACGGCGAGCACGGCGGCCTGGCCGGGCGGCGCCGAGACGATCCACCTCTTCGGCGACGCGGGACAGCTTCGGCTGGTGGGCGATTCGCTCGTCCTGATCGGCGACGGTGCCCGCACCCTCGTCGACGGGACCGTCGACGCGTCCGGACCCGACCCGCTGTCGATGACGGCGTGGTTCGGGTCGCTGTACGAAGACGTCTTCACCAGTTGGGCGGCGGGGGCGGAGCCGCTGTCCGACGCCCGGTCCGGGTTGCGCGTGCAGTCGGTGATCGACGCCGCCTACCGGTCCGCCGCAGCCGGCACGACACCGGAAATCGTCTCCGAGGAAAGGGAAAGTGCATGTCAGTCTTGAGTATTCGGGTCGACGGTCCGAACGACTTTCGTCTCGACCGCGGTGACGTCGCCGAACCCGGTGAGGGGGAGGTGCTCGTCGCTCTCGACTCGGCCGGGATATGCGGCGGCGACCTGTCGCATCTGCGTGGCCGGAACGCCGTCGCCGCGTACCCCACGGTGCTGGGCCACGAATGCGCCGGACGCGTGTCGCGGGTGGGCCCGGGAACGAGTCTCACGGTCGGGCAGCCCGTGATGGTCTACCCGACGACGGGATGCGGCCGATGCCGCGCCTGCCGCGACGGCAGGATCAACAACTGCCCGAGTATCCGGGTGTTCGGGCTGTCCGATCCGCGCGGGTGTTTCAGTGAGGAGTTCGTCGTCCCCGAGACGCAGTGCGTGCCCGTCAGCGACGCGGTGCTGGACCGTTTCGGGGCCCTCGTCGAACCGCTCGCCGTCGGCGTCCACGTCGTCCGCCGCGGCGGCGTGTCGACGGGGGACACCGCGCTGGTCGTCGGGACCGGGGCGATCGGTCTCGCGACCACACTGGTGGCCCGGAGCCGGGGTGTCCGGGTGTTCGGCGTCGATCGCTACACCGAACGGGAGCGTCCCGCCCTGGCGTGCGGGATGAGCGATTTCACGACGGACTCGGGTGACGCGCTCGAGGGCTGGCTCCGGCACCGGACGGAATCGGTCGACCTGGTCTACGACACGGTGTGCTCCCAGGAATCCGCTCGGCTGGCGCTGCGGGTCCTCGCTCCGGGCGGCCGGTACGTGGCGATCGCGTCCGCGAAACCCGGGCACGAACTGACACTCGACTACAGCGCGCTCTACGCCCGCGAACTGTCCGTCGTGGCGTGCCGGAACTACGTGCGGCAGGACTTCGTCGACGCGGCAGGACTGCTCGAGTCGGGGCAGGTGGACGCGTCGCCGCTGCACACCGCGACGTTCGCGCTGGACGAGTTCGGCCGCGCGGTCGAGGAGCTCGAATCGAACGGCAGCAGGCACGTCAAGGTGCTGCTGACGTCGCGGAAACTGCTCGGAACGCGCGCGTTGTTGCACGGGGAGTGAGGGTCCGGGTGATCCGGAGCCGCCTTCGCGCTACGCTGTAAGCGTTTCCACCCTGCGCTGGGTGGACGGTGGCAATGGCGACGAGAGATGCAGAGGCAACGATGGCTGATCAGACCCGGGTGCCCGCGAGCCGTCGCGTCACGATCAACACCGTAGCGAAGGCCGCCGGCGTCTCGATCGCCACCGTCTCCCGCGTCATGAGCGGCAGCTCGTCGGTGACCCCGGACCTCGCGGCCCGGGTCCACAAGGTCGCCGACGAGCTGTCCTACCGGCCCAGCACCGCCGCCCGCGGACTCGTCCTCGGGTCGCTGAGAAACATGGGCGTGATCCTGCCCGACCTGGCCAACGCGTACTTCTTCGACGTCGTCAAGCAGATGCACCACGGCGCCACTGCCGACGGATACCGCATGCTCGTCGCCGACTACTCCGGTGACGCGGCAGACGAACTCGCCACCGCGCTCGACCTGCTCGGCCAGGTCGACGGTCTCGTGCTGCTCTCGTCGAGGATTCCGACGAGCGGGCTGAAGGAACTCGCCAGGCAGTCGACGCCCGTCCTGCTCGTCAACCGGGTGGAGCTGGGGGTCGATCTGCCCATGGTCGCGGTCGACAACTTCACCCCGATGATGGAGCTGTGCGGGCACCTCGCGAAGCTCGACCACCGCCGGATCGTCTACGTCAAGGGTTCGGACCTGGCCTGGCAGAACCGCGAGCGGTGGCGGGCCATCGAAATGGCGAAGGTGCTCGGGATCGAGGCGACGGCGGTGCCGTCGGACGGGACCATCGAGGGTGGCTACGACGTGGTGGAGGAAGCGCTCACGCACGAGCCGACGGCCCTCGTCTGCTTCAACGACCTGACGGCGCTCGGCGTCATCTCGAAACTGCGGGAGCGGGGACTCCGTGTCCCCGAGGACATTTCGGTCACCGGATTCGACGACATCGACATGGCGCGGCACCTGGCGCCGCGCCTGACCACGGTCGTGAGCCCCAAGATCGATCTGGGCGACCAGGCCTGGTCGCTGATGCGTGCCGCCCTGAACAACGAGACCACCACGTCTCCGCCGCTGATCTCCGCGGACGTCGTCATTCGCGAGTCGACGGGCCCCGTCCCGAGCTGAGCCGGGGTTCCCGCCCGGCGATAGAGGCGGGGTCGGCGACAGAGCCGTCGATCATCCATGTCACCCCGGCGCACAGTGCTGCGCCGGTGCGGTGAAGCAGCCCGACGCGACAGTCGTCGGCGAATCGTGTCCTTTCCGGTAGCCGGACAGGTCTCGAAAACTTTCTGTAATCGCTTTCTTGATGTTGCTCAGCTCACAATATAGTGTGTCAATAACCGAGGTACATGGCGTTCATGGACCGATTGGCCAGATGTAAGCATTTACAGGAGCGGATATGACACAGCCGGGAACGGGTGCCGCGGCGAGGCGCTGGACACCGACCACCGCGACAAGAGCCGTGCGCGGCATCGCACCAGGATCGACGATCGCCCTCACCGGTTCGGGCGGCGGAATCCTCGAACCGGACACCGTGCTGAAGGCGCTGGAGGAGTGCTTTCTCGCGACCGGATCGCCCAGGGACCTCACGATCGTGCACGCTCTGGGCATCGGTGACCGGGTGCGCCGCGGAACCAACCACCTCGCGCACAAGGGCATGGTCAAGCGGGTCATCGGCGGGCACTGGACGTGGTCGCCGACGATGATCGAACTCGTCCGCAACGACGAGATCGAGGCGTACGCCTGGCCCGGCGGCGCGATCAGTCAGCTGCTGCGGGAGATCGGCGCGCGCCGGCCCGGCCTCGTCACCGCCACGGGCCTCGACACGTTCGTCGACCCGCGGCACGGTGGCGGCAAGTTCACGCCGTCCGCCACCGAGGACCTCGTCGAACTCCTCACGCTGGACGGTCGTGAGTATCTGCGCTACAAGCCGTTTCCCGTCGACGTGGCCGTCGTCCGCGGCGATTCCATCGACCCGTCCGGCAACGTCACCTGCTCGGGGGAGGCCGCGCAGCTCGACGCGCTGGCCGTCGCCCAGGCGGCGAAGGCCTGCGGCGGCCGGGTCATCGTCCAGGTGAAGAATCTGCTGGACCGGTCGATCGATCCGCGGCTCGTGCACATCCCGGCGGTCCTGGTGGACGACGTTGTCCACGCGCCGGCCCAATGGCAGACGTACGCAGGCGAATTCGACCCGGAACTGTCCGGCGACGCGGCGAACGCCGGCTTCGGCGCGACGGACCACGACCCGATCCGCATGCTGATCGCCCGGCGGGCCGCCGCCGAGGTCCGGGACGGCGACGTCCTGAACGTCGGCTTCGGGGTGTCCGCGCTGGTCGTGGACGCGCTCGCCGAACAGGACCGCCTGGACGACGTCACCCTCGCCATCGAGCAGGGACTGATCGACGGCATCCCCGTCTCCGGCGACCTGTTCGGGGCCGCACGAGGACCGAAGGTCGTGCACTCGTCGACCACCCAGTTCGACCTGTTCTCGGGTGGAATGCTCGACGTCAGCTGCCTGGGCATGGCCGAGGTCGATGTCACCGGCGCCGTCAACGTCAGCAAGATCGGCGGCGGCATCGTCGGACCGGGCGGATTCATCGACATCTCCCAGAACTCGCCGCGCGCCGTGTTCTGCGGAACCTTCACCGCGCGCGGACTGGACATCGAGATCGTCGGGGGAGAACTGGTGATCCGGCGGGAAGGGTCGGTGCCGAAGTTCGTCGACCGCGTCGACCAGGTCACCTACTCCGGCGCTCTCGCCGTCCGTGAGGGACGCGAGGCGGTGTACGTCACCGAACGCGCCGTCTTCGTGCTCACCCGGGACGGCCTCGAACTCGCCGAGGTCGCACCCGGCATCGACATCGATCGGGACATTCTGCCGCACATGGGATTCCGTCCGATCATCAAGAACCCACGCCTGATGGACGCGGGGCTGTTCGCCCCCGTCGCCGTACACATCTGAGGAGAGAACCACATGCCCACCGGAAACAGTGTCATTCCGTCGTCCGTGCTCGGAACCGACGAACGCAAGCTCGTCGCGGAGTTCGTCGACGAACGGATACGGCCGGTCGCCACCGAACTGGACGAGACCGAACGATTCCCCGAAGAGATCTACGCCGAGATGGGCAAGATCGGGCTCTTCGGCATCACCGTGCCCGAGAAGTTCGGCGGATTCGGCGGCACCGCCCTCGACTACCTGTTCGTCATGGAGTCGCTGTCCTACGGTTATGCGTCGGTGGCCGACCAGTGCGGGCTCGTCGAGATCCTCGGCAGCCTGCTCGGCAACTACGGCACCCCCGAGCAACAGGAGCAGTACCTGCGCCCGATGCTCTCCGCCGAGAAGCGCTGCGCCTACGCGCTCACCGAGCCGGGCTCCGGATCCGACCTCGGGTCGATCACCACGCGGGCGGTGCGCAGCGGCGACGGCTGGGTGCTCAGCGGCGAGAAGATCTACATCCACAACGCCCCGGTCGCGGACTTCGCGGTCGTCCTCGCCGTCACCGATCCCGAACTGGGGAAGCGCGGCGGCATCTCGGTGTTCCTGGTGGATGTCGACCAGCCCGGCGTCAGCCGCGCCTACCACGAGCACAAGATGGGTCAGCGGGCGTCCCAGGTCGGCGGGCTGGTGTTCGACTCCGTCCGGCTGTCGTCCGACGCGCTCCTCGGCGAGGAGGGCAAGGCGTTCGGTTACATGATGAAGGTGCTGGCCAAGGGCCGTCTCGGGATCTCGGGACTGAGCCTCGGCATCAGCCGCGCCGCACTGGACGCCGCCACCCGGCAGTCCCTCGACCGCAGCCAGTTCGGCAAGCCGATCTCCGCCAACCAGGGCATCTCGTTCTCCCTCGCCACGGTCGCCACCGAACTGCGGGCCGGCACCGCGCTGTCGGTCGAGGCGGCGCGGGCCCTCGACACCGGCGCGGCGGACGCCGAGACGCTCTGCTCGATGGCCAAGCTGTACGCCTCCGAGGGATGCGTGCGCCACGCCGACGCCGCCGTGCAGGTGTTCGGCGGCAACGGCTTCATCCGCGGGTACGAGGTGGAGCGCCTCTACCGCGACGCCCGCATCACGAAGATCTACGAAGGCACCAGTGAAATGCAGCGGCTCATCATCAGTCGGGCCGTGCTGAAGGGTGCCGCGGGCACCGGCTCGGACGAACGATGACGCCGGCGAACCGATCGGTCAGGGCGGCGGCCCGGGCCGTCGGCGTTGCCGCGGCCATCTCCGTCATGGCGAGTTCCGCCGTCGCCTGCTCGACGGGATCGGAACGGACCGAGCGGGACGGCGCCACCGTCGACCGCGGCGACATGGTGATGGTCTCCGAGGTCCGGTCGCTGACCAACCCGTACGAGGCCGCGTGGGTGCAGGGCAGCCGCGCGTACGCCGAATCGCTGGGGATCGAACTGAAGGTGATCGTCTACGGCGGCGACTCGCAGAACGCGCTGTCGCAGCTGCAGTCGGTGCTCGCCGCGGGAAAGACCGTCCTGCTCAACATCAATCCGAACACGAGCGCCGACACTCCGGCGATCGTGCGCGCCGTGCAGAACAGCGGCGGGTGCGCGGTCACCCAGTGGAGCAAGCCCTCGGACCTGCACCCCTGGGACGTCGGCAACGGGTGGGCGTCCTACGTCGCCTACGACGGGGTCCAGCAGGGCGCCGACACGGGGAAGGCGCTCGTCGATTCGCTCGGCGGCACCGGCGGCGTGATCGCGCTGCAGGGGTTGCTCGCCAACGAGATCAGCCAGACCCGGTTCCAGGGCTTCCAGCAGGCCATGGACGGACAGTCCGGCGTCACCCTGCTCGACGACCAGCCCGCCGACTTCGACCGCAACAAGGCGTACACCACCACGCAGACCCTGCTCAACAAATACGGCGACCAGGTGAACGGTATCTGGGCCGCAACCGATTCCATGGCCCTGGGCGCCCTGCAGGCGGTGCGCGAAGCAGGCCGGGCGGGCGAGATCAAGATCGCCAGCGCAGCGGACGCCACCCCGGAAGGCCTGGGCGCCATCGCCGACGGCGAACTGCTCTCCACCTACACGACCGATCCCTATTTCAACGGCGCGATGGGCCTCGCCATCTGCTACCAGGCCATGACCGGGGAGATCGACGTCGCGTCGCTGCCCCGCGAGAACCGCGAATTCTACGTCGACCAGTCGCTGATCACCGCGAGCAACGTCGACCGGTTCCGCACCGTGCCGAGTGACGAGGAGATCGTGCGGTCGGTGCAGGATCCCTTCTCGCGCATCACCGGCCCGGTGGCCCGGTAGCCCCCTCACCATTCACGAACCACACAATCTTCCGAAGGAGTGACGATGTCGACGACCGAAATGACGGGGGAGGTGACGACTCCCGCCGAAACTCGCGCGCCCGCGCGCACCACCAGACCCCGCGTGCGACGGTTACTGTCCACCGCAGGCCCGCTCACCGCCCTGCTCGGACTGTGCGCCGTCTTCGCCGCACTGGCTCCCGGATTCGCGACGGCGAGCAACGCGATGGCGATCGTGGAGCAGGCCGCCATTCCCGTGGTTCTCGCGATGGGCGCCACGCTGGTGGTCCTGGTGGGCGGCGTGGACCTGTCGATCGAGGGCGTGATGGCGGCCAGCGGGCTGACGTTCGTCCTGCTCGCCGCGAACAGCGTCAACGGCAACGACCTCGGACTCCTCGCGGTCGTGATCGCGCTGGGCGTCGGTCTGCTGTTCGGGGTGGCCAACGGGGTGCTGCACGTCGTCGCGCGGGTGCCGTCCTTCCTCGTCACCCTGGGAACCTGGTTCGTCGGGCTCGGTGTCGCCACCGTGCTCTTCGGCACCGCCACCCCCCAACTCGCCGACCCGTCGCTCACCGCCTGGGCGGGCGGCCACTGGCTCGGACTTCCCGTCGTCGTGGTGTTCGCGCTCGCCGCCGTGGCCGTGACGGTGGTGCTGTGCAAGGGAACCCGGCTGGGCATGCACACCTACGCGATCGGCGGCGACGAGTCGACCAGCCGCCTGGCGGGCGTCCCGGTCGGGCGCACCAAGATCATCCTGTTCGCCGTGGCCGGACTGCTGTCCGGGCTCGGGGGAGTGCTGGCCACCATCCGGCTCGGTGTCGGCGACGTGAGCGTCGGATCGGGAAGCCTGTTCCTCACCCTGTCCGCGGTGGTCGTCGGCGGCACCCTGCTGTCCGGCGGTCGCGGTGGGCCCCTGCACTCCCTGGTGGGTGTGCTGCTCCTCGTGGTCCTCGGCAACGGGCTTCTCCTCTCGGGCGCCAGCCCGTACATCCAGCAGGGCGCCCAGGGACTCATCATCGTGGTCGCGGTGATCGCCACCGGGTGGCCCGCCCGCAGTCGATTGAGGGTCGTGAAATGACATCTCTCCTGGAACTCCGCAACGTCACGAAGAAGTTCGGACCCAACACGGTCCTCGACGACGTGAGCCTGTCCATCGCTCCGAACGAGGTGGTGGGACTGATCGGCGAGAACGGCGCCGGCAAGTCGACACTGCTCAAGATCCTCGCGGGAGTGCACCGCCAGGACGGCGGCCGGATGGTGCTCGGGGGGCGCGAGGTGAGCTTTTCGAGCCCGGCCGACGCCGCCGGCCACGGGATCGGGGTCGTGCATCAGGAGCAGTCGCTGCTGCCGAACCTCACCGTCGGCCAGAACCTGATTCTCGGGCACGAGGGCGACACCGCCCGTGCCGGATTCCTCCGCCGGCGCCGGATCCGCGCCCGCGCCCAGGACATGTTGTCCGTGGTGGAGTCGACGGTCGACCCCGGTGCGCTCACCGAAACGCTCGGTTTCGCGCAGCGCCAGATGGTGGAGGTGGCGCGCGCCGTCGCGTCCAGGCAGTCCGAACACCCGCCGCTCCTCATCCTCGACGAGCCGACATCGGTGCTCGAACCCGAGGACGTCGAGGTGCTCCACCGCCGGGTCACCGCCCTCAAGGAGCGCGGTTCCGTCATCTTCGTCTCGCACCGTCTCGACGAGGTCCTCCGCTTCTCCGACCGCGTGTACGTGCTGCGTGACGGCAAGGTCGTCGGCGAGCGGATCGCCGCGGCGGCAACCGAATCCGAGCTGTATCAGCTGATGATCGGGAAGGGTGCGGCCGAGGAGATCTACTCGTCGGAGCGCAAGCGCGCCGTCCTCCGGACCGGCACACCGACGCTGTCGGTCCGCGGCCTCACGTGTGGCGGCAAGGCGACGGACGTCTCGCTCGACGTCCACGCCGGGGAGATCGTCTCGGTGGTGGGGGTGGTCGACTCCGGCCGCGAGGAGGTGGCCCGCGCCGTGTTCGGCGCCGTCCCCGTCGATTCCGGAACCGTCGAGATCGACGGGCAGCGTTCGGCGCCCCGATCACCCGCGGACGCCGTGCTGTCCGGTGTCGCGTACGTTCCCGCCGAGCGTCGCGTCGAGGGCATGATCGCCGGGGCGACCGTCGCGCAGAACATCGCGACGGTGCATCCGGTGGAGGCGGGCGGCGGCCGCATCTCCTCCGGCGCCCGGGTGCAGGAGACCGCGCGCACCTGGATCGACACACTCGGCATCCGCCCCGCCGACCCCGACGCCGACATCGCGCGACTGTCGGGCGGCAATCAGCAGAAGGCCGTGGTCGCCAAGTGGATCCTGGGCGACGGCCTGAAGGTGCTGGTGCTCGACCACCCCACCCGCGGGCTCGACATCGGCGCGAAGGAAGACCTGTACGCCCTGTTCCGCGACCTGTCCGAGCGGGGAGTGGCGATTCTGGTGCTCGCCGACACCCTGGACGAGGCGATCGGCCTCGGCCACCGCGTGATCGTGATGCGCGACGGCGAGATCACCGCCGAGTTCGACTCGCCGCCCGGAAACCCGCCCAGCAAACTCCAACTCCTCGAGAAGATGATGTGATCGCCGTGGCAACAGAAACTTTCACCGAGAGGACTTCCGCCGACACGCGCGCACCCGGGGGTGCGGCGGCCGCGGTGTCCCGGACGACGCGGGACCGGCTGCGCCTGGCGGGACCGTCGGTCGTGCTGGTCGCGCTCGTCCTTCTCGTCGCTCTCGCCGAACCGAACTTCCTGTCCGTGAACGCCCTCGCCGTGGTCTCGGCGCAGGCGGTCCCGATCCTGCTGCTGGGGCTGGGCCAGATGTTCGTCATCCTCACCGGCGGCATCGACCTGTCGGTAGCGGCGCTCGCGTCGCTCGCCACGGTGATCCTGGCGACGGCGATCGGGTCGCTCGGCCCGATCGCGGTCGTCGTCACCCTCGTGGCGCTCACCCTGATCGGTGCGCTGACCGGTCTGCTGATCGTGTTCGGGCAGGTCCCGTCGTTCGTCGTCTCGCTCGGTGCGCTGGGATTCTGGGGTGCGGTCGCGCTCGTCGCCTCGGGGTCGACCACCATCTACATCAGCGAAGGCTACGACGCGATCTTCTGGCTCAGTTCGTGGACGGTGCTCGGACTGCCGATGGCGGTGTGGGTGGGCGTGGCCGCGGTCGCCGCGGTGTTCTGCGCGATGCGGTTCTCGCCGCGGGGCAACGTCTTCCACCTTGTCGGGCTGGGGGAGATCGCGGCGATGATGAGCGGCGTCCGGACCCGGGTGGTCCGGGTCGGAGCCTTCGCCCTGTCCGGCTTCTTCGCTGGAGCCGCGGGTATCGTGTTGTCGGCCCAGCAGCAGAGCGCCGCACCGCAACTCGCGGATTCGCTGCTGCTTCCCGCGATCGCGGCCGTGCTGGTCGGCGGTTGCGCCATCACCGGTGGAATCGGTGGCGCATGGCGGGTGCTCGTCGGCGCCCTGGTGGTCACCGTCCTCCGGGTGGGCGGTTCGGTGGCCGGCATCGATCCCAGCTTTCAGCAGATCGTGTACGGCGTGGTCGTCATCGTCGCGGTGGCCGTGACGCTCGACCGCAGCCGGCTCTCGATCATCAAATAGGACCCTGTGTGAGTGTGAGATTCGAAGGAGAACGATGAGTACGACGGCACGCGGTGCGGTGATTCACGAAGTGGGCGGCAAGTGGGAGGTCGACGAACTCGTCCTCGCCGAGCCCGGTCCCGGGGAGGTGCGGATCAAGGTGATGGCGTCCGGGCTGTGCCACTCGGACGATCACCTCGTCACCGGCGACATCCCCAACACGCTGCCGCTGGTCGGCGGTCACGAGGGTGCCGGGGTGATCGACGCGGTCGGTCCCGGGGTGACCCGGCTCGCCGTCGGTGATCACGTCGCCACCGCCTACCTCCCCGCCTGCGGAACTTGCGCCTGGTGCGCGCAGGGGATGCAATATATCTGCGATACGGGGGCCGGTATGGAGGCTGGTTTCATGCTCGACGGAACGGCGCGGTTCGCCACGCAGTCGGGGCGGCCGATCGGTGCCATGCAGCGCCTCGGCACGTTCGCGAATTACCTCGTGACCTCCCAGGCGCAGGCCGTCAAGATCGACGCGGATATCCCGTTCGACGTGGCCTGCCTCGTCTCGTGCGGGGTCGCGACCGGCTGGGGCTCCGCCGTGAACGGCGCGGGTGTCCGTCCCCGGGACACGACGCTGGTCGTCGGGGTCGGCGGCGTGGGGATCAACGCGGTGCAGGGTGCCCACCACGCGGGGGCCGCGCACGTCGTCGCCGTCGACCCGGTGGCGTTCAAACGCGAACGCGCCCTCGAACTCGGCGCCACCCACGCGTACGCGTCGATCGACGAGGCCATGCCGTTCGTCCGCTCGGTCACCAACGGTCAGGGCGCCGACAACGCCGTCGTCACCGTCGGGGTGGTGGACGGTCAGCTGATCGCCGACGCGTTCGGCGCCGTCCGCAAGGAGGGCACCGTCGCGGTCGTCTCGATCGGCCAGAACGCACCGGGGATCCCGATCAGCCCGCTCGAACTGGTGGTCTACGCCAAGCACCTGCGCGGGGTCCTGTTCGGCAACTGCAACCCCACCCGGGACATCCCGGCGCTCCTCGACTACTACAAGTCGGGACGATTGAAGCTCGACGAACTGATCACCAGGCGATACGCCCTGGACCAGGTGAACGACGCCTACGCGGACCTGCACGCAGGGCTCAACCTGCGCGGCGTCCTCATCCACGAACACTGACAAGGAACGGCTCCAGATGTCGACAGTCGAAGCAACACACCTCCGCACCTACGGGCACTTCATCGGTGGCCGGGCGGTGCCCCCGTCGGACACCACGTTCGAGCGGATCAGCCCGGCCGACGGCCGCGTACTCGCGACGTACACCGCGGGCACGCGCGCCGACGCGCTGGGTGCCGTCGCCGTCGCCCGCACGGCGTTCGACGAGGGTGAATGGCCGCACTGGACCGCGATGGACCGCGGCCGCGCTCTCCTGCGCTGCGCTGGGCGGATGCGCGAACACGAGGAACACCTCGCCCGCATCGACGCCGAGGAGACCGGCAAACCGATCACCCTCGCCCGCGGTGACGTCGCGGCGAGCATCGAGTTGTTCGAATACGCGGCGGCCCTGGCCATGACGATGCACGGCGAGGCACACACGGCGCTGGGCGACGACTGCACCGCCATGGTGGTCCGCGAGCCGGCCGGTGTGGTCGGCATGATCATTCCCTGGAACTTCCCGCTGCTCCTGCTCGCGCAGAAGCTGCCGTTCGCGCTCGGCGCCGGCTGCACCGCGGTGATCAAGCCCGCGGAATTCACGTCCGGCACCGCACTCGAACTGGCCCGGTTGCTCACCGAGGCCGGCGTCCCCGACGGCGTGGTGAACGTGGTCACCGGTGCCGGTTCGGTGGTCGGCGCACCCCTCGCGGAGAGCCCGTTCGTCGACATCCTGTCGTTCACCGGGAGCACCGAGACGGGCAAGCGCATCGTGGAGGCGTCCGCGGGCAGCGTCAAGCGGCTGTCGATGGAACTGGGCGGCAAGGCCGCCAGCGTCGTGTTCGCCGACGCAGACCTCGACGACGCCCTCGACGGGGTGTTGTTCGGGGTGTTCTTCAACCAGGGCGAATGCTGCGTGTCGGGCGCCCGGCTCCTGATCCAGGATTCGATCGCGGACGCCTTCCTGAGCCGCCTCGTCGAGGCCGCCGGCCGCATCACGGTGGGCGGTCCGCTCGACGAGGCGAGCGAACTGGGTCCCATGATCGACGCGGGCCACCTCGCGAACGTGCTCGGCCACATCGACGCGGCGCGGCGCGGCGGTGCAACCGTCCTGACCGGTGGTGAACGGCTCGACGGCGAGAACTGGGGACGAGGGCATTTCGTCGCTCCCACGATCCTCGACGGCGTCGGCGAAGAATCCGCCGCCTTCCAGGAGGAGATCTTCGGCCCCGTCCTCACCGTCACCCGGTTCAGCGACGTCGACCACGCCATCCGGCTCGCGAACGCCACGGAGTACGGACTGGCCGGGTCGATCTGGACCAAGAACATCGACAAGGCGCTGCGGGTGGCCCGCGAGATGCGCAGCGGCCGGGTGTGGGTGAACACCACCATCGACGGCGCCCCGCAACTGCCTGCCGGCGGCATGAAGCAGAGCGGGTTCGGCCGCGAGATGGGCCAGGCCGGCTTCGACGAGTTCACCGACGTCAAGACCATTCAGATCCGCACCGGGCCACGCACACGCGTGTTCCCGAACTGGACCGGAGGCAACCGATGAGTGCCGGCACCTACGATTACGTCATCGCGGGCGGTGGCACGGCGGGCTGTGTGCTCGCCGGGCGGCTGACCGAGGATCCGACGGTTCGGGTTCTCCTGCTGGAGGCCGGCGGCAACGACCGGCATCCGTTCATCCACGTGCCCGCGGGATTCGCGAAACTCACCGCGAGCAAATACGACTGGGGATTTTCGAGCGTCCCCCAGGAGCATTGCAACGGGCGCGTCATCCCGCTCGCTCAGGGCAAGGTCATCGGCGGGGGCGGCTCGATCAACGCCCAGGTGTTCACCCGCGGCGCGCACGAGGACTACGACGAGTGGGCGCTGAAATACGGTTGCGCCGGATGGTCGTTCGACGAGATCCAGAAGTACTTCCTCCGGTCCGAGGACAACGAACGGCTGTCGGCGCCGTACCACGGGACCGACGGCCCGCTCGGAGTCTCCGACCCGATCAACCCCCACCCGCTGTCGAAGTCGTTCGTCCAGGCGGGGCAGGAATTCGGCCTGCCGTTCAACGGCGACTTCAACGGCGATCACCAGCACGGTGTCGGCCTCTACCAGACGACCACGAAGAACGCCCGACGGTGCAGCGCCGCGGTCGGGTACCTCGCACCCGCCAGGAAGCGCCCCAACCTGACGGTCCGCGAGAACGTCGCCGTGTCGCGGGTTCTGCTCGACGGCGGACGCGCCACCGGGATCGAGGTGCTCACCCCGCACGGTGTGGAGACGTTCCGGCGTCGCGCGAGGTGCTGGTCGCCGCGGGCGCGTTCGGATCGCCCAAGATCCTGCAGCTGTCCGGGATCGGGCACCCGGACGATCTGCGGGACGCGAACGTCGAGGTGGCCCATGCCCTTCCGGGGGTCGGCCGGAACCTGCACGATCACTGCGATCTCGACGTCATCTACGAACTCCGCGAGTACCAGAGTCTCGACCGCCTGAACCTGATCCGTCCGGCCACGGCCAAGGCGGGACTCGAGTACGCCGCCTTCCGGCGGGGTCCGCTGGCGTCGACGGTCGTCGAAGCCGGTGGATTCAGTTTCGGGCACGCGCAGGAATCGATCCCGGACCTGCAGTTCCACTTCCTGCCCGCCGCCGGTGTCGAGGCCGGCGTCGCGGCGGTCCGCCCGGGATACGGCTGCACCCTGAACTCGTACGCTCTGCGGCCGGAGAGCCGCGGGTCGGTGAAGATCAGGTCGAACGATCCCACCGCCCAGCCGCTGATCGACCCGAACTTCCTCGCCACCGACTTCGACCTCGAGTCGAGCATCGAGGGTCTGCGGCAGAGCCGGGAGATCATGGCGCAGTCGTCGATGGCCCGGCACATCAAGGCCGAACATCTGGCAGGCGGCCTGTCGGTGGACACGAAGGACGACTACGTGAAGTTCGTTCGCGCATACGGCCGCACCTCGTACCACCCGGTCGGCACGTGCGCGATGGGCGTCGGCGACGACGCCGTGGTCTCACCGGAACTGAAGGTGAAGGGCATCGAGGGTCTGCGGGTGGTCGACTCGTCCGTCATGCCGCGGATCGTCAGCTCCAACACGCAGGCTCCTACCGTGATGATCGCCGAGAAGGCCGTCGATCTGATCCGTGGGGAAGGATGACCGGATGACCACATTTTCCGGACTGACCGCAGACGTCGCCCGCGAGGCCGTCGAACTCGCCCTCCCGTCGATCGAGAACCTCTCCCACGGATCCCCGGGACACCTCGTCGTGCTCCGGCCGGGCGTCGCCCCGTCCGCCGATGCGGAGTTGCCCGTCGTCTACCGCCGCAGCTGGGGTGAGAAGAAGGACTGGCGCGGGCCGTACGACGCGATCGCCGAGTCGAAGGCGCGGATCAGCTGGACCACCGGACTGCCGTCGCACGCCGTCCAGCAGTTGCACCCGTACCTCTACCAGCAGGGGTGGACCAAATGGGGTGGCAGCGCCGTGGGCGAGGGCGGGCTCGTCGTGGCGTACAGCGGCGACAAGTGGTTCCACGACCAGTTCTATTCGGAACTCGTCGTTTCGGCGATCAAGGTGGTGTGCCTCCGCGAGATGGACGCCGTGATGCGCGACCCGGGCACCCTGTTCTTCGGCAACGGAAGTGAGAATTCATGAAGGTGAACGACACTCGGCGATTCGGGCGCGCCGGCTTCGACGTCTCCCTCCTCGGCTACGGCGGTGCGCCCATCGGCAACATCTTCCGGCCGATCCCCGAGGTGGACGCCCAGGCGCAGATCGCCGAGGCGTGGAACATGGGCGTGCGGTCGTTCGACACCGCACCCATGTACGGGCACGGACTGTCCGAGCACCGATTGGGTCACGCGCTGCTGACGCAGGACCGCGAAGATTACGTGTTGTCCACGAAGGTCGGGCGCACGCTGACACCCGCGGCGCGTGGGTCGTTCGACACCGGGATCTGGGTGGACACCCCGCCGTTCCGGGCCGACTTCGACTACTCGTACGACGCGGTCCTGCGGCAGGTGGAGGACAGCCTGCAGCGCATGTGCCAGGACAGGTTCGACATCCTGTACGTGCACGACATCGACCGGTACACGCACGGCGACGCCCAGCCCGCGCGGTTCGCGGAGGCGCTCGCGGGTGCGTTTCCCGCACTGATCCGGTTGCGGGACGAGGGCGTGGTCCGGGCGATCGGTATCGGGGTCAACGAGGCCGACGTCTGCGTCGACGCCCTCGAACGCGTCGACCTCGACTGCGTCCTCCTCGCGGGCAGATACACACTGCTCGAGCAGGATCCGGTGAAGGGCCTGCTGCCCCTCGCCGCGGAACGCGACGTCGCAATCGTGCTCGGCGGTGTGTTCAACTCGGGTGTCCTGGCCACCGGCGCGGTCGCCGGCGCCAAGTTCAACTACCAGCCGGCGCCGGAAGAGGTGCTGAGCCGGGTACGCGACTTCGAGAAGTTCTGCGCGCGCCACGGGGTTCCGTTGGCGGCCGCGTCGATTCAGTTCGCGGCCGCGCATCCCGCGGTGCGGGAACTCCTGCTGGGCGCCAGGAACTGCGACCAGTTGCGGCAGAACGCGGCCTGGCTCGAACACCCGATCCCGGCCGAATTCTGGCAAGACCTGCGCGCTGCGGGACTGATCCGGGAGGAGGCGCCCACCCCGACCTGACCGCCGGTCACATCGTGTACGGAGACGTCGAGTTCTGCAGTTCCTCCAGGAAGTCGGAGGGGACCGTCGGCCGGTCCGGGGGCCAGTCGCCGGCCAGTTGATCGGCCCGCAGATCCGCGACCAGTGCGACGACGAGGGGCCCGCCGTCGGGAAGTACCCGGTGGAGTCCGCGCGCCGCGCAGATCGAGGCGATGGACGCGAGTGCCTGCTTCGCCTCGTCTTGGCGGCCCGCCGCGGCGAGGCACGCCACCCGGAGGCGTTCGGCCAGCAGGTGCCCGCGGTTACGACCGGTGCCTGCCAGCCGGTCGGTCCACTCCTGCGTCCACGCGCACGCCGTCTCGATGTTCTCGCGGGCCCCGGTGGCGAGCAGCATCCGAATCGCGGTGGCCTCCTCGACCTGCGCGACGATCTCGTCGATGCCCGCGACCGGGCGCCGCCGGTTCTCGTAGCGGACCGGGTCCGGTGCGCCGAGGGTCGGATGCGGGGCGATGCCGAGTCGCCGGCGTTCGTTCTCGACGCGGGCCCGCAGGCGGGCGAGGGAGAAGGTCCCGGCCACCTCGAGTCCGGCGTGGAGGCGTTTCGTCGCTTCCTCCCGGTCGCCGCGCAGCGCCTTGACGTGCGCTCCGGTGACGAAGCGGGCGACCTTGAAGTCCACCCCGCCGGTCTCGATGGCCAGGGTGTATCCGTCGTCGAGGAGACGCTCCGCCTCCTCGACGTCCCCGCGTTCGTAGAGCACCTCACCGAGCAGCGATCCCGCGAGCCGAGCGGACGGTGCGCGCGGCCCGCCCAGTTTCCGGCCTGCGCGGCGGGCGCGCCGGAAACGGTCGACGGCATCGTCGATGTCGAGTTGCTCGTACGAGGCGACACCCAGATAGCTCTGGCCGTGAACGACGTTGTGCGGTCCCTTGTTCCGCTCGTAGAAGGGCCGCGCGACCTCCTGGATCCTGCGCACTTCCGCGAAGTCGAAGCGGTACACGGCGGCGAACGTGGTGACGTTGAACGCGGCGCACACCACCCACGGGTGCAGCGACTCCGGGCGGGCGAGGCAGTCGCCGACGAGTTCGTCGATCCGTTCGGTGCGGTCGTTGCGCAGTTCCGCCACGGCACGCACGACCCCCGCCTCCGCCCGCAGATCCGCCGTGTCGCCCGCGCTCGCGTCGCTGTCGGCGAGCGCCCGTTCGGCTCGTTCGAGGGCCCGTTCGGCGGCCGAGGTCCGGTTTGCCATCGCGTTCGCCCACGCCGTCGTGACCTGCAGTCGGGCGCTCGCGGCGACGAGAGCGGGCGGCAGCATGTCGACCACCGCGGACAACGTCGCCGACTGCGACTGCTCGAGCAGCAGCAACCCGTCGGCCTCGACGAGTTCCACGGCACGTTGCTCCTCGCCGCCGGCGAGGGCGTGCTCGACGGCCTCGCGGAGCAGGCTGTGGTCGCAGAACCAGCGGGACGCGGCGCGGTGCAGTTCCCGGATGCGGTCGGGTTGGTCTCGTTCGAGCCTGCGGCGCAGGAACTCGGCGAACAGGGTGTGGTAGCGGAACCACGTTCGCTCGTCGTCGATGTGGCGCAGGAACAGGTCCCGGTCCTCGGCCGCCTCGAGCAACGCCTGCCCACGGGCGGTGCCCGCGAGCGTGCCCGCGAGACTGCCGCACGTGCGTTCGGTGATCGAGGTGGCCAGCAGGAAGTCGAGCATCTCGGGTTCGAGGGTGTCGAGGACGTTCTCGGCGAGGAATTCGCCGATCGCGTGGTGGCGTCCGGACAGTCCGGCGATCAGCTCCGACGGATCGGCCCGTCCGCGCAGTGACAGCGACGCCAGTTGCAGCGCCGCCACCCAGCCGTCCGTGGAGTCGCGGAGTTCGGTGACGTCCTCGCTGTCGAGGGGCAGGCCGCCGAGGTCGACGAGGAACGACTGTGCCTCGGAATCGTCGAAACGCAGTTCCGAATAATCGATTTCGACGAGTTCGTCCTTGACCCGCATCCGGCTCATCGGCAATCCGGCCCGGGTCCGGCTCGTCACCACGACCTGCAGGTGATGGCACCCGTTGTCGAGAAGGAACTCCAGAGCGGCGATCGTCGCGGGTTCCGACACCCGCTGCCAGTCGTCGATGATCAGGGCGATCCGTTCGCCGCTCTCGTGGATCTGGTTGACGAGCGAGGTGAGCACGTACCGTTCGGCCTCGTCGTCGTGCTCCTCGAGGACCTGGCCGAGTTCCTTCGCCAGGTTGGGGCGCACGCGGCGGATCGCCTCGATGAGGTGCGCGACGAACCACACCACGTTGTCGTCGTCGCTGTCGACGGTCAGCCACGCGACCGCGACCCCTTCGTCGGCGAGGACGTTCCGCCACTGGGCGGCGAGGGTGCTCTTGCCGAATCCGGTGGGACCGTGGATCACGGTCAGCAGGCGACGGCGGCCGGCCCGCAGCAGGTCGATCAGCCGGCCGCGCTCCACGAGTTGCCGGGTCGCGGCGGGCGGCCGGAACCGGGTGGCCGGCGCGGGCGGCGGCGTCGACGTATATTTCGCCCTTCCGGTCGTGGAGGTCCGGAACGGACCGGAGACGGTCGAGACCGTGCCGTGTGAGGAGTCCTCGCCGTGATGGACACCGGGGTCGACGGGCATCGCCATCTCGTCCACGGCCAGACCGTGGTGGCGCTCGACCTCCCGCAGTTCGTCTCCGAATGCGGCGGCGGACGCGGGGCGATCTTCCGGTTTCCCGGCCATCGCCCGCTGGATGACGGCGCTGAGGTCCTCGGGGAATCCCTCGCTGCGCAGGTCCGGGACGGGCTGGGTGGTGATGCGCAGGAACTGCGCGATCACCTCCTCGCCGTTGTGCCGTTCGAACGCGGCGTGCCCGGTGATCGCGCTGAACAGGGTCGCGCCGAGGCTGTACACGTCGGACGCGGCGGTCGGGGTCCGCCCCGACAGCACCTCCGGCGCGGTGAACGCGGGGGATCCGGTGACAGTGCCCGCCGTCGTCTCGAACGCCCCCGACATCCGGGCGATCCCGAAATCGGTGAGTTGCGGTTCGCCGTACTCCGTGAGCAGGATGTTTCCCGGTTTGACGTCGCGGTGCAGGATGCCGACCCGGTGCGCCGTCTCGAGGGCGCCGGCGAGTTTCACCCCGATGCGCACGGCGTCGCTCCAGGGGATGGGCCCGCGCCGCCGGATCTGCGCGTCCAGCGAATCGTGGGGGTGATACTGCATCACGATGTACGGCCTGCCGGTGTCGGTGGTCCCGACCTGCATGATGTTGACGATGTGCGGGTGGCCGCTCAGCCTGCCCATGGCGCGCTGCTCCCGCAGGAAGCGTTCGAGGTTCTCGGCGTCGAGCGCGGAGGTGAGAACCTTGACCGCCACCGTGCGGTCGAGTTCCGGTTGCGCGCACCGATATACCACCCCGAACCCACCGTGCCCGATCTCTTTGGCGTCCTCCAGCCCGACCGCGGACAGCTCGGCCGTGAAGGTCGCAGACACCGACTCACGCTGGGTGGCGAGCGGGTCGAAATCGGTCATGCCACCACCTCTTCGCTCGCCATCGAGCATATCGCGGCAGGGGTGACGCCGAGGCCGGACAATCGAGCGATGCCACACGTGCGGAAAGTCGTGGATCTGTCCCACACCATCGGGCCCGGGATGCAGGTGTATCCCGGCGACCCGGTGCCTACCCTGATCCGGCACTGCACCCTCGAGCGCGACGGCTACAACGTGCTGGACGTCCGGATCGGGTCGCAGTCCGGGACGCACGTCGACGCCCCGGCGCACCTGAAGGCGGGGGCGGCGACCATCGACCGGCTGGCACCGGAGTTGTTCGTCGGCCGCGGCGTCGTGTTCGACGTGCGCGGGCTCGGTGCGCGGCAGCGGATCACCCCGGACCTGATCGGGTCCCGGACGGACGACGTGCGGCCCGGCGACATCGCCGTGTTCCATACCGGGTGGTCTCGGTTCTACGGAACGGACGCCTATTACACGCATCCGTTCCTCGACACCGCGGTGTGCGCACTGCTGCTGGACCGGGGAGTGCGGACGTTCTGCCTCGACGCCCCGAGCGTCGACGAGACACCGGACGACGAGCACGCCGACGCCGGATATCCGGTTCACCATCTGATCGCCGACGCAGGCGGAGTGATCGGCGAGAACCTGTGCCGGCTCGACCGGATCGACTTCCCCGATCCGCTCGTCAGCCTCCTGCCGATCTCCCTCGAGGCCGGCGACGGAGCCCCTACCCGGGCCGTGGCGATGCACCTGGCCGACTAGCGTGCTCAACCACCGGCGACGGACTGCAGGATCTGCAGTTCCTGCCCGGGGGTCACCGCGGTGCCGACGCCGCCGAGGAGCCGGACGTCCTCGCCGTCCACGTAGACGTTGACGTACCGCCGCAGGGCGCCGGTCTCGTCCCGAATCCGGCGGCCGAGAATCGGGAACTCTCCCGCCAGGACGTCGAGCACTTGGGAGACCGTCGAAGCGGAGTCGAGGGGCACGTGCACGGAGCGCTCCCCGCCGACGATCGACGCCAGCGCCCGCGGAACCCGAACGGTGACGCCCTCGCTCATGATTCGATCACCGCGGCCCGCACACACAGCACGTCGGGCAGGTGCGCCGCCACCGTGCGGAAGGTCGCGCCCTCGTCGGCGCTCCCGTAGACCTCGCCGCCGCGCGTGCCGAAATACACCCCGACCGGGTCGGCGGTGTCCACGGCGGCGGCGTCGCGGAGCACCACGTTGTAGTCGCGGTCCGGCAGCCCGCTGTCGAGGCGCGTCCAGCTGTCCCCGGCGTCGTCGCTCCGGTAGACGGCCGGCCGTCCGTCGGGCGGGATGCGTTCACCGTCCGCCTCGATCGGAACCACCCACACCGTTCCCTCACGGCGTGGATGGGTGAGCATCACGAACCCGAAGTCCGTCGGCAGTCCGTCCGCGATCGACTTCCACGTGTCGCCGCTGTCGTCGGAGCGGTAGACCCCGTGATGGTTCTGGGCGTACAACCGGTCGGGGACGACGCCGTCGCGCGCGATCTTGTGGACGCACTGGCCGAACTCCGGGTTCGGGTCCTGGAGGAAGTAGGCGGTGATCCCGGTGTTGCGCGGCTCCCAGGACGCACCCCCGTCCGTGGTGCGGTACACGCCTCCGGTGCTCATCGCGACGTGCACGGTGTTTACGTCCTGTGGATGCGGGACGACGGAATGTGCTGCGGCACCGCCGTATCCGGCTCCCCACTCGGGCCGGTGCGGATGGTCCCACAGCCCGCGTTCGAGGTCGAAATGCTCCCCGCCGTCGACCGACCGCCACACCGAGATGGGCTCACAGCCCGCCCACACGACACCGGGACGGTCGTCCGTGTCGGGACGGATCTGCCACACCCGCTCGAGTGCGGCGCCGTCGCCGTCGCCGAAGTGGATGGCGCCGTGGTCCGGTTCGGTCCACGTGGCGCCCAGATCGTCGGAATGCGCGACGGTCGGACCCCAGTGTTCGGACCGGACCCCGACCAGGATGCGGGTGCGTCCACTCCGTGTGTCGATCCCGATGCTCGGAATCTCGTTCATCAGGAAATGCGGGCCCGACAGCGACCAGGTGGCGCGGTCGCGGCTGGTGGCGAGCCACAGGCCCTTCTTCGTTCCGATCGCGAGCAGGACGGTGTCGGCTGCGCTCATGAATCCATCGGACCACTCGGTCCGCCGGATGGCAACGACCGGGCCGGAACGCCTCAGCGAGCAGGCCCGTGCCCGATCCGCGCCCGCAGGTGGCTCAGCGCCCGGTGCTGCGCGACGCGGACGGCGCCCGGTGTGGTGTCCAGGACTCGTGCGGTCTGTTCGGCCGACATTCCCACGATGACGCGCATGAAGAGGATCTGCTGGTGCCGGACCGGGAGCGTCTCGACGAGCAGTCCCATCTCGCCGCGCAGTTCGTCGCGCAGGACGTGATGTTCGGGGCCGTCCTCGACGTCCACCACGTGATGTGCCGCGGCGGCGCGCGCGGTCGGCGGTACGGACATCCGGGTGGCGCGTCGCCGCGCGTCGGACACCTTGTGTGCGGCGATGCCGAAGATGAACGACAGCAACGACTTTCCCTGGTTCTGGTACGTCCGCAGGGCGCTCATCAACGCTAGGCACACGTCCTGGGTGACGTCGTCGGCGGTCGTGTGCGGGTGATCCACCGATTCGAGCCGGGTGGTGCAGTAGCGGTGCACGAGCGGGTGCGCAATGCGGAGAACCTCTTCGACGGCGTCTTCGTCGCCCGTCGCTGCGTACGGCGCGAGTCGTTCCAATTCGGCTCTGGCGTCCAATTCGATCATGGTGTTCTCCCTGTTCCTGCGGCTGTATCCAGCCTCGGGGGAACACGCGATCGTCGATAGGCACCGCAGGGTGCGGAAGTCACCACCCCGGCTACGACTTCATAGCGGGATCTAGGACACGCGCTAGATGAGCGCAGATTCGGCAACAGAGGTTGTTACCTTCGTGGCCATGGACCCTGTCCGTAACCCCTATGCACCCGGCGCGGGGCAACGCCCGCCGGAGCTCGCGGGACGAACCCGGCAGCTCGACGCGTTCGACGTGGTGCTCGAGCGGATCGCGCGCGGCCGCCCGGAGCGCAGCGTGATGCTGACGGGTCTGCGCGGGGTCGGGAAGACGGTCCTGCTGAACCACCTGCGGTCGGCGGCCATCTCTCGGCGGTGGGGAACCGGGAAGATCGAGGCGCGCCCGGATCAGGATCTGCGGCGGCCGCTGTCCTCGGCGTTGCACATGGCGATTCGGGAGATCGCGGGCTCACACCGCGACCCCGATCGCGTGGAGGAGTTCCTCGGAATCCTGAAGTCGTTCGCCCTGCGTGCGACGGCCGACAAGGGCATGCGGGAGCGGTGGCAACCGGGGATCGACGCGCCCGCGGTGAAGGGTCGCGCCGATTCCGGGGACATCGAGATCGACCTGGTGGAATTGCTGCTGGACGCGTCGTCCCTGGCCCGCGATGTCGGGGTCGGGATCGC
The DNA here is from genome assembly GCF_029269925.1 of Rhodococcus sp. T2V. Lineage (NCBI taxonomy): Bacteria > Bacillati > Actinomycetota > Actinomycetes > Mycobacteriales > Nocardiaceae > Rhodococcus > Rhodococcus sp. T2V. The sequence continues at coordinate 80,916 of NZ_JARJBD010000031.1, forward strand.
ACTGTTCGTCGACGAGATGCAGGACCTCGGCGCCGCGGACGTCTCCGCGGTGTGCGGGGCCTGCCACGAACTCAGCCAGGACGCGGCCCCGCTGATCGTGGTCGGCGCCGGACTGCCGCACCTGCCCGCGGTGCTGTCGGCGTCCAAGAGCTATTCGGAGCGGTTGTTCAGCTACCACCGCATCGACCGGCTGGACCGGGTGTCCGCGGACCGGGCGCTGATCGCGCCCGCCGAGCGCGAGGACGTGAAGTTCACCGACGAGGCGCTCGACGCGTTGTATGCGGCGGCCGACGGCTACCCCTACTTCGTCCAGGCGTACGGCAAGGCGACGTGGGACGTGGCCGCGGCGACACCGATCACGGAGGAGGACGTGCGGGTGGCCGAGCCGACCGCGGAGGAGGAACTGGCGGTCGGGTTCTTCGGTTCGCGGTACGAGCGCGCGACGCCGGCCGAGCGGGAGTACATGCGTGCGATGGCCGATCTCTCCGGGGACGACGGCCCGGTCGCGACGGCGGCGATCGCGTCCGAACTGGGCCGCAAACCGGCGTCGCTGTCACCGGCGCGGGACGGGCTGATCAAGAAGGGTCTGATCTATTCGGCCGAGCGCGGGTCGATCGGATTCACCGTGCCGCACTTCGGGAAGTACCTGCGCGCGCAGAACGACTAGGCACGGCTAGCGAAATCTACGGCTATCTACGGTTCTACGTAGAGAGCCGAAGATTGTCCTGTCGAGTGCCGGGAACCGTCGTCGGCCGGTCACCGTACACTCGGCGCCGATGAATGGACTTCACTCGTTGTGGGAGCGCATGAGCGCCGTCAGCCCCGCGCCGGCTCCCTGGATCGTTCAGGTCACGGCGGTGGTGGCCGTGATACTCGTCCTCGAACCACATGCCTGGCGAATCACCCGCAATGTGGTGACCATCGTGCACGAGGGTGCGCACCTGGTGGTCGCCCTGTTGTTCGGTCGCACGTTGAAGGGGGTGCGGCTGCACTCGGACACGTCGGGTGTGGCCATCTCGTCCGGTAAACCGACCGGGATCGGCGTGGTCCTCATGACGTTCGCCGGCTACGTGGGCCCCGCCGTTCTGGGTCTCGGCGCGGCCTGGGTGCTGGGCACCCAGCACGCGGTCGCTGTGCTGTGGATCGGTGTCGTGGCTCTCGCGGCCATGCTGATCCTCGTCCGGAACCTGTACGGATTGTTCTCCCTCACGGTGGTCGGGGCGCTGCTGTTCGGGCTCGTGTGGTTCGGCACGCAGGACCAGCAGGTGGGGGCGGCCTATCTGATCACGCTGTTCATGCTCGTCGCCGCCCCGCGGCCGGTCCTGGAACTGCAGCGTCAACGCGCCCGCGGCGCGGCCCCGGAGTCGGACGCGGATCAACTGGCGCGGCTCACCCACGTTCCCGGCATCGTGTGGGTGGGATTGTCCCTACTCGTCACGCTGAGCTGTCTGGCGCTGGGTGGCTGGTGGATTCTCCGTCCCGTCGGCGGCTGAGGCGCCGTCGAGGTAGCCGGCCAGGATCGGTCCGATGACGGCCAGCGCCTCCGGGCCGGTCATCTGTGCGTGCGGGCGGTCGACGGTGTGGGCGATCACGTCCCCGCCGATCCACGGGCGCCACGTCGCGAACGCGGCCGTGGGCCGGGAGCCGTCGCCGGCCGCGCCGAAGAACAGCAGGCTGCCGTCGAAGTGCCCGGGCACGAAGTCGGCGGCGGCGTCGATAACGTCGACGTAGTCCTCGTACAACCGGGCCAACTGTTCCGGACCCAGCTGTTCCGATGCGCCGCCCCCGAATTCCGCGAGCAGTTCCGGCAGTGTCGGTACCGGGGTGTCCCGCTCCGCCGACGCGTAGCTGTCGATCATCGCGAGCACGCCGACGTCCTCGCCGCACGAGCGCAACTCGACCGCCATCGCGTGCGCGATCACGCCGCCCACCGAGTACCCGAGCAGGTGGTACGGCCCCCGCGGCTGCACGCGGCGGATCTCCTGCACGTAGCGGGCAGCGCGGTCCGTGATCGTCGTGAACCGGTCGCCGCCCTCGGTCACGGCGGGGGATTGCACACCCCAGACCGCGCGATCGGGGCGCAGATGGGCGGTCAATCCCGAATAGCACCAGGCCAACCCGACGGCCGGATGGATGCAGAACAGCGGCTCCCGTTCGCCGTCCGCCCGCAGCGGCAGCAGCACCTCGAGTGCCGCGGAGACGTCGGAGGCCGCGGCGAAACTCGACGAGATCCGTGCGGCGATGCTCTCCGCGGTCGCGTCGGTGAAGAACCAGTCGAGGCGGACCTCGACGTGCGTCGAGGTGTGCAGCCGCGACGCCGCCCTGGTCGCGGACAACGAATTGCCGCCCAGCTCGAAGAAATTGTCGTCCAGCCCCACCAGCCCGGTGCCCAGCACGTCCGCGAACACCGCGGTGACCAGTTTCTCGGTGCGGGTCGTCGGAGGACGGAACCGATGCGCGCGTGGCACACCCGGATCGGGGAGCGCCCGCCGATCCAACTTGCCGTGGGGTGTCGACGGCAGTGCCTCCAGCACCACGATCTGGTTGGGCACCATGTACCGGGGCAGTCGCTGCGCCAGTTCCGCCGACACGGCACGGGTGTCCACGTCCGCACCCGGACGCGGCACGACGTAGCCGACCAGCCGGGATCCCGTGGCCGGGGATTCGTAGACGGCCGCCGCGGACTGCGCGACGGCGGTGTTGCGGCGCAACGCCGTCTCGATCTCCTCGAGTTCGACGCGCTGACCCCGGATCTTCACCTGGAGGTCCCGCCGGCCGAGGTAGTGGATCGTGCCGTCGCGCCGGCGACGGACTACGTCGCCGGTCCGGTACATCCGCTGACCGGGCGGTCCCCACGGATTCGCCGGGAACCGGGAGGCCGTCGTTCCCGGCTGCCCGAGATACCCACGGGCCAACTGGGCGCCCGACAGGTAGAGCTCACCGGGAACGCCGGCAGGCACCGGATGCAGCCGCGAATCCAGCACGAGTGCACCGACACCGTTCTGCGGCACACCGATCGGGACGGTCGTATCGATACTCTCGACGACTGTGCGGGTCACGGCAACGGCCGTCTCGGTCGGACCGTACTCGTTGTAGAGCACCGTGCCCGGGCACCGGGCGTGGACACTGTGCGCGGTGTCCGGCGGCAGGACCTCGCCGCCGCAGGACACCTGCCGCAGTGACGTGAGATTCGCGTCGGGGATCGCGAGGATCTCGGCCAGCATCAGCGGAAGGAAGTATCCGGCGGTCACCCGGTGCCGTCCGATCAGCTCGGCGAGATGCCGGGGGTCGCGGTGGCCGTCCGGGCGGGCGATCACCAGCCGCGCACCGGCGATCAGCGGCCACCAGAATTCGCGGACCGAGGCGTCGAACGTGTACTGCAGCTTGAGCATCACCGTGTCGCCGGCGCCGAGCGGGTCCGTGTCCTGCCGCCAGGTCAGGAAGCTCACGACGGCCGCATGGGTCACGACGACCCCCTTGGGTGTGCCCGTCGATCCCGACGTGTGGATCACGTACGCGGGGTTCTGCGCCCTCAGGGGAGCGGTCCGGTCGCGGTCGGAAATCGGCGACGGATCGACCCCGGACAGGTCCACCCGGTCGACGACGACGAGCCGTGTGTCCGCAGGCAGGACGTCGGCGAGGTCGAACCGATCGCGTTCGGTGGTGAGGACGACCCGCGCGTCCGAGGCGCGGATGATCTGGGCATTGCGCTGCGCCGGCTGGTCGGGGTCGATCGGCACGTACGCCGCGCCCGCTTTCGCGACGGCGTACATTGCGACGAGGAGGTCGGCGGAGCGGCGAATCGCCAATCCCACCAGAGACTCCGGGCCGACACGAGCGTCGATCAGGTGGCGGGCGAGCCGATTGATCTGACGGTCGAGTGCACCGTAGGTGAGCACGCGGTCGCCGGCGACGACCGCTTCGGCGTCCGGCGACGTGGCGACGTGCCGCTCGAACAGATCGACGAGTGTCTCACCGGAGGACGGCGCCGCGTCGGGGACATCCGGGTCCGGATCGACGAGGGCGAGGTCGCCGACAGCCCGATGCGGGTGCGCGACAGCCTCGCTCAACGTCCGGAGGAAACGTTCCCCCAGATCGACGACCGTGTGATGGTCGAACAGGTCGGTGGCGTAGGTGAACACGGCCGTGCGCCGGGTGCGTTCCGTCGACGGGCCGGGATCCGCGGTCACGGTGAGTTGCAGGTCGAATCGGGCCGACCGGGTGGGGGGAGTCGTCGCCGACACCCGCAGTCCGGGCAGGGTGAGCGGGGTGTGGTCGAGGTTCTGGAACGCCAGGGCCACCTGGAACAGGGGATTGCGGGCGCGGGACCGGGTGGGGTCGAGCGCCTCGACCACGGTCTCGAACGGGACGGTGGAGTGCGCGAACGCGTCGAGGTCGTCCTCCCGCACCCGGCCGAGCAGATCGGCGAAGCTTTCCGCCGGACTCACCTCCGTGCGCAGCACCAGGTTGTTGACGAACATGCCCACCAGTTCGTCCAGCGCCTGATCCCCGCGCCCGGCGACGGGGGTGCCGATCACGATGTCCGTGGACCCGCTCAGCTTCGCGAGCAGCACGGCGAACACTGCGTGCACCACCATGAACGGGGTGACGGCGCACGTCGACGCGGTGTGCTCGACGGCGCGGTAGAGAGCGTCGTCGAGCGCGAAGTCCACGGTGCCGCCGCGGTGCGACGCGATGGCCGGATGTGGGCGGTCGGTGGGCAGCGACAACTGTTCCGGCGCATCGGACAACGTGTCCTTCCAGTACGACAGTTCCCGCGCCGCGACGGACCGCGGATCGTCGCTCTCGCCCAGTAGCTCGTGCTGCCACAGGGTGTAGTCCGTGTACTGGACGGGCAGTGGGGCCCACCGCGGCGCCTCGCCCGCGACCCGCGCCTCGTAGGCGGTCATCAGATCGCGGACGAGCAGCGGCACCGAGAACCCGTCCGCGCTGATGTGATGGACCATGACGGCGAGCACCCACTCGTCGGTGGCGAGAGCGAACAGTCGGGCGCGGATCGGCGGTTCGGCGCCCAGCGTGAAACCCTGCGACGCGAACGTCGCGACCCGTGCGGCGACGTCGCCCCTGGCCACGGATATCGGCCGGAGGGATGGGGTGGCCCGCGACACCGGGACCACCTGCTGGTACGCGACGCCGTCACTGTCCGGGTACAGGGTGCGCAGCGGTTCGTGCCTGCCGACTACATCGGCCACGGCCGCGGTGAGGGCGGCGACGTCGAGTGTTCCGCCGAGCCGCAGCGCCATCGGGATGGTGTATTCGGGGGAGCCGGGTACGAGGCGGGCGAGGAACCACAGTCGTTGCTGCGCAGGCGACAGCGGCACGCGGGGCGGGCGCGGGCGCAGGGTCAGGGGCACATGCGCCGCGCCGTCGGTCTGCTCGGCGACGGCCGCCGCGAGTGCGGAGACGGTCGGGGTGTCGAACACCGCGCGCACCGGCACCGACGTCTCCAGCGCGGCACCGATCCGGGACACGGCGCGTGTCGCGGACAGCGACGTGCCACCGAGGGCGAAGAAGTTCTCGTCGCGTCCCACGAGGTCGAGCCCGAGGACCTCGGCGAACGCTGTCGCCACCACCCGCTCGGCGGGTGTGTGCGGGGCGTCGAAGTCGGTTGCCGCCGGAACGGGGTCGGGCAGCGCCGAGCGGTCCAGTTTCCCGTTGACGGTGAGCGGCACGGCGTCCACCACGACCACGATCGCGGGTACCAGCGGTGCGGGCAGGCGCGTCGACGCACAGCGGATCAGCTGATCCGGATCGACCGTCTCGCCCCGCTCCGGGAGTACGTACGAGACGAGTGCGTCGACACCGTCGCGCAGTTCGCGCACATCCGTCGCCGCGAACCGCACGCCCGGGTGGGTGAGGAGGGTCGCATCGATCTCGCCGAGTTCGATTCGCACACCACGCAGTTCGATCTGGGCGTCGTTGCGGTACAGATACTCGATCGACCCGTCCCGGCGCCACCGGCCCACGTCGCCGGTCCGGTACATCCGTTCCCCGGCATCACCGAACGGGCAGGCGACGAACCGCGCGGCGGTGAGCGCGGGCCTGCGATGGTAGCCGCGCGCGACGCCCGGACCGCAGATGTAGAGTTCGCCGGCCACCCCCGTCGGAACCGGGTGCAGACGCGCATCCAGCAGAACTACCGCGGCGCCGCGGACCGGGCGGCCGACGGTGACCGGCTGATCGGCCACCAACGGGTCGCTGATGGTCGTCATCACCGTCGTCTCGGTCGGACCGTATCCGTTGAACAGCGACAGGTGCCGTTGCGGCGCCCAGGCCGTCACGAGGTCCGGCGGGCAGGGTTCGCCGCCCACCACGACCACCTGCAGGTCGTGCAGGCCGCGGGGGTCGACCGTCGCGAGAACCGTCGGCGTGGTGAACATGTGGCTGACCCGCTCACCGGCCAGCACGTCCGTGAGCGGATCGTCGCCCTGCACCGTCGGAGGTGTGAGCACCATGCACGCGCCCGCACCGAGAGCGAGCAGAATCTCCAGCACCGCGCCGTCGAAGCCGGGGGACGACGCATGCAGTGTCCGCGAGGCCGCCGTCACCGCGTAGCGCTCCCGCTGTTCCGCCGTGAAATCGGCGAGACCGGTGTGAGTCACCGTCACGCCCTTGGGGTTTCCCGTCGAACCGGACGTGTATATCACGTACGCCGGGTGACGCACCTCCAGCGGCCGCCTGCGTTCGGCATCGACGATCGGGGCGGACGAGCAACCGCGACATTCGGTTCGGAAGTCCGGGGCGTCGAGCAGCAGCCAGTCCGTCCCGTCCGGCAGGGTCGCGCGGTCGGCGACGGTGGTCAGCCCGAGCGCGGCGCCGGAGTCGCCCAGCAGGTACTCGATCCGCGCGGCGGGGTAGCGCGGGTCCACGGGCACGAACGCGGCCCCCGTCTTCGCGACGGCCCACACCGAGACGACGGACAGCGCCGAGCGCGGCAGCGCGAGAGCGACGATCGTCTCGGGTCCCGCCCCGTGCCGCATCAGCGCGCGGGCGAGACGATTCGACGCGGTATCCAGTTCGCGGTACGTCATGGTCCGGCCGTCCGCCGTCAGCGCCGGACCCTCCGGATTCCGTTCCGCGGCCGCCGACATCAGGTCGGGCAGCGTCCGCTGGGGCAATGACGCGGGACCTTCGTGCCGTGCCTGTTTCTCCTCGCGGTCGAGGATGTCGATGTCGCCGATCACGACAGTCGGGTGTGCGAGCGCGGCCTGCAGAACCCGCCGGAACCGGTCCGCGAACCCGGAAACGGTGGCCTCGTCGAACAGGTCGGTGGCGTAGGTGAAGACGCAGGAGAGGGGTCCGGGGCCGCCCCGATCGTCGAGCGATTCGGAGACGGTGAGCTGGAGGTCGAATTTCGCCGTGTGCGTGTCGATCTCGACGACGGCGGCCGCGACCTCCGGCAGATCGACCACGACCGGTGCCGTGTTGTGATAGGCGAGCGCCAGCTGGAACAGCGGATTGCGACCGCGCGACCGCTCCGGCGCAACCGCCTCCACGATCTCCTCGAACGAGACGTCCGAGTGCGAGTACGCCGCGAGGTCGACGTCCCGCACGCAGGCGAGGGTGCCGGCGAACGAATCGTGGAGTGCGAGGTTCGTCCGCAACACCAGCGTGTTGACGAACATCCCGACGAGGTCGTCGAGTGCGCGCGGCCCGCGCCCCGCGATCGGAGTGCCGATCACGACGTCCGCGGTGCCGCCGAGTCTGGCCGCGAGAACGGCCAGCGCCGTGTGCACGACCATGAACGGAGTGGCGTCGTGGGTGCGCGCGAGGGCACGAATCTGCCGGTGCGTCTCCGCGTCGAGGGTGAACGCGACGTCGGCGCCGCGGTGCGTCGCGACCGGCGGGCGGGGACGGTCGAACGGCAGGGTGAGCAGTTCGGGCATCCCGGACAGGGTCTGTGTCCAGTACGCCAGACCCGGTTGCCGGTCCCGCAGTTCACGCTGCCAGAGGGCGTAGTCGGCGTAACGGACCGGCAGTGGCGTCCACACCGGTGTGCCACCCTGCACCCGCGCGCGGTACGCCGCCATCACGTCCCGGGCGAGCGGCCCCAGCGAGAACCCGTCGGCACTGATGTGATGGACGACGAGGGCGAGCACCCACTCGCCGGCACCGACCGTGAGAAGTTCGGCGCGTACCGGGGGTTCGGCGGTGAGGTCGAATCCCGCCGACAGCAGTTCCCGCACCCGGCCGTCCGGGTGCGCCGTCTTCCGCACCGTGCACGGCGGCACGGCGGTCGCGGGGAGAACGTGCTGGCACGGGATCCCGTCGTGCTCGGGATAGACGGTGCGCAGGGGTTCGTGGCGATCGATCACATCGCGCACGGCCGCACACAATGCCGTTTCGTCCACGGTGCCGGTGAGGCGGAGCACGACGGGAATGCTGTCGGTGGCCGAGAGTCCGTCGAGCCGGTTCAGGAACCACAGGCGTTGCTGGGCGAGGGACAGCGGTACGTGGGCGGCCGGGGCGCGGGCGACCAGCGGAGCCTGCGCGGTCTCGTGTGCGCGGTCCGCGAGATACGCCGACAGTTCCGCGACCGTCGGGTGGTCGAACAGGGCGCGGAGGTCGACGGTGGTTCCCAGCGCCGCTCCGACGCGGGCGGCGGCCTGCGCCGCGGTCAGCGAGTTTCCCCCGGCGGCGAAGAAGTTGTCGTACCGTCCCACGGATGCGGTGCCGGTCACCTCCGCGAACACGAACGCGATCACGTCCTCGGTGGGGGTGGCCGGCGGATCGGACGCAGGCCGCGCGGGCCCCGGTTCCGGCAGGGCGGCGCGATCGAGCTTTCCGCTGGACGTGACGGGCAGTTCGGGAAGCGGAACGAAGGCGGACGGAATCATGTAGGCCGGGAGCAGTCCGGCGAGACGGCCGGTGATCCGCCGCTCGTCCGGCGGTGCACCGTCTGCGGCCACGACGTACGCGATCAGCCGGTCTCCGGCGTCCCGGTCGCGGTGCACGGTGACCGCCGCTCGGGTCACCGCCGGGTCGGACGTCAACGCGGTTTCGATCTCGCCCGGTTCGATGCGCTGGCCGCGGAGTTTGATCTGGAAGTCGGTGCGCCCGAGATACTCGAGCCCGCCCGCCTCGTTCCACCGCACCACGTCGCCGGTGCGATACATCCGTCCGCCCGTTCCGCCGAACGGTTCGGCGACGAAGCGTTCGGCGGTCAGGTCGGGGCGTCCGGCGTAACCGCGCGCCAGGTGCGCACCGGCAAGGTACAACTCGCCGCTCGTCCCGACCGGCACCGGTCGCAGCCGGCGGTCGAGCACATACGTACGTACGTTGTGGACGGGACCGCCGAGGGAGACCACCGCGCCGATCTCGTTGCCGTCGACCGACTCCGACGTCGCCACCGCGGCCTCGCACGGGCCGTACCAGTTGTACAGCGCAGCCGCACTGCGTTCCGCGAATCGTGCTGCCGTCCCTGCGGACAGCGACTCGCCCGCCGAATACACGCGACGAACAGTCGAGGGCACCTGCGGCCCGCACTGCGCCAGGAAGGTGTCGAGCATCGACGGAACGACGTGGAGCGTCGTGATCGACCGCTGCGCGACGGTCCGCGCCAGATAGCCGGGGTCCTGGTGTCCGCCGGGTTCGGCGACCACCACCCGTGCGCCGGTGTGCAAGGGCCAGAGCAGTTCCCACGCGGAGATGTCGAACGTGAGCGGGGTCTTGTGCAGCACCGCATCGGTGCCGTCGAGCGGCGTCAGCATCTGTGCCCACCGAAACTGATTGACCATCATCTCGTGCGTCACCGTCACGCCCTTGGGTCGTCCCGTGGAGCCGGAGGTGTAGATGACGTACGCGGCGTTCGCCGGCCGCAACGGTGCACGTCTCTCGGAATCCGAGACCGGACGGGGGTCGTACCCGGTGACGTCCAGCCGGTCGAGGTCCACGACGGCGACTCCGTCCGGGACCGTGCCGCTCCCGGCGCCGGACGTGAGAACCAGTGCTGCCGAGTCGAGCACGAGGGCGGTGCGTCCGAGCGGGTGCCCGGGATCCACGGGCAGATACGCGCCGCCGGCCTTCAGCACCGCGTGCAGCGCGACGAGAAGCCGAATCGAACGGGGAACCGCCACCCCGACGACGCTTTCCGGTCCGACGCCCCTCGCCACGAGATACCGGGCCAGCCGGTTCACCCGTGCGTCGAACTCCGTGTACGTCAACCGATCCGCGCCGAACTCCACCGCCACGGCACCGGGTGAGCGCTCGACCTGCGCGTCGAACAGATCCACCAGGGTGGCCGAGGGCACCGCTGCGTCCGTCGCATTCCAGGTGCGCAGCACCCGCTCCCGCTCCGCCGCACCGAGAAGGTCGAGGCTGCCGAGGGCGACGTGCGGATCCCTGCCCACGCAGTCGAGCACGCGGCCGACCCGTGCGAGCAGGGCCGCGCCGTCGTAGCGCGGTGACCGGCATTTCGCCGTCAGCCGCAGGGTCGGGGCCGCCGTCACCGCGAGCGTCACGGCGTAGTGCGAGGCGTCGTGTGCGCGAACGCCGTCCAGGATCAGACCGTCCGTGGGTTCCGGCAGCGCGGTGCGATCCACGGGGTACGACTCGAACGCGACCAGCGTGTCGAACAGCGGCGCGACCCCGACAGCCCGCTGAATGTCTGCGAGACCCAGCCAGTGGTGTTCGAGCAGGTGAACGTGCTCGGCCTGCAGGCGGGTGAGCAGCGCGGCGACGTCGATGCCGGGATCGAGGGGGATCCGCACGGGGACGGTGTTGACGAACAATCCCACCGCGCTCTCCACGCCGGCGAGTTCAGGGGGCCTGCCGGAGACGGCCTCCCCGATCACGACGTCGTCGCGTCCGGTCGCTTGCCCGAGGACGATTCCCCAGGCCGCCTGGACGACAGTGCTCAGCGTGACTCCGAGTTCGCTCGCGCGGGCCGTCAGTGTGCGGGTGTCCTCCTCGCTCAGTTCCAGCACCGACTCGGACGTGGTGGGGGTGTCATCCGCCGGCGCGGCCGGCTCGGTGATGCCGTCGAGCGCCGCGGCCCACGCCCGCGCCGAGGCGTCGGTGTCCCGCGCCGCGAGCCACTCCAGGAAGTCGCGATAGGGGCTCGAATCCGGTCGCTCGGTGCGGGAGTCACCGCCTCGGTAGGCGGTGAAGAGTTCACGCACCAACAGTGGCATGGACCAGCCGTCCAGCACGATGTGGTGGGCGGTGATCACCAGTTCGGCACGGTCAGGACCCTGCGACAGCAGCGTGAACCGAATCAGCGGTGGGGCCGACACGTCGAAGCGGGTGGCGCGGTCGTCGAGCAGGATCTCCTCGGCGTCGCGGTCGGTGACGTCGACCTGCCGCCACCGCAGCGGCACGTCCCCGAGTACGAGTTGCACCGGGACGCCGCGACCGTCGCGCACGAACGCGGTGCGCAGATTCGCGTGCCCCGCGAGGACGGCGCTGCACGCGCTTCGGAGTCGGTCTTCATCGAGGGTTCCGGACAGGCTCAGGATCACCTGCATCGCGTAGGGATCGCCCTCCGCGCCTGCGAGCGCCGCGTGGAACAGCAACCCCGACTGCAACGGTGTCAGCGGCCACACGTCGAGCAGACCCGGACGGTCGCGTTCCCATTCCACGATGTCCTCGCGGTCCACGGCGACCAGCGGCAGATCTGACGGCGTGAGCCCACTCGTGTGTGGAGAACGCGCCACCGCGACGAGGGCTGTCAGCGCCTGCTCCCACAGATCGGCCAGAGCCCGTACGTCCTCTGCCGCAATCGCACCCGCCGGGAAGGCGAACGTGGCGTCGAGGGCGCCGTGGGTGGTGAACGCGGTGATGTCGATCAGCGCTGTGACCGGCATCGACGGTTCGGCGGAGGAGAACACGGCGGCGCCGTCCCGCACCGGCCGCCAATCATGCTCGGAATCAGTGTTGTCGAGCCGTCCGAGGTAATTGAACGCGATCTGGCCGGTCTCGTCTCCCGGACGCCGCAGCAGGCCGTAACCGATGCCCTTGTCGGGCACCGCACGCAACTGTTCCTTGACCACCGTGACGGCGGTGCCGGCGTCGTCCAGGTCGAGGTCCCCCAGGTCGAGGCGGATCGGAAAAATACTGGTGAACCACCCGACGGTGCGGGACAGATCGGCGCCGGGCAGCACCGCCTCCTCGCGGCCGTGGCCCTCGAGCCGGATCGTCGGCACCGTGGCCGGTCGGCCGCGGTGGCGTTGCCACTGCGCGAGGGCGAGGGCGAGGGCGGTGAGGAGTGCGTCGTTGACCTCGCAGCGGAAGGCGGCCGGAACGTCGGTGAGGAGCGAGTGCGTTGCCGATGTTCTCGTGTGAATCCGGTCCACCGTCGAATTCACGTCACGTCGTGGGTCGAGTGGCCGGGTGCCGAGCGGCGGCTCCTCGACCGACGTCGTGGCTCGCCAGAAGTGCAGTTCGGACCTGCGGCCGGGGCGCTGCGCCTCCTCGGCCAGTCCGTGCGACCACCGGCGCAGGGACGTGCCGACAGGAGGAAGGCTGGGCGACGCTCCCGCTTCGAGTTGCGTCCACACGTCGGCGAGGTCGCCGATCAGGATCCGCCACGACACCCCGTCGATCACCAGGTGATGCGCGACGAAGAGCAGCCGCCCACGACGGGTGGTGTCTTCCGGTCCGGGATCGAGCCAGACGCACTGCATCATCACGCCCGCAACCGGATTCAACCGCCGGACCGCCGCCTCGTGCTCGTCCCGCGTCCGCTGCGCGGGGTCCGCGTCGGCGGGTAGCGTGACCCGCGTGATCGTGCCGTCCGGCAGCGGTGCGCCGGCCGGGCTCACCGTGAGGAATGCCGTCCCGTCGGAGTGGCGTCCGAGGCGCGCCCGCAGCGCGTCGTGCCGATCGACGACGGCGCCGATCACCGTGTGCAGTGTCTGCGCGTCCACACCCCGCGGCAATTCCACCACCACAGCCTGGGCGTACCGGTCGACGACCCCGACGCGGTCGAAGAGGAACCGGGCTGCCGGGGGGAGTGGCATCTCGCCGATCCCGCCGCCGGGGAGTTCCTCGAGGGTCGGCCCGCTTCGGTCGTCGCCGGCGACGCCGCTGAGCCGGGACACTGTCCGCTGCTCGAACACGTCGCGCGGGGTGAACGAGATTCCGGCGCTCCGCGCCCGGGCGGCCAGTTGAATCGCCATGATGCTGTCGCCGCCGAGCGCGAAGAACGACTCGTCCACACCGAAATCGGACGTCCCGAGGATGTCGGCGTAGAGGGCGTGGAGCGTCCGTTCCCGGGCTCCCTCGGGAGCGAGGTTGGTAGCCGACCGGGCGTGCGGCTCGGGAAGGGCAGCGCGATCCAGCTTGCCGGACGGGGTCAGCGGAAGGTGGGGGAGCACGACGACGTCGGCAGGCACGAGATGCGGGGGCAGCTCGGCGGTGAGGAACGACAGCAACTCCCGCTCCGTCACGGCGTCGGCGCCCACGTACGACACGAGCTGATCACCGGTGGCCTGCGAGCGAATCACGGTGACGGCGAACCGAACCGCCGGATGCCGGCGGAGCGTGGCGTCGATCTCCCCGGGTTCGACGCGCAGGCCCCGGAGGTTCACCTGCGCGTCGCTGCGGCCGAGATACTCGAGTTCGTGGTCGCGGGTCCAGCGGACCGTGTCGCCGGTGCGGTACATGCGGGTACCCGGCGGTCCGTACGGATCGGCGACGAACCGTTCCGACGTCTGACGGGCCCTGCGGTGATACCCGCGGGCGAGGGCCGGTCCCGCGACGTACAGTTCGCCGACCACGCCGACGGGGACCGGGCGGAGCCGGTGGTCGAGGACCACCACCCTCGCGCCGTCGATCGGCCGGCCGACGGTGACCGGTGCGGAGTCGCGGAGGGGACCGCTGACGGTCGCCATGACGGTGGTCTCCGCCGGGCCGTAGGCGTCGATCATCCGGCACCGGGACGCCCACCGCGACACCAGTTCCGGTGGGCACGCCTCCCCGGCGACGACCAGCGTGCGCAGACCTTCGACGTCGGCGGGCTCCATCGATGCCAGCACCGACGGGGTGAGTACCGCGTGGGTGACTGTTTCGGCGGTCATCAGCTGCGCCAGCGGGGATCCGCCGTATGCCGCGGGCGGGGCGACGACCAGTGCGGCACCGGAACCGAAGGCCGTCAGCATCTCGAAGACCGAGGCGTCGAAACTCGGCGACGCGACGTGCAGAACCCTCGCCGACCGGTCGAGGCAGAGTCGGGTGCGCTGCGCGGAGACCAGATTCGCGATCCCGCGGTGCGTGACCACCACCCCCTTGGGGGCGCCGGTCGACCCGGACGTGTAGATGAGATACGCGGCGTCGTCGAGTCGTGTTGCCGGCGTGCCGAAACCGGGACTTCCGGAGCGGGCTGCCTCGTCGAGCAGCAGCCATTCGGTGCCGTCCGGCAACGTGGAGACGAACTCCGCGGAGGTCACCCCGATTGCCGCGCGGGAGTCGTCGAGCATGTGCCGAACACGCGGCGCCGGGTACGTCGGGTCCACCGGCAGGAAAGCGGCACCCGTCTTCGCGACGGCCCAGACCGCGCAGAGACAATCGAAGGACCGTGGGAACGCCAGCGCCACGACGTCGCCGGACCCGACACCGAACCGTGCCAGCTCCCCAGCGATCCGGTCCGACCGCTCGTCGAGTTCCCGGTAGGTGACCTCCCAGCCGGCGTCGACGACGGCCGTCGCATCCGGGTCCCGGGCGGCAGCAGCGCGGAACACGTCGGCGAGAGTGACCGGCACATTGTCCGGCGGTCCGGGGCAGGGGACCAGCGCCGCGGTTTCGTCCTCCGTGAGGACGGGGAGATCACCGATCGGGTGCGCGGTCTCGGCGTCGAGGAACTGCTGGAAGTACCGCAGGAATCTCGTGTGGTGACCGTCCAGTTCGTCCTGCGAATACAGTCGCGGATTCGCCTTGAAGTCGAGATGCACGCGTCCGCGTGGACCGGAGCGGTACAGGTTCACCAGCAGGTCCTCGATCGGACCCGAAGACAGCACGTGCAATTGACTCCGCAGGGAACCGAGTTCGAGTTCCTCCGGAAACAGCATGATGTTGACGGCCGGACCGAACAGCCGCGGCCCGGACAGCGCGTCTCCCAGATCGGCGCGGATGTCCTCGTGCCGGTACCGCTGATGCCGCAGGGCACCCGACATCACGAGACGCGTGCGGACTACCAGATCACCGACGGTCGCCGTCCCCGCACCCGGGATCCGCAGCGGCACAATATTGGACACCATCCCGCCGGACCGGCGCAGCGCCGCCGTCGTGCGAGCCGACACCGGCAGGCTGAGCGTGACGTCGTCCTGGCCGGTCATGCGCGCCAGAAAGCCGGCGACCGCGCAGACCGTGAGTGTCGCAGGATTGACCCCGTGCGCCGCCGCGCATTTCTCCAGCCGATCGACCAGTTCGGTGGACAATATTCCGCTGACGTCCCGGGAACCGGCGGCCGCAGGCGCGGGGCCGCGCGCGAGGGTGCTCGGGCGGGTGACGCCACGCATCGTGTCGGTCCAGTACTCCCGGTCGGCGTCCCGGCGGGTCGAGTCGCGGTAGTCGATCTCGAGGTCGTGAATGCGTCGCAGGCCGAGGGTCCTGCTCGCGGGCGGCGGCAGTCCGTGCACCGCGGCCGTGTAGAGCGCGGCGATCCGGTAGACCAGCGTGATGGACCCGAAACCGTCCATCGCGACGTGGTGGGCGCGCGAATACCAGAAGTAGTGGTCGTGCCCGACATGGAGAACGTACGAGACGGTCAGGCGGTCATGCCGGACGTCGATCGGTTCGGCGGACTCGGCGCGCATCCACGCGTGCGCCGAAGTCTCGGGGTCCGGAACGTCGCGGAAGTCGACGTAGCCGACGGTCGCGTCGAGGCTCGGGTCCACCCATTGCCGCGGTTCCCCGCCGACCTCGGTGATCTGCAGGAAGAACGACTCGAACTCGGCGGCAGCGCGAGCACACGCCGACGTGAGAGCGCTACGGTTCAGCGCGCCGCGGATGTCGACGTACTGGGCGACCGACACGGGAACGGCAGGGTCGACGCGCTGCGCGAGCCACATCCCCATCTGTGCGGGCGACAGCGGATAGGCGCGCGCCGGCGAGTCTCCGGGACCAGTCGGGGTCGGTGAACTCATCGCTGACTTCTCTCACGCATCCGTCCCCGCACGACGCTGCTCGCTGGGGGTGCCTCCCTTCAGGAGTCTGCCCCAGTTTTCTAGGAGATTGCTTAGAAACGTCTAGATAGTGCTACTTCCGGTTGCAGTTGTGCGATCACGCCACCTCGTCCTCACTGCCGGCAGCGACTTTCCGCAGGCCACGGTAGGCGCCCTCCGGAGTCTGCCGCCCCGCGACCACCGCCTCGACCTCCGCGGCGATGGGCATGTCCACGTTGTAGTCGCGGGCCAACTCCATCACGGTGGGGGCGGTCTTGACGCCCTCGGCCACCTGCCCCAGCTTGGCGACAGCCTCCTCGACGGTCATGCCGCGGGCAATGAACTCGCCCACCCGCCGGTTGCGGGAACTCGGGCTCATGCACGTGGCGATCAGGTCGCCGACCCCGGTGAGCCCGGCGAACGTCCGTGGGTTCGCACCCATCGCTTCACCCAGCCGTGTCATCTCGGCCAGCCCGCGTGCGAGGACCATCGCGCGCGTGTTGTCGCCGACATCCAGCCCGTCGGCCATCCCCGACGCGATGGCCACGATGTTCTTCAGCACACCGCCGAGTTCGCAGCCCAGCACATCGGTGTTCCGGTACACGCGGAACACCGCCGACGCGAACAACGGCTGCAACGCGGTCGCGACCCGCACGTCCTGGGTGGCGACGACCGACGCCGCCGCAAGTCCGTCGACGATCTCCCGCGCAATATTGGGGCCCGCGAGAAGCCCGACCGGATGCCCCGGCAAGCACGCGGCGATCACCTCGGTGGGCCGCAACCGTGTTCCCGGCTCCAGCCCCTTCGCCAGCGACAAGACCGGCACCCACGCCCGCACCTCGTTGGCGATCTGAGTGAGCGTGCTGCGGACCGCGTGCGACGGCACCCCGACCACGAGAACGTCGGCTTCCTGCGCCGCTTCCACCAGGTCGGCTGTCGAGCGCATGGAGTCGGGGAGTGCTCGCTCGCCGAGGTAGCGGGAGTTGCGATGCTCGGTGTTGATCTCGTCCGCGGTATCCGAACTCCGCGCCCACAGCAGGGTCGGTGTGTTGTGGGCGGCGAGACCGGCCACCGTCGTTCCCCACGAACCGGCGCCGAGCACGACGACGCGCACCGGCCGCGCCATTACCGATCACTCATCGAATTGATGCTGTCCATGGTCTCAAGCGTGGCACTTGTGAAGCGTTCACGAAGCTGATTCGGCAAGTCCCGGCGGTCGGGAGTGGTGGTGCCGCCGAGCGGTAGTGGTGCCCGGTCGGGGTGCCGAGGTCGATGAGGTGGGTGCGGCCGGGGCGGCATATCGGGCGGGCCGTCCAACCGTCGCCTTCCTTCGCGTAGTTGCAGGCCTCGCAGAGGCCGGATCCGTTGCGAACACTGGTCTCACCAGACCTCCGCCGTGAGCGGATGTGGTCGTGGTGTCGGATCGGCGCATCACACCACGGGGTGCGGCACGTCTGATCTCGCAGATCGATCAGCTTTCGCAGGCTTTTCGGGAACGTTCGAGATTGCGATTCCATCGCCGTCAACGACCCTGACTGCGGGCACGAATACACGCGCTGCAACGACGTCTCGGTGTCACCGTCGAGGGCGTCGGCCACCAGCTGTCGCGCGATCCCGGCCGGCACCGGCCCGAACCCCTGAAGCTGCGCCGCCTCGTGACCGCCTGCCAGCAGTGTCTCGTCCGAGAGCACCAGGTTCACCGTCACCGGCACACCCGACGCCGCCGACGCTCCGGTGCCGCGTTCGAACAACAGGTCCACCATCAGCTGATTGCGGGTGCGGCCACCACTCTCGCCGGTCGCGATGAGACTGTCCGCATCCCGACCCAGCGTGGCCTGCAAGCAGACCGCCTGCTCCACCGGCATCAGCGCACTCAGATAGGCCATCGAATCCGGGGCAGGCCTTGTCGTGACCCGACGCTCGGACACTGCCTTGCGATGTCGCCGGACGACCGAGGCGGCGTCGAGTTCGACCGCCAGGGCTTTGGCCCGCGCGATCAGACCGCGGTCGCCGACTCCGTCGAGTGTGGCTGGGTCCGAACACAACCGGCGATCCACGACAGCCCGATCGTCCGCGGACAGGCAGGCTGTTTCCCGCACGAGTAGGGTGGCGCGCCACTCGTTCAGCCGCCCGGTTTGCAGCATCGCCAGCGTATGCGGCATCTCGTGCACCAGCGCCTGCGCGAACCCCAGATGCCGCCCACCGCGGTTTGGAGACTCCCTGCGCGCCAACGCAATCTGTGATGCGATACCCCGACCCCACTCGGATCGCGGAAGTTTCCGAGCCCTGCGGTCCGCACGGATACTCGTCGCGACATCGTCGGTGATCGCCGCCTGCACCGCGCACCCGACCGATTTCAACGTCTCGATCGCATCGAGCAGGTCGATGCCCAACCCCGGATCCCCACTCGCCGCTTCGGCGCATTGCAGTCGCGCCGTGAATGCGCGCAATTCCTCGAGAAGCACTGCCCCCACAACCAACCTCCCCCAAGGCAATTCGAATATACATTTCGATCGTAGCTGTAGGCGCGAGGCGGGGCAATACCTGAATCGGAGGCGCATTCCCCCTGCCCGGAACACCGAGGGCGGTCATCCGGGTCAAGGGCGGGGTCATTTTCCGCAACGGTGCCGACGAGGAATGCGAGAACAAGGGCTCCGACATGTACTGCAACCAATTTCGGATTCCGCTTCGTCCACATCGACTCCGTCCACATCGACTGGATCTACTACCAGCGGATTCGGCCACCGGTCGTGCTCGAGGGTCGCCGCCCGGTCCTGTGTGTCGCGGTGTTGACGTCTTCGGTCAGGGGGTGTTCGGCGCGGGCAGGGCGTAGCCGAGTTTGTGTAGGGCCCTGCGGAACTTCGGTTCGTGTTCGACGGGGACCGCGAAGTGGCGGTCCCCGATCGGCCGGCACAGTGTGCGGAGTGCGCGGTCGCGGGTGATGAGCGCAGCGAGTGCGGCATCGGTGCATTCGATCACCCGGGCGTGGCCGTGGTCGGTGAGCTGGGTGGCTCGGCGGGTGACGTCGTCGATGACGGTCCGCAGCGTGCCGGGCAGCTCATGGTCGGTGCGCGCGGCGAGGAAGGTAGTGAGGTCCGCGAGGTGGCGGCCACCGTCGATCGCGGCCAGCAGGCTCGCGGCGGAGAGGGCCCAGACCCGGTCCGCGGTGTGCTCGGCGTAGCCGGACAGCAGTAGCTGATCGCCGGGGGACAGGGTTCCAGTGGCGACGATGTCGAGGTTGGGCAGGACCTTCAGAACCCGGGGTGGAGGGTTGTCGGCGGGCGGCTGGTAGGTGTCGGTCAGGCCCAGGGTGTAGCCGCCCAGGGCGGTGAGCCGGATCGCCTGCAATCCGTCATACCTGCTCAGCGCGTCCAGGTCGTCACCGCCCCAGTTGGCGTGGAAGTCCGACCGTGCGCCGGTGGGGTGGAGGTAGTCGAGGTCGAGCAGGCCCAGCGTGCCGGCGTACTCGAACAGCACCGCCATCGTGTAGCGGCCCTCGAGGATCTCCCACCGGTGGTAACCGTCGTAGCCGAGGCTGCCGTACTGCGGGTCGACGAGATAGAGCTTCCACAGCGCGCGCTCGCTGCGTGCGACGTTGGGGCTCATGCCTTTCCGTCGCATTGCCGTGAACAGTGAATCAATGCCGATCCACTCTCCGGGTGGGCAGACGGCCAAAGCCGCAGCGACGGTCTGCCGGCGGGTCCGGGCCGAGGTGAGGACGTTGTGTGCGCGCTGACCCTTGATCTGTTCGATTCGGCTGAACTCGTCGATCACCGCGTGGGTGAGCCAGCGCCGCCACAGTTGGGAGATGGATTCGGCGGCCGGCCGACGCAGGGCGGTACGGCCCTTCGGGGTCAGCCGCAGGCGCCCGCTCACGATCGTAGCGAGCCCACCGGCCTGGATGATCAGCGGCCACGCGAACGACGCGATCGGGTCGTCGAGGTAGAAGTCGCCGTGCGCGAGCTGTGAGCCCACGGCAGCGACCGTCGCCGCGGAGGGGCGGTGCGTCTTCTCGCTGCACCGCAATTCACCGGCCGCGCAGAGGTTCAGCACCGTGTGCAGATTCGACATGGCCTCCTGTTCGGTCATTCGTATCCGGTGTTCCCCGGTCGCGCTCGGGGGTGCGGTGTCGCCGGTGTTCATGCTCGTGTCCTCACCTATCTCAGCCAGTGGCGGTATGCCTCGATCCACTCGGCACCGTCGGGTGGAGGTGCCGGCAACGGCAGGTCGAGGATTAGGATGCGCTGTCGTGACCGGCCGCGGGTGCAGATCGCCACGATGTGGTCGTCGGTCAGGTCGATGCCGGACACGGTGACCTGGGCACCGAGCACACGGGTGTGGAACGGCAGGTCGAGGTGCTCGTCGAGCATGGTGTAGAAGCCGGTGACGCATTCGCTGTCGTTGTAGCAGTCGATCGTCGCCTCCGCGACCATGGCCTCCAGAGCGCCGCGGTTGGGTGATCTCACGGCGACGAGGATAGCCCGAAGCAACCCGGAGTCGGACCCGGCTCCTCTCCGAGGTCCATCAGATCGCGGTGACGCCGTCCTGTGGCTGTATTCGATGCAGGCGGTGGCGTGGTGGTCGGATCACCGCCCGCAGTGGTAGGTGCTGGCGAGCCGGCTGCGCCCGGAGTTGGTGCGGGTCGAACCGCTCGCGCTCGATCACCCCGCGATCGCCGACGCGGCGAAGGCCCTCCAGCGCACCGTCGAGGTGTACGACAACTCGGCAAGTCCCGGCAGCGGCTGCCACCGGGACTTGCCGAGTTGATGTGGTCCGGCGAAACCTAGACCTTGGCCGCCGCGGCGGCACTCTGCGCCGCGAGCTTCGCGAGCCCGGCCGGGTACATCCGCTTGCCGAGGAACAGGGCGACGATCGCCAGCACGTACACCAGCGGTGCCAGCTGCAGTGCGCCGAGCAGGCCGAGGCGGTCGGCGAGGATGCCGATGACGAAGGGGCCGGTGGCCAGGCCGAGGACGTTGTTGGTCACGGTCAGGCTGCCGAGGGCCGAGGCCCGCACCGACTGGTGGGTCAAACCCGCCACCATGGCGGCGGTGGGGCCGGACGAGCCGGCAGCGAAGAAGGCGCCGATGCCCAGCAGAATCAGCTGGTACGCACCGGTTTCCAGCTGGAATGCGATTCCGAGCGAGGCCAGCGAGATCGTGCAGTAGGTGATCGCGCTGGTCCACTTCGCGGCCGCGTTGCTGCGGCCGACCCGGTCTGTGATCATGCCGCAGACGATCATGCCGATGGCGATCAGCAACACGAACCCCGACGCGACGGTGCCGGCCTTGTCCGGGGCCATGCCGTAGTAGCGGTTGAAGTAGCTCGGGGCCCAGGCGAGCAGCACGGCCGCGTTGAACATCTGCAGTCCGCCGCCGAGGTAGGCGCACCACACGGTCGGGTTGGTGAACAGTGTCGACACCGGCACGCGGATCGCGGGTTCGTCGGGGCGGGCGGATTCGGCGGTGTCGTCGGTCGCGGCGTGCTCGGCCAGGCGGCGTTCGGTGACAATCGTGCGGAATGCCAGGACCAGGATGAGTCCGAGGACCGCCATCGCGGCGAACGACCAGCGCCAGCTCAGGTGCACGGCGATGACGGCGCCGAGCGAGACGCCGACGACCGAGCCGAAGGAACCGCCGGCCATGAACGCGCCGCTGAGTGTGGAGTGGACGCGTGGCGCGAAGACGCTGAGAACCACGGCGATTCCGACACTTCCGTACGCGGCCTCGCCGACACCGACGAGGAAGCGCGCGGCGAGCATCTGCTCGTAGCTCGAGGCGATCGCGCACAGCAGGGTCGCGACACTCCACAGCGTGGCCATCAGCACCAGGGACTTCACGCGCCCCCATCGGTCGGCCAGCAGGGACAGCGGGAGGGTGAGCAGCCCGACCATCAGCGCGACGATGCTGGTGAGGGATGCGAGCTGGGAATCCGTCAGTGCCCAGTCGGCCTTCAGGAACGGGAAGACCGCACTGAGAACCTGGCGGGACATGTAGTCGGACAGCAGCAACGCGAACGCGAGGGCGAAAACGAGCCAGGGGTAGAACGAGGAGCGTCGGGTGCGGTGGTCGGCGGTCGGCACGGAACTCGACGGGGCGGCGACTGCGATCTCGAGTTCGGACGTGGTGGGATTCGGTCCCATGGATGCTCCTGAGGGTGCGGATGGAGAGGGAGAGAGTGTGGGAGCGGCGTTCAGGGTGCCGGGCGCCGGGACTCGTACGCGTCGAGTTCCTCCGCGAGGATCGGCACGCCGAGATTGCAGGCGTGGATCCCGAGGACGCTCACCATCTCGAGGACGGTGAGGATCTCCTCCTTGGACACACCGAGTTCGAGTGCGGCCCGGATGTGCCTGCGCACTCCCGGCGCGTACATGTGGGTGGCGGCGGCATCGATGGCAATGCTGAGCAGTTCGACGAACTCGGGCGTGAACACCCCACGCTGCACGGGAGTGGCGTTCATGGCCATGAACTGCTCGGTCCACTCCGGATCCCACTGGGACAAGGTGTCCCACAGAGGATTCCAGCTTCCCGCACTCTTCATTCGGTCGAGTGTCGGGGTGGGTATCGGCTCAGCGGTCATGGCGGCTCGTTTCACGGAGAACGAATCGGGTGTGATGCGGGCTACGACCCGACCCGATAGTGGCCTGCATCACGCTACGTGGCCGGTGGGGTGATTAGTTGCCCCTACGGGACGGAATTCTTTGCATTTCGGGACATCGGTCGCACGGCCACCTATCCCGCGGTGTGTTTGCGCCACTCGCGAGGACTCATGCCGAACTGCTGATGGAACCACCGGGAGAAACTGCTCGGCGTCGAGAAGCCGAGCATCTCGGAGATTTCCGTCAACGAGTAACGCCGCCCGGTGACCATGCGTTTCGCGAGTTCGGCGCGGGTGGAATCGAGGACCGAGGTGAAGGTCTCTCCCGATTTCGCGAGGTGCCGATGCACCGTCCGGCGGTCGACGCCGAGGCTGCGGGCGACCTGCTCGATCGAGCAGCGCCCGCTCGGCAGCAGCAGTTCGACGAGTTCGCGCACGCGATTGGTGAGGGTGGGTTCCTCCGGTGCGGTGAGCGTGTCGAGGATCTGTTGCGCATAGGACCGCAGCAGCGGGTCGGACAATCTGTTCGGCTCGTCCAGATCGCCTGTATAGACGAGGATTCCGGAGTACTCGCCGTCGAAGTGGAGTGGCGCGCCGAAAACCTGCCGGTGCGTGGAGTCGTCGGCCGGACGTCCGTGTTCGAAGCTGACGGACACCGGATGCCACCGCTCGCCCAGCAGTTGCCGCAACAGCTGGTGGGTCACCGCGACCGCCAGTTCGACGGACTGCCGGACCGGCACGGGTTCGCCGAGATCGAAGCTGATGCGGATCGTGGCCAGGCCGTCGCGCTCCGACAGCCGGATGTGCAGCGCCTCGTTGTACGTGTGCTGGAAGCGGATCAGCATCCGGAGTGCGCTTCGCGCGTCGGGCTCGTCCCGGATGCCGACGCTCAGTGGGCCGAGGGTGGACAGGCGCCGCCGCTCGGCCAGCTTCAGCGCGAAGTCCTGGCGACCCGACGTTGCGGCGGACAACTCCAGCAGACGGGCGACCGACGACGCGGGCACCCAGCGGTCCTGCAGGTCCAGCCCGGCCGGGTCGAGTCCGACGCTCGTCAGCAGCGTCACCGGGTCGAGCGACAGTGTGCGGCTCAGTTCGACGAAGCCGGTCAACGCGGCATACCGGGCGAGGGGCTTGGCCATTCGCGTCACCTTCCGTCGCAGGCGTCCCCTCGGCCGGGTGTCCCGAACGGGAAACAAATATGTCCCGTCAGGGTAAGTCTGGATCGCATCCCGTGGCTACCGTTATGTCAGCTGAGTCACAGTCCCGCCGTCCGCAATCTTTTCGAACGGAGAACACCCATGCATTTCCACGACGACGCCCTCTTCCCCGAGAACCAGGAGAAGCTGGTCATCACGTGTGCCCCGTACGGTCCGGAGTGGGAGCCGGACGACTTCCGCGAGGACCTGCCGTTGACGATGGACGAGCACGTGCAGAAGGCGGTGGACTGCTACGAGGCCGGCGCCAC
>NZ_JARJBD010000310.1:0-1067 GCF_029269925.1 Rhodococcus sp. T2V
CCGACGCGGAAGAGCTGAAAGGTGCTGTCCGCGTTGGCCACGAGGGTCTGCGGTTGCAGCCGCAGCAGCGCGTCCTGATCGACGGCCCCGTGGTTGCGGGAGCGGTCCTTGAGTTCGAAGTACACGTCGTCGACCGGGACCGTGCCGTGTTCGACGACGAGCTGGTCGACGGTGCGGGTCACGGTGGTGTGGGCGTATTCGTCCTCGAGGGTGACCGTGAGGCGGCGGTCGGCGTCGCGGGCGACCTTGGTGACCCGGGTACCCAGGGTGGTGCGCACCGAGTGCTCGGCGAAATTCTTCAGATAGGCCGGGTAGTTCGACCCCCCGACGAGCGGAGCGATGATGCGTTCGGGGGTGACGACCTCCACCTCGGCGCCGGCGTCGGCGATGACTTCGGCCGCGCTCATCCCGGGGTGGTCACCGTTGTCGTCGAAGACCAGCACCGACTTGCCGGGTTTGACCTCTCGGGTGAGGATCTGCCAGGTGTCGGTGATCAGGTTCGCGGGCCCGTCGACGATCTCGGTGTTCGGGATGCCACCGGTGGCGACGATGACCACGTCCGGGTTCTCGGCGAGGATGTCGGCGGCGTCGGCGTAGGTGTTGTAGCGGATCGTGACTCCGAGCCGCGCGCATTCCTGCACCCGCCAGTCGACGATGCCGATCAGGTCGCGGCGCCGTTCGGGGGCGGCGGCGATCGCGATCTGCCCGCCGGGTGTGCTGGCGGCCTCGAGGACGGTGACGGTGTGGCCACGTTCGCCGAGTACGCGGGCGGCTTCGAGACCGGCCGGGCCGGCGCCGACGACGACGGCCTTCTTCTTCTCCGCGGCCGGCGGAACGATGTGCGGCAGTTGGGCTTCGCGGCCGGTGGCCGGGTTGTGCAGGCAGAGTGCCTCGCCGCCCTGGTAGAGGCGGTCGATGCAGTATCCGGCGCCGACACACGGGCGGATGCGGTCCTCTTCTCCGTCGTGGACCCGCTGCATCAGGTACGGGTCGGCCATGTGGGCGCGGGTCATGCCGACCATGTCGAGCAGCCCCTCGCTGATCGCGTAGCGGGCGGTGGCCAGGTC
>NZ_JARJBD010000311.1:0-1042 GCF_029269925.1 Rhodococcus sp. T2V
GGCCGGTCGATCCCGAGGTGAACATCACGTATGCCGTGTTCTGCGGGCGCAGTGGTGCGCGGCGGTCGGCGTCGGTCACCGGCGCCGCGGACGTCTGTGACAGATCGATGGTGTCGACGTGAAACACCGGTACCGGGTAGGACAGATCGACCTGGTCGTCGTGGGTGGTGGTCAGCATGCAGGTTGGTTGTGCCACTGAGAGTATGAAGTGGGTGCGTTCGGTTGGGTGGTCGGGGTCGAGGGGTAGGTATGCGCCACCGGCGGTGAGGGTCGCGTAGACGCCGACGATGAAGTCGAGGGAGCGGCGTATCCGCACCGCGACGATGGTTTCCGGGCCGACGCCCTGGGTGATGAGGTGTCGGGCGAGGCGGTTGATGCGTGCGCTGAACTCGGTGTAGGACAGTGTTCGGTTTCCGTCGATGACCGCGATGGCGTCGGGTGTGCGGGCGGCCTGCGCACCGAACATCGACATCAGGGTGTCGGTGGTAGTCGCATGATCGGTGTGGTTCCAGTCCGCGAGGATCAGCTGTTTTTCGGTGGGGTCGAGGAGGTCGATGTCGCCGACCGGGCTGGTCGGATCGGCGACCGCTGCCTCGAGGAGGCGGGTGAACCGGTCGGCGAACCCGCGGACGGTGTCCTGGTCGAACAGGTCGGCTGTGTAGGTGAAGGCTGCGTTCAGCCCGGTGGGTGCGCCCTTGTCGCCAAAACGTTCGCTGATGGTGAGCGTCAGGTCGAACTGGGTGGCGGCGTGGTCGATGTCCTCGATACGGGCGTTCAGCCCCGCCAATTCCAGTTTCGGGTGCTCCTGGTTCTGGAAGACGAGCATCACCTGGAACAGTGGGTGTCGGGTGGTCGATCGTGCCGGGTTGAGGGCCTGTACCACTCGTTCGAACGGCACGTCGGCGTGCTCGAACGCGGCCAGGTCGGTTTCTCGGACCGTCGAGAGCAGGGTGGTGAAGTTGTTGGCGCCGTCGACCGGGGTTCGCAGTGCGAGGGTGTTGACGAACATGCCGACCAGGTCGTCGAGGGCGGGGTCGCCGCG
>NZ_JARJBD010000312.1:0-1036 GCF_029269925.1 Rhodococcus sp. T2V
GGCTCTTCCCGATCGGGAGTGCATGATGCCGGTTCTGGGCTGATGGGGTGAGGCACAAGATGTAGGTGAGTCCTGTGGTGTGAGGATGAAGGTTCCTACACCACCCATCGCACAACCACAGGACTCATGACCGACATTACCGGCCTCGTCGCCGACACCATCTGCCGAACCGTCGAACTCGGGCTCACCATCACCGGTGCCGCCATCGCCGAGAATCTCACTCACATCGAATGCAGGCCCGTCGAGCACGATCCGCGCTGTCCGACCTGTTTGCAGCCCGGGCGGTTGCGCGATCACGTCGACCGGATTCTGACCGATCTGCCGGTGGTGGGGCACCCGACCCGACTTCGGGTCCGGATTCCGCGGTTCACCTGCACCGACGACACGTGCGAGGTGGCGATCTTCCGACAGCGCATCGACACGGTCGCGGCTCCGAAGGCGTCGACCACCCGGAGGTGTTCACGCTGGATCCTTGGGCGGCTGGCGAACGACAAGATGTCCGTCGCCGCGGTCGCGAGGGCACTCGGAGTCGGCTGGAATACCGTCAACACCCTCGCCGCCTCGTTGGCCCGTGAGCTGGTGGTCGACCAGCCCGGCCACCTCGACGGAGTCCGCTATTTGGGCGTGGACGAGCACAAGTGGAAGCACCGCCGCGGGCAGGGTGACCCGGACTTCGTCACCGTGATCGTGGACCTGACACCGGTGATCGACGGGACCGGCCCGGCCCGGCTACTGGACATGGTCGCCGGCCGATCGAAGGCCGCACTGGCCCAGTGGCTCGGCAAGAGGGACAACAACTTCCGCAGCCGTGTGCAGGTCGTCGCCATGGATGGGTTCGCCGGCTACCGCACCGCCACCGCCGAAGCGCTACCCGCGGCGCGGGCGGTGATGGACCCCTTCCACGTCGTGCACCTGGCGGCGGAGAAGCTCACCGTGTGCCGGCAACGGATCCAGCAGGCCACCTGTGGTCACCGCGGCCGGGTCGGGGACCCGCTGTACGGGATCCGGCGGATCCTGCTCACCCGCACCGACCTGC
>NZ_JARJBD010000313.1:0-1028 GCF_029269925.1 Rhodococcus sp. T2V
CCGGTGTAGATGGCGGCGGGGCGGACGAGTTTGCCGAGGCGTTTCTGTTCGAGGATGTGGGCGCACCAGCCGGCGGTGCGGCCGCAGGTGAACATCGCGGGCATCATGTGCGCGGGGACCTCGGCGAAGTCGAGGATGACCGCGGCCCAGAATTCGACGTTCGTCTCGATGGCCCGGTCGGGGCGGCGTTCGCGCAGTTCCGCGAGAGCGGCCTGCTCGAGGGCGGCGGCCGCCTCGAAGCGGGGTGCGTTCAGGCGCTGGGCGGTGGCGCGGAGCACCCGGGCGCGGGGGTCTTCGGCGCGGTAGACGCGGTGCCCGAAGCCCATCAGCTTTTCCTTGCGGTCGAGGATGCCCTTGACCAGGGCGCGGGCGTCGCCGGACTTCTCGGTGTCCTCGATCATCGGCAGGACGCGGGCGGGGGCGCCGCCGTGCAGCGGGCCGGACATCGCGCCGATGGCCCCGGACAGGGAGGCGGCGACGTCGGCGCCGGTGGAGGCGATGACGCGGGCGGTGAAGGTGGAGGCGTTCATGCCGTGTTCGGCGGCGGAGACCCAGTAGGCGTCGATGGCTTCGACGTGGGCGGGGTCGGGGTCGCCCTTCCAGCGGACCATGAACCGTTCGGTGACGGTCTTGGCCTCGTCGATGCGTTTCTGCGGGACGGCGGGCTGGTAGATGCCGCGGGCGGACTGGGCGACGTAGGACAGGGCCATGACGGAGGCGCGGGCGAGTTGTTCGCGGGCGGTGTCGTCGTCGATGTCGAGGAGGGGCTGGTATCCCCAGATGGGGGCGAGCATGGCGAGGCCGGCCTGGACGTCGACGCGGACGTCGCCGGTGTGCACGGGCAGGGGGAACGGTTCGGCCGGGGGCAGTCCGGGGCCGAAGCGGCCGTCGACGAGCAGGGCCCACACGTTGCCGAACGTGACGTGCTTGGAGACGAGTTCCTCGATGTCGACGCCGCGGTAGCGCAGGGCGCCGCCGTCCTTGTCGGGTTCGGCGATGTCGCTGGTGAACGCGACCACGCCTTCCAG
>NZ_JARJBD010000314.1:0-1018 GCF_029269925.1 Rhodococcus sp. T2V
CCGCGGCGAACACGGCGTACGTGATCTTCACGTCCGGCTCGACGGGTCGTCCGAAGGGGGTCGCGGTCACGCATGGCGCGATCGTGAATCGTCTGCTGTGGATGCAGCACGAATATGCCCTGACCAGTGCGGACGTTGTTCTGCAGAAGACGCCGGTGACGTTCGACGTGTCGGTGTGGGAGCTGTTCTGGCCGCTGCAGGTCGGGGCGTCCCTGGTGATCGCCGCACCCGACGGGCACCGCGACCCCGATTACCTCGCCACCCTCATCCGCCGGCACCGCGTCACCACCGCGCATTTCGTGCCGTCGATGCTGTCGGTGTTCACTGCCGAACCGGCTGTGGTGCAGTGTGATTCGTTGCGGTTGGTGTTCTGTTCGGGGGAGGCGTTGACGCCGGAGCAGGTGTCGCGGTTCCGGGCGGTCAGTGGTGCGGGTCTGCACAATTTGTACGGGCCGACGGAGGCTGCGGTCGATGTGACGTACTGGGAGACGGGTGCGTCGGACACGGTGTCGGTGCCGATCGGTCGTCCGGTGTGGAACACGCAGGTGTATGTGCTCGATGCGCGGTTGCATCCGGTGCCGAACGGGGTGGCGGGGGAGCTGTATCTGGCGGGTGATCAGTTGGCGCGGGGGTACCTCGGCCGCGTCGATCTCACCTCGGATCGGTTCGTGGCGAATCCGTTCGTCGCGGGTGGGCGGATGTATCGGACGGGTGATCTGGTGCGTCGGCGCGGGGACGGGGCTCTGGAGTATCTGGGTCGTACGGATTTTCAAGTGAAGTTGCGGGGGCAGCGGATCGAGTTGGGGGAGATCGAGTCGGCCCTGGAGACGCATCCGGATGTGGTGCAGGCGGTCGTGGTGGTGCACCGGGACGAGCGTGGCGAGGAGGCGCTCGTCGCCTATCTGGTGGGACGGCGCGCGGCCGAGTGGTCCGACGTGCGGGCACACCTGTCGACCCGGGTCCCGTCGTACATGATTCCGGCGCAGGTCGTGCACCTGGACACCCTCCCGCTGTCGGT
>NZ_JARJBD010000315.1:0-1017 GCF_029269925.1 Rhodococcus sp. T2V
CGGGGATCCGGGCCGCGCTCGGTTTCGCCGCCCGCGTCCTCGAGCAGGGAACCCGGGCCGGCCGGGATCGCCGCTTCACCGACGACATGGCCGCGGCGATGCTGACCGGCATCGGCGGGCACGTCCCCCCTCGCTCGCCAGCGCCGCGACGATGCTGCTGCTCGGATCTGCCGCCCACACCGTCGGCTGGCCGATCCCCACCGGCGGCTCCCAGGCCATCACCCACGCGCTCATCGCCGACCTGCGCGCGCACGGCGGGCACCTCGACTGCGACCGCAGGGTCACCGACTGGCGTCTGCTGCCCCCGGCTAGGGCGTACCTGTTCGACACCTCCCCCTGGACACTGGCCCGCATCTTCTCCACTCGGCTGCCGGGCCGGTACCGGCGGGCGCTCGGCCGCTACCGCCCCGGCCTCGGCATCGCGAAAGTCGACTTCGTCCTGGGAGCCGCCGTGCCCTGGGAAGACCCGCGGGTGCAGCAGGCCGGGACGGTGCACTGCGGCGGCACCCGAGCCGAGATCACCGCCGCCGAAACCGCCATCGCCGCCGGCCACCTGCCGCCCCGGCCGCTGGTGCTGGTCAGCCAACCCACCGTCGCCGACCCCACCCGGTTCAATCGGGACCTGCGCCCGCTCTGGGCCTACACCCACGTTCCGAACGGCTCCGAAGCCGATGTGACCGAGACGATCACCGCGCAGATCGAACGGTTCGCACCCGGTTTCCGCGACATTATCGTCGCCTCCCGCGCCACTGCGGCCGCCCGGCTGAGCAATCACGACCTCAACTACCGCGGCGGGGACATCGCCGCCGGACAGGTGTCGATGTACCGGATGATCGCCCGACCCACCCCGACATGGAACCCCTACCGCACCCCACTGGACGGGGTGTAGCTGTGCTCGGCGTCCACCCCACCCGGACCCAGCGTCCACGGCATGCCCGGCTACCACGCCGCCCGACACGTCCTGAAAGACAAATTCGGTATTCGCAACCTCCCCGACCTCGGTCCCACCCCGAACCA
>NZ_JARJBD010000316.1:0-1011 GCF_029269925.1 Rhodococcus sp. T2V
ACTCGAAGGAGCGGCGGGTCGATCCGCAGATCGTGGTCGGCCTGCTCGTCGACCGGACCGGGTTTCCGCTGGAGATCGGCTGTTTCGAGGGAAACAAGGCCGAAACCCACACCATTGTGCCCATGATCCGGCAGTTCCAAGACCGCCATGACATTGCCGGTGTCGAGATGGTGATCGCCGCCGACGCCGGGATGCTCTCCGCTGGCAACCTCACTGCCCTCGACGAGGCCGGGCTCAAGTTCATCGTCGGGTCCCGCGTCACGAAAGCCCCAGCCGATCTGGCGAACCATTTCCATTGGAACGGGAACGCTTTCGCCGACGGACAGATCATCGACACCGTCACCCCGAGGAACGCGAAGAGCGCCGTCAACGATGTGCGCCACCGCACCGAACCCATCTGGGACGCGGCCGGACACCCGAAGTCATGGCGGGCGGTCTGGCAGTACTCGAAACGCCGCGCCGTCCGCGACAACCAAACACTCAACGCGCAAGAAACTCGGGCCCGAGACGTCGTCGACGGCGGCAAGGCACCGAAGTCGACACGGTTCGTCAAGACCACCGCAAACGGTCGGAGCCTCGACACCGCAAGCATCGATCGGGCCCGGTCACTGATCGGGCTGAAGGGCTACGTCACCAATCTTCCCGCCTCGATCATGGGACCAGGCGAGGTCATCGCGAAGTACCACGACCTCTGGCAGGTCGAGCAGTCGTTCCGCATGTCGAAAACCGACCTGAGGGCGCGGCCGATGTTCCATCACACCCGCGACGCCATCGAAGCCCACCTCACCGTCGTGTTCACCGCACTTGCCGTCGCCCGCTACCTGCAGACCGAGACCGGGACCTCGATCCGCTCCCTGGTCCGGACCCTGCGTCCGCTGCAAGAAATCACCATGACCATCGCTGGCCACCCTCACACCGCCGCCGACCCACTCACCCCAGACGCAGTCCGCATCCTCACCGCGCTGGACCTACCGACCCGCTGACCGGGGCACTAAACCTGTGCAAGTCAGG
>NZ_JARJBD010000317.1:0-1007 GCF_029269925.1 Rhodococcus sp. T2V
ATTCGAAAGAACGCAGGGTCGATCCGCAGATCGTGGTCGGGCTGCTCGTCGACCGCACCGGATTCCCGCTCGAGATCGGCTGCTTCGAAGGCAACACAGCCGAAACCCACACCATCGTCCCCATTGTCCGCCAGTTCCAGGCTCGCCACGACATCGCCGGCGTCGAGATGGTCGTCGCCGCCGACGCCGGCATGCTGTCGGCGGCGAATCTCACAGCCCTCGACGAGGCAGGCTTGAAGTTCATCGTCGGCTCCCGCGTCACCAAAGCGCCCGGCGACCTGGCGAACCATTTCCGTTGGAACGGTGATGTTTTCACCGACGGACAAACTATCGACACCGTAACGCCGCGGCACGGGCGCAGTGTCGTCAACGACGTGAAGAAGCGAGCCGAACCGGCCTGGAATCCCGGCACACACGCCAGTTCCTGGCGGGCGGTCTGGCAGTACTCGAAGCGGCGGGCGGTCCGTGACAATCAGACGCTCAATGCCCAGGAAGCACGCGCCCAAGCGGTCGTCGACGGTGACAAAGCCCCGAAATCAACCCGGTTCGTCAAGACCACCCCCGCTGGCCGCAGCCTCGACACCTCTGCTCTGGAGCGTGCCCGATCGCTGGTCGGGCTGAAGGGCTACGTCACCAATATCCCCGCCACGACCATGGGGCCGGGTGAGGTGATCTCCAAGTACCACGACCTGTGGCACGTCGAGCAGTCGTTCCGCATGTCGAAGACAGACCTGCGAGCACGGCCGATGTTCCATCACACCCGCGACGCGATCGAGGCGCACCTGACCATCGTGTTCGCAGCGTTGGCCGTCGCCCGCTGCATCCAGGATCAGACCGGCGTCGCGATAGCGAGACTGATCAAGCAGTTCCGGCCGCTGCGGACCTCCACCATCGCCGTCAACGGCGTCACCGAAGACTTCCCACCGGTGATCCCGCCCGAAGAGCGTGAAATCCTTGTTCTACTCGGCCTCGAGGCGGGGCACTAAGCGAAATGTCCTAAGTCAGGT
>NZ_JARJBD010000318.1:0-1005 GCF_029269925.1 Rhodococcus sp. T2V
GCGTTGTCGGTGGATCATCCGGCGTATGTGATTTACACGTCGGGGTCGACGGGGCGGCCGAAGGGTGTGGCGGTCACGCATCGGGGTGTGGTGAATCTGGCGGCGGATGAGCGGGACCGTCTGGTGGTGTCGGCGGGTTCGCGGGTGTTGCATTTTGCGTCGCCGAGTTTCGATGCGTCGGTGTTCGAGTTGGTGATGGCGGTGTGTGTGGGGGCGACGCTGGTGGTGGCGCCGACCACGATTTTCGGTGGGTCGGAGTTGGCGGAGTTTGTGGCCGACCACAGGGTGTCGCATGCGTTTTGCACGCCGGCGGCGTTGGCGTCGCTCGATCACCGTGGTCTGGACTGTGTGCGGACGGTGGTGGTGGCGGGGGATGTGTGTCCGCCGGAGTTGGTGGCGCGGTGGGCGCCGGGCCGGGTGATGGTCAATGCGTATGGTCCGAGTGAGACGACGATCATGTCGTCGGCGACGGGTCCGCTGGTGTCGGGGCGGGCGGTGAGTATCGGGTCGCCGACCGTGGGTGTCGATCTGGTGGTCCTCGATGACCGGTTGCGTGCGGTGCCGGTGGGGGTGCGGGGTGAGCTGTATGTGATGGGTCCGAGTGTGGCTCGGGGGTATGTGCGTCGGGTGGGGTTGACGGCGGGACGGTTTGTGGCGTCGCCGTTCGGTGTGGGTGGCCGGATGTATCGCACGGGGGATGTGGTCCGCTGGGTGACCTCCCCGGACGGGTCTCGGGTTCTGGAGTTTTTGGGCCGCAGTGATTTTCAGGTGAAGGTTCGGGGGTTCCGGATCGAGTTGGGTGAGATCGATGCCGTGTTGGCTGCGCATCGGGTGGTGGAGTTCGCGCACACGGTCGGGGTCGACGACGGTGCCGGGAACAGTCGCCTGGTGTCGTACGTGCTGCCGGCGCCGGCAACGGACGTCGATACCCGGGTGTTGGCGGAGTTCGTCGGGGAGCGTCTTCCCGGGTACATGGTGCCGTCGTCGATCATGGTGTTGGATTCG
>NZ_JARJBD010000319.1:0-1004 GCF_029269925.1 Rhodococcus sp. T2V
CTAGAAGTAAACTTGGTCTGACAGTTACCAATGCTTAATCAGTGAGGCACCTATCTCAGCGATCTGTCTATTTCGTTCATCCATAGTTGCCTGACTCCCCGTCGTGTAGATAACTACGATACGGGAGGGCTTACCATCTGGCCCCAGTGCTGCAATGATACCGCGAGACCCACGCTCACCGGCTCCAGATTTATCAGCAATAAACCAGCCAGCCGGAAGGGCCGAGCGCAGAAGTGGTCCTGCAACTTTATCCGCCTCCATCCAGTCTATTAATTGTTGCCGGGAAGCTAGAGTAAGTAGTTCGCCAGTTAATAGTTTGCGCAACGTTGTTGCCATTGCTACAGGCATCGTGGTGTCACGCTCGTCGTTTGGTATGGCTTCATTCAGCTCCGGTTCCCAACGATCAAGGCGAGTTACATGATCCCCCATGTTGTGCAAAAAAGCGGTTAGCTCCTTCGGTCCTCCGATCGTTGTCAGAAGTAAGTTGGCCGCAGTGTTATCACTCATGGTTATGGCAGCACTGCATAATTCTCTTACTGTCATGCCATCCGTAAGATGCTTTTCTGTGACTGGTGAGTACTCAACCAAGTCATTCTGAGAATAGTGTATGCGGCGACCGAGTTGCTCTTGCCCGGCGTCAATACGGGATAATACCGCGCCACATAGCAGAACTTTAAAAGTGCTCATCATTGGAAAACGTTCTTCGGGGCGAAAACTCTCAAGGATCTTACCGCTGTTGAGATCCAGTTCGATGTAACCCACTCGTGCACCCAACTGATCTTCAGCATCTTTTACTTTCACCAGCGTTTCTGGGTGAGCAAAAACAGGAAGGCAAAATGCCGCAAAAAAGGGAATAAGGGCGACACGGAAATGTTGAATACTCATACTCTTCCTTTTTCAATATTATTGAAGCATTTATCAGGGTTATTGTCTCATGAGCGGATACATATTTGAATGTATTTAGAAAAATAAACAAATAGGGGTTCCGCGCACATTTCCTCTAG
>NZ_JARJBD010000032.1:0-100580 GCF_029269925.1 Rhodococcus sp. T2V
GCAACGCACTGACCTCACCGGCCGGAAGGGTCAACGTGACGTCCTGCCAGATCCTCTGCGAGCCGAAGGACTTGGTCAGTCCCTCGACGGATACCTCGACGCCCACGACAACCTCCAGTGTTTTGGGGACCGGTTCGATTCATTCGAACCGGGGGCTGGGCGGGATGCTCCACGCAGCAGGAAACGGCGCCATGAAATGTGCATGGGGCTCGTCCGCTGTGGCGAATGCCCAGCATTGATCGACTATCGAGATATACCACCACACGCCGTCTCGGCGTAAGGACCAATTGCCCGAAACTCGTATCCGGTTGTGTGGAAGTGGCTCTCGTCCATGCATCCGGGGAGGTCGGGAATTCGGGCATCGTGCCGAACGGGTATAGACATTGCATATGAACACGATGTATGGTCGCGATGTGCTGCGGCGAAGCAGCCATTCAGCGAGAACAAGGAGTCTTTCGATGCCGGCCACTGAAGCGCTGATCTTCGACGCGATCCGGACGCCACGGGGAAAGGGGAAGCCGGGTGGTGCCCTCCACACCGTCAAGCCCATCGACCTCGCAGTCGGGCTGATCGGCGATCTGCTCGATCGCAACCCCGGCCTCGATCCGAATCGTGTCGACGACCTCGTCCTCGGTGTCGTCTCCCCGGTCGGCGAGCAGGGTGGAAACGTTGCGCGCACAGCGAGTATCGCGGCCGGCCTCCCCGACACTGTTGCGGGAGTTCAGATCAACCGATTCTGCGCGTCCGGCCTCGAGGCCGTGAACATCGCCGCACAGAAGGTGCGCTCGGGATTCGAGGATCTCGTGTTCGCCGGGGGAGTCGAGTCGATGTCCCGGGTCCCGATGGGTTCCGACGGCGGCGCCTGGATGGACGACCCGGCCACCAACCTCGCCAGCCACTTCGTCCCCCAGGGTGTGGGCGCCGACCTGATCGCGACAATCGAGGGCTTCACCCGCGAAGACGTCGACGCGTATGCGGTGCGTTCACATCAGCGTGCCAGCCGTGCGCAGGCCGAGGGTCGATTCGACCACTCGACGGTTCCGGTGCGGGATCTCAACGGCCGCGTCCTGCTCGACACGAACGAACTCGTCCGGCCCGCCACCACCGTCGAATCGCTCAGTGCACTGAAGCCGTCGTTCGCAGCGCTCGGTGAGATCGCCGGCTTCGATGCCGTTGCGCTGCAGAAGTTTCACACCGTCGAGCGCATCGACCATGTTCATCATGCCGGTAACAGCTCCGGAATCGTCGACGGCGCATCACTGTTGGCGATCGGCAGCGAGGAAGTCGGACGAGAACTCGGGCTGACGCCACGCGGTCGGATCGTCGCGACCGCGGTTTCCGGCGCCGACCCGACCATCATGCTCACGGGCCCCGCCCCGGCGTCGGAGAAGGCGCTGGCGAAGGCGGGACTCACACCTGCAGACCTGGATCTCGTCGAAATCAACGAAGCGTTCGCATCGGTGGTCCTGCGGTTCGTCCGCGACCTCGGCCTCGACCTCGACAAGGTCAACGTCAACGGCGGCGCCATCGCGATGGGTCATCCCCTCGGCGCCACCGGTGGCATGATCGTCTCCACCCTCCTCGACGAACTGCACCGCACCGGTGGACGTTACGGCCTCGTGACCCTCTGCGTCGGTGGCGGCATCGGCATCGCCACCGTCATCGAAGCACTCCACCAGAGCTGAAAACCGGAAGGACTCACACGGCTATGAGCCAGAACAGCATCATTCGCTGGGACCGGGACGACCAGGGCGTCGTCGTCCTCACGATCGACGACCCCAGTCAACGCGTCAACACGATGAATGCCGGATTCGTCGACGCCCTGGCGTCCACGCTCGACCGCATCGAGGCCGAACGCGACTCGGTCACCGGCGTCGTCGTCACCTCCGGCAAGAGCACGTTCTTCGCCGGGGGCGACCTGGGCGATCTTCGGGGAGCGACGAAAGACCGCATCGAGGAATTCTCCGCGTTCGTCGACCGGAACAGTGGTCTGCTGCGACGCCTCGAGACGATCGGCCGCCCGGTGGTCGCGGCGATCAACGGTTCCGCGCTCGGCGGTGGGCTCGAACTGGCCCTCGCCGCTCACCATCGCGTCGCGGTCGACGATCCGAAGACGATCGTCGGACTGCCCGAGGTCACACTCGGTCTGTTGCCGGGCGCGGGTGGCGTGGTGCGGTCGGTGCGGATGCTCGGCGTCGAGCGGGCGCTGTCCGAGCTGCTGCTGCAGGGCCGCAAGCACAGCGCCCGGTCGGCCCACGAACTCGGTCTCGTCGACGAGCTGGTCGAAACGCAGTCGGAACTCGTTGCTGCGGCCAAGAAATGGATCGTCGACCACCCCGACGCGGTTCAGCCGTGGGACGTGAAGGGCCACCGCATTCCCGGCGGGACGCCCGGCGACCGGAGCGAGCAACTGAACTCCCGCCTCCCCGCCATCCCGGCCCTGTTGCGCAAGCAACTCAAGGGCGCGAACTACCCGGCGCCGCAAAACATCATCGCCGCGGCAGTGGAGGGCGCGCAGGTCGACTTCGACAACGCACTCCGCATCGAGGCGCGCTACTTCGTCGACCTGGCGACCGGGCAGGTTGCCAAGAACATGATCCAGGCTTTCTTCTTCGACATGCAGGCCGTCAACGGCTCGCGCGGCCGCAGCGCCGACCGCACGCCCTGGCGTGCACGGAAGGTCGTGGTGCTGGGTGCGGGCATGATGGGCGCGGGAATCGCCTACGAATGCGCTCGCGCCGGCATCGACGTCGTCCTGAAGGACGTGACCCTCGACGCCGCCGAACGCGGAAAAGGCTACTCGAACAAGCTCGTCGAGAAGCAGGTGGCATCGGGGCGGACATCGCAGGAGAACGGTGATGCACTGCTGTCGCGGATCCTGCCCACCGACGACCCGGCTGCTGCCGAGGGCGCCGATCTGGTGATCGAGGCCGTGTTCGAGGACCCGGCCGTCAAGGCGCAGGTGCTCGGCGAGATCGAACCGTTCCTCGCCGAGGGCGCGCTGATCGGATCGAACACCTCGACCCTGCCCATCACGGGCCTGGCCGAGAACGTCGGCCGGCCCGAGGATTTCATCGGGCTCCACTTCTTCAGCCCGGTCGACCGGATGCCGCTCCTCGAGATCATCAAGGGTGAGAAGACGTCCGACGACACTCTCTCCCGCGCGCTGGATCTCGCGAAGCAGATTGCGAAGACTCCGATTGTCGTCAACGACAGTCGCGGATTCTTCACCAGCCGCGTGATCGGCACGTTCATCAACGAGGCACTGGCACTGCTCGGTGAGGGTGTCCCCGCGACGACGATCGAGCAGGCGAGCTCCCAGGCCGGCTACCCGGCACCCGTGCTGCAACTGGCGGACGAGCTCAATCTGGAACTGCTCCGACGGGTCCGCGACACCGCCAGGCAGGCCGCCGAAGACGCCGGGCAGAGCTGGACCGGGCATCCCGCCGAGGCCGTTCTCGACGCGATGCTGTCCGAGCACGGCCGCGCGGGCCGGCTGGCGGGCGCGGGATTCTACGAATACGACGGCCGCAAACGCACCCGGCTGTGGACGGGTCTCGCAGACGCCTTCGGCGGCGGCAACACCGCCGTCCCCCTCGGCGACGTGGTGGAACGCCTGCTCTTCGCCGAGGCGATCGAATCGGTGAAGTGCCTGGACGAAGGGGTACTCGAGGCGGTGCCCGACGCGAACGTCGGGTCGATCCTCGGCATCGGCTTCCCCGGGTGGACTGGCGGTGTCCTCCAGTACATCGACGGGTACGACGGCGGGGTCGCGGGCTTCGTCGCACGCGCCCGGCAACTCGCGCAGACCTACCATCAGCGTTTCAGCCCTCCCGCATCGCTCGTAGAGATCGCGGAGTCCGGCGGCACACTCGCCGATTCTCGGGCCGCCGTCCTCGTCGGCGCCCCCTAGTCCGCCGGGCGGACGGGAAACGACTCGACCCGTCCGCCCGGCTTTCCACGTTCCCGGGCCGAATGGTCCGGGGACCGAACAGGAGTGACATGAGTTCGACATTGGTGGAGGTCGAGCCCGGAGTGCGGATCAACGTACTCGAATTGGGCGTCGGCGATCCCGTTCTGCTGATCCACGGGTGGAGCTTGAGCTCCGCGGTGTGGGACCGGCAGATCCGTGTGCTCGCCGAGGCCGGCCACCGGGTACTCGCGATGGACCTCCGGGGCCACGGCGGCTCCGATGCTCCGCTGGGCGACTACGGCATCGATCGCCTCGCGGCGGACGGTGCAGCGATCCTCGACGCGTTCGGTGCCGCCGGCGCGGCCGTCGTCGGCTGGTCGCTGGGCGGGATGACGGCGCTGCGGATGGCCTATCGCTACCCGGCCCTGGTCGACCGCCTGGTGCTCGTCGCGTCGAACGGTGTCGCCGGTGCCCGGCAGCCGGACTACCCGTTCGGCGTGCCCGCGGACGCCGTCGAGAGCGGTATGCACGCAGCCGAGCACGTGAACCGGTTGCCGTACCGCAGGCAGGCGGTCGGCGACCCGTTCGGCGCACCGCCGGATCAGCAGACCCTCGACTGGCTGCAGCGGATCTCGCTGCAGACGCCCAGTTGGGCTGCCAACGCGTGCATGACGACGCTGCTGCGGACGGCACAGGTGCACGTACTGGACGACCTCGACGTTCCGGTCACGCAGATCATCGGCACAGCGGACCCGGCGCTGTCCGTCCGCGGGGCCCGGTGGGTCCACGAGCGGATCCACAGCACGCTGGTGGAACTCGACTGCGGCCACTACCCGATGCTGGAGAAGGCCGACGTGTTCGACGAGGCCCTGTTGCGAGCCGTGCGGGAACCGGCGGCCCGTCTCGTCGAGGCACCGTCCAGTCATAGTGTCCAGACATAGGGTATTCTCACTATCGTGAGTACACGGCCAGTTTCGCGCCAGCGACCGCGCGCACACGACGGGCAGCGCAGCGCCGAGGTCGCGGTGTTCGAGGCAACCGAGCAGTTGCTGCAGGAAACCTCGATGCAGGATCTCACCGTCGCGCAGATCATCAAACGTGCGGGCCTGTCGCGGGCGAACTTCTACCACTACTTCGCGTCGAAATACGACGTCCTGGTGGCGATGATCGCGCGACTTTTCGACGATGCCTATTCGGAGTCCGTCCCCTGGCAGGCGCCCCCCGGTAAGACACGGGCCAAGTCGATGGACGCGAGCATGCGCGGCACCATCGACATGTGGTCCGCGCACGGCGCGGTCATCTGCGCCGCGGTGGAGCAGATGCACAGTGTGCCCGCCGTTGCCGCCGCGTGGAAGGTGATGCTCGAGCAGTTCGTCGGGGCGGTCGCGGAACAGATCATCCACGAGCGCGCGAACGGTGCCGCACCCGACGGCGCGTCACCGGAGATGATCGCCACCATGCTGGTCGGTGGCGTCGAGCGGACGTTCTACGTGGGCTCGAAGGGCCTGGACGAGCGGTTGCCGTCCGCCGAGAGCGCGGTCGATTCGATCGTGGCACTCACGTTCGCCGCGATCTACGGCAACCAACGCCCGGTCACACGCGCGAAGCGGAAGAAGTCGGCAGCGAAGAATGCGGGGGCGGTGGCCGTACCGGTCGCGCCGGCCGCGGGCGAGGCCACGGCGAGTACCGACACCGCCGCCACCATCCTGAAGGCGGTCAACGACCTGCTCCAGGAAGAGACCCTCGACGAACTCAGTGTCGCCCACATCCTCGAGCGCGCCGATGCGTCCCGCGGAACCTTCTACTTCTATTTCGGAAGCAAGGACGACGCGTTCGTCGCTTTGTTCAAGGAATTCGCGGAACGGATCGCGAGCGGGTTCGAGATGCTGGTGCAGATGGACCGGAGCGATCCGACCGGGATCCGGGAACTGGTGGCCGACTGGCTCGACCTCGACGAGCCCACGCTTGCTGTGGCGCGCAATGCCGTTCACGAATGGCCGCGCCGTCCCGAGTTGGGGCGCCTCTACCTCGACACGGTCAGTCGGATGACCACCGCCCTGCAGGCGATGATCGAGACGGACCGAGCGGCCGGTATTGCCGTGGACGGCCCTCCCGCCGCCGAATTCGCGGCCGTGATCATGTGGACCATCGAGCGGACGGTGGCCGGTTCGATGGCGGGGGAAGAACACCTCGACGATATCGGCTCGGTGACGAAGTTGCTCGGCGAGTTGCTCGTCTCTGCCATTTATGGTCTCTGACCTGTGAGTACTTATTAACCGCCGGCGGTTAATAAGTACTCACGGGCCGCAAGGCACGCCTCCCCGGGGGCGTGCCTTGTTGCGTTTCGGCGGCGGTTGACCGTGCCTGCAGAATCGTTGACATCACGTCTGAACACTCTGTATTGTCGGTGACATGACTCACACCTCCACGTTTCCTGTGACCGGCGACGCCGGGTCGCCGGCACCTCTCGTCCGCACCATCGAAGAGCTGACTCCCGAATGGATGACTGCGGCACTTGCCAAGGCGCGCCCGGGAATCCGGGTGACCGGGGTGGACATCGACCGTGTCATCTGGGGTTCGGCCACCAAGGCGTTCGCGAAGCTCGAGTTCGACGGCGACTCGCAGGGGATCCCCGAAAGAGTGTGCGTCAAGGGAGGATTCGACGAACGGAGCCGTGCATTCGGACTCGGCGCCGCCTACGAACTCGAGGGGTGCTTCTATCGCGACCTCGCGCCGAATCTCCAGGCGGAGGTTCCCGCGTGCTATTACGCGGAGGCCGAACCCGAGCAGGGCATCGTCATTCTCGAGGACCTCACGGCGCGGGGCGCCGAATTCGGCGAGGCGACGAACCTGTGGTCCGTCGACAGCGTCGCCGAGACGCTCGAGGTCCAGGCCAGCTGGCACGGACCGCTGTGGGGCAGCACGAAGGGCCGCTACGACTGGCTACCGGTCGGCGTCGAGGCCGCACGGCAGGCGTTCCAGGTGATGCTCAGCCCGGAGCAGTTCCATCCGCTGATCAGTCGTGACGAAATTCCCGAGCTGTCACCCGGACTGCGGGACGACGAAAGGGTCCGGCGCGCCTTCCGGGCGCTGTGGGAGCACGACGACAATGCGGTGCACACCATCAACCACGGTGATGCCCACTTCGCGCAGTTGTACCGGATTCCCGGCCAGGCGCCGGCGTTCCTCGACTGGCAGACCGCCTGTCTGGCCCCGTGGTCGCACGACGTCACCTACTTCATCGGATCGGCCCTGACCATCGAAGACCGTCGCGTCCACGAACGCGGACTTCTCGACCACTACCTCGACGCGCTCGAAGCGCATGGCGGACCGCGTATCTCGCCGGACGAGGCGTGGGCCGACTACCGTCGCCACACCCTGCACGGGTTCGCCTGGATGTGCGTTCCCACCGTGATGCAGCCGTCGGAAACCGTGGCTGCCATGGCGCATCGGTATGCCGCGGCGATCGAAGATCACGACCCGTTCGAACTCCTCTTCAAGGGATAGTTCGCCGTTCCGTTCCAAAGGGGATGGGCTGGAGTGCGTTTCGCGGCCGAGTTCGGCCGCGTTCCTCCGGGCCATCCCCTTTCTCGTGTCCGCATCTTGCTTCCATCCAGTGATTGACATCACGTATGAACACTTTGTATGGTCACTATATGCAGCAGACGACGACGCCGGGATCGGCACCCGATTCCTTCACCGATCAAGACCTTCGCGACGCCCTGGCGGACGCCAACCTGCCCACGTTGCTCGCGGCCCTCGCACACGTGACCGGAGAGGACCGCTGGATCGAATCGCCCTTCGTTCCCACGTTGCCGCCGGACCTCGGCGACCACGACTCCGGCGGATTCGCCGAGGACGTCCAGGACCGGATTCGGGCCGAAGCGTTCGACGTACTCCGCCGGCTCCGGGACGGAGAGGTCGAGCCCGCACCGCAGCCGGACCCCGACCGGCTGGTCCGGATCCTGAGCGCCACGCTGGGCGAGGTACTTCCGGAAGGGTACGGGCACCTCCTGGGCGAGGAACTCGGAATCTACGATCGCTCCTCCGTCCCGGTGTCGACCGTCGGCGAGCAGTCCCCGTTGCGGGTGGCGATCATCGGTGCGGGACTGTCGGGACTGTGCCTGGCGATCCGGCTCGAGCAGGCGCGGATCCCGTACGTCGTCATCGAGAAGAACGACGACGTCGGCGGCACCTGGCACGAGAACTTCTACCCGGGCTGCGGCGTCGACACCCCGAGCAACCTGTACTCGTTGTCGTTCGCCCTCAACCCGGACTGGACCCGCTACTTCGCCGGCCGCGACGAGCTGGCCGAGTACTGGCGCTCGCTGGCGGACCGGTGGGACGTGCGCCGGAACATCGTGTTCTCCACCGAGGTCGTCTCCGCCGCGTACGACGAGGAGCAGGCCTCCTGGAAGATCGTGACACGGGCAGCGGACGGGCTGGAGGACGAACTCGACGCGGACATCCTCGTCAGCGCGGTCGGACTCCTCAACCGTCCCAGCGTGCCGGTGATCCGCGGACTCGACACCTTCGAGGGCCCGTGCCTGCACACCGCCCGCTGGGACCGCGAGATCGACATCACGGGCAAGCGGGTGGCGGTGATCGGTACGGGTGCGAGCGCGATGCAGTTCGTCCCGGCCGCCGCGGGCGTGGCGAGCGAGGTGCGCGTCTTCCAGCGCTCACCGCAGTGGGCGATGCCGCACCCCAACTACCGGCGCGACATCCCCGACGGTGTGGCCTTCCTCAACCGCCACGTCCCGAACTACCAGGGGTGGTACCGGCTGCGGTTGTTCTGGCGGATGGGCGACAAACTGCACGGGCTGCTGCAGATCGACCCCGAGTACCCGCATCCCGACCGTGCCATCAACCGCGGCAACGACCGGCTGCGCAAGATCCTCACCTCGCACATCGAGAGCGAACTCGAGGGCCGCCCCGACCTGCTCGCGAAGAGCCTGCCGTCGTACCCGCCGTACGGGAAGCGGCTGCTCATCGACAACGGCTGGTTCCGCACGATCCGCCGCGACGACGTCGACCTGGTGACCGAGAACATCGAGACCGTCACCCCGCGCGGTGTGCGCACCACCGACGGCACCGAGTACGAGGCCGACATCATCGTTCTGGCAACCGGATTCGATGCCGTCCAGGTACTCGGATCGGTCGACATCCGCGGTCGAGACGGCACCTCGCTGCGCGAGGTCTGGGGCGACGACGACGGCCGCGCCTACCTCGGT
Organism: Rhodococcus sp. T2V; assembly: GCF_029269925.1. Classification (NCBI taxonomy): domain Bacteria; kingdom Bacillati; phylum Actinomycetota; class Actinomycetes; order Mycobacteriales; family Nocardiaceae; genus Rhodococcus; species Rhodococcus sp. T2V. Next base: position 9,148 of record NZ_JARJBD010000032.1, read on the forward strand.
ATCACCGTGCCCGGCTTCCCCAACTTCTTCTGCCTCTACGGACCGAACACGAACACCGGTCACGGCGGCACCGTCGTCGCCGGCACCGAGATCCAGGTGCAGTACGTCACCAGCGTTCTCGCCGAGATGATCGACGAGGGACTCGCCAGCATCGAGGTCCGGCAGGACACGTTCGACAGGTACGACGACGAACTCGGCGAGGCGCTGTCGCGGACGATCTGGACGCATCCCGGCATGACCACCTACTACCGCAACAGCCGCGGCCGCGTGGTGACCAACAGCCCGTGGCAATACATCGAGTACTGGCGCCGCGCGCACCAGCCGAACATGGACGACTTCGAGGTCGAATCAGCGCTGTCACCGGCAGCCCGGATGGATGGACGTTCCGCATGACTACTGCAACCCGCACGACGGTGAAACCGGCCTCGACTTCCGATGCCGCCACCCACGTCGCGGCCCTGCGTGCCACGTTCCGCAGCGGACGCACCCGGTCGCTCACCTGGCGCCGCGCACAGCTCGAAGGGCTCGCCCGGTTGATCGCCGAACGTGAGGGCGACCTCGCGGCGGCGATCGAGCGGGACCTCGGCCGCTCCGCGATCGGCTCGTTCATGGGCGACCTCGCCCCGGTCCGCGCCGAGATCCGCCATACCCTGAAGAACCTCGAGCGGTGGTCGCGGCCTGCCCGTGCTGCCCTTCCCGTGACGCAGCAGCCGGGCAAGGCGTGGACGGTCGCGGAACCCAAGGGCGTGGTCCTGGTGATCGGGGCGTGGAACTTCCCGATTCTGCTCACCTTGCAGCCGTTGGTGAGCGCCTTGGCCGCCGGCAACACGGTGGTCGTGAAGCCGTCGGAACTGGCCCCGCACACCGCGCAGGTGCTCGCGGACCTGCTGCCGACGTACGTGGACCCGTCGGCGGTCGTCGTGGCGACCGGCGGCGCCGACGTGAGCACCGACCTGCTGCGGGAGCGGTTCGACCACATCTTCTTCACGGGGTCGCCGCGGGTGGGCCGTCTGGTCGCGGTGGCCGCGGCCGAGCACCTGACACCGGTCACCCTCGAACTCGGCGGCAAGAGCCCGGTGATCGTGTCGGCCGACGCCGACCTCGACGTCGCGGCCCGGCGGATCGCGTGGGCGAAATGTGTGAACAGCGGGCAGGCCTGTATCGCACCGGACTACGTGATCGTCGAGGAGGCGGTCCGTCCGGCATTCGTCGAGCGACTGCTCCGCGAACTGGCCGCGGCGTGGCGCGCCGAACCCACCCGTATCGTCGACGAGCACCACTTCGACCGGCTGAGCGGACTCCTGCAGGGCCACGGCGGCGAGACGAGCGGCGGGCAGCGTGACCGCGATTCCCTCCGGTTCGGTGCGGCCGTGGTCACCGACCCCGACCTCGACTCACCGCTGATGAACGAGGAGATCTTCGGGCCGATCCTCCCCGTCGTGACGGTGCCGTCGATCGACGCCGCGGTGGATGTGGTCAACAGCAGGCCGAAGCCCCTCGCACTGTACGTATTCGCGGAGTCGGACGCCACGGTGCAGACCATTCTCGACACCACCTCGTCCGGCTCGGTGGGAGTCAATCACCTCCTGTACCAACTGCTCGTTCCGGACCTGCCGTTCGGCGGGGTCGGCAACTCCGGCATCGGCGACTATCACGGCGAGCACGGGTTCGCGACATTCAGCCACCGGAAGTCGGTGCTGCGCAAGCCGACCAACCCCGACCCGTCGTTCGCCTACCCGCCGTACGGAGCCCTCGCCACCCGCCTGCTCCGCCGCCTCATGGGGTAGCTGCCGAAACCGAAAATCGCCCGGACTCTCTCCGCCGTAAAGGAATCGAAGCGTTGTCATCTCGAGTATCTCGCTGTGCCCGCACAGCCTCGTCTCCAGAGAAAGGCCCGTCATGAGTGTGCCCGTGCGCGAGACTGCCACCGCGAGGGTCGTGTCCGGCGTCGACACGGGACTGCGCGCCGTCGGGGGATTCTTCGAGCTGTGCGGTGAGACGTTCCGGGCCATGGCGAAGCGCCCGTTCCAATGGCGGGAACTGGTGCTGCAGTCGTGGTTCATCGTGCGTGTCGCGCTGCTGCCGACGCTGCTCGTCGCACTGCCGTTCACCGTGCTCGTGGTGTTCACCCTCAACATCCTGCTCGTGGAGTTCGGCGCGGCGGATCTGTCCGGCGCAGGGGCCGGCCTCGGCGCGGTCACACAGATCGGACCACTCGTCACCGTGCTCATCGTGGCAGGCGCAGGCGCGACGGCAATCTGCGCCGATCTCGGTGCGCGCACCATCCGGGAGGAGATCGACGCCATCCGGGTGCTCGGAATCGACCCGATCCACCGCCTCGTGGTGCCGCGTGTGCTGGCGTCGATGTTCGTGGCGGTGCTGCTGAACGGCCTCGTCATCACGATCGGGCTCACCGGCGGGTTCCTGTTCTCCGTCTACATCCAGAACGTCACCCCCGGTGCCTACGTGTCCTCGCTGACGTTCGTGACGGGACTGCCGGAGGTCATCATCTCGGAAGTCAAGGCCACCCTGTTCGGGCTGATCGCGGGTCTGGTGGCGTGCCACCGCGGGCTGACGGTGAAGGGCGGCCCGAAAAGCGTCGGCGACGCGGTGAACGAGACCGTGGTCTACGCGTTCATGGCCCTTTTCGCCGTCAATGTCGTGGTCACCGCCATCGGCGTCAAATTCGGAACAGGAGCCTGACGGATCATGGCAGTGCACAAGACGGTCGCCGGAAGCCGCTACCCGAAACTGGCCGACGCGGCAGGCATCCCGGTCCGCATCCTGCAGGCAATCGGGCACCAGGCCGACTTCTTCGGCAAGACGATCCGCCTGGCCCCGCACGCGATCTCCAGTTACAAGAAGGAGACCGTGCGGCTGATCGCCGAGATCGGCATGGGATCGGGTGCGATGGCGATCATCGGCGGTACCGTCGTCATCGTCGGTTTCATGACGCTCTCCGGCGGAACGCTCCTCGCGATCCAGGGTTTCAGCTCGCTCGGGAACATCGGTGTCGAGGCCCTGACCGGATTCTTCGCGGCGTTCATCAACGTGCGCATCGTCGCCCCGGTGATCTCCGGTATCGCGCTGGCGGCCACGATCGGCGCGGGCGCAACGGCCCAGTTGGGTGCCATGCGGATCAGCGAGGAGATCGACGCACTCGAGGTGATGGGTATCCGCTCCATGTCGTATCTCGTGTCGACGCGGTTGATCGCCGGCATGATCTCCATCGTCCCGCTCTACTCGATGGCCGTGATCATGTCGTTCGTGGCCTCGCAGTTCACGACCACATACGTGTACGGACAGTCCTCGGGCGTCTACGACCACTACTTCACCACCTTCCTGCGGCCCACCGACCTGTTCTGGTCGTTCCTACAGGCGGTGGTCATGGCACTCGTGGTGATGCTCATCCACTGCTACTACGGCTATCACGCACGCGGCGGACCCGCCGGTGTGGGAGAGGCGGTAGGCCGTGCGGTCCGGACGTCGCTGATCGCGGTCGTCTCGGTCACCCTCATTGCATCCCTGGCGATCTACGGAGCGTCCGGCAACTTCAATCTTGCGGGCTAGGGGTAAGGATTCATGATCTCGAGAAGAAGTGCCAAGTCGCACTATCACCCGCCGCCCCTGAAATCGAAGGGCGCAGCGCTCGTCGTCGGACTCGCAGCGATTCTGTTCGGCTGCCTGCTGTCCTTCAAGGGCGCATTCAACAGCACCGTTCCCCTGACCGTCGTGTCGGACCGTTCCGGACTGGTCATGGATCAGGGAGCCAAGGTGCAACTGAACGGAGTCCAGATCGGCAAGGTCCGCGAGATCGACCACGTCGCGGACGGCGCGAGCCTCCAACTCGACATCGACGAGCAGTGGTTCGGTCTCCTCACCGCCGACACCGTCGCAGAGATCAAGGCCACCACCGCGTTCGGGTCCAAGTACGTGGCCCTCGAGATCCCGGACGGGTCTTCGGGCGAACCCCTCGCGGCGGGACACGAGGTGCGTTCGCGCAACGTCACGACCGAGATCAACACCGTGTTCGAGAACCTGACCTCGGTCACCGAACATGTCGACGCGGCGAAGCTGAATGCGACGCTCGGCGCGGTCGCCACCGGACTCCGCGGTCGCGGTGATCGACTGGGCACCACGTTCACCGACGCCAACAGGTTCCTCGCAGCGGTCAACCCGACCCTGCCGACCCTCGCGAACGACTGGCGGGACACGGCCGCCACCGCCCACACGTACGCGGAAGCGGTTCCCGATTTCATGGCACTGCTCGGCAACGCCAGCGTCACGTCGGACACGCTGGTCGCCGAGGAGAAGCCGCTCGAGTCCACTCTCCAGGCGTTCCGGACGATGGGCGACGAGGGATTCGGCATCGCGTCCGAGAACGAGAAGAGCTTCCTCGACACCATGAGACTGTTCGTGCCCACCACGGCGCTCCTCGCCGAATACAGCCCCGAATACGCGTGCCTCTTCCAGCAGGCAGCGACGACCGCCGAGGCCGAGCAGCGCTTCGGTGCCGGAAACACCGGCTATTCGCTGGAACTCGACGCCGGCATCATGCCCGGCGACGACAACTACTCGTACCCCGAGAATCTTCCGATCGTCCAGGGCCGCGGCGGCCCCGGCGGCGCACCCGGCTGCTACCCGGCTGCTACCCGGAGATCACCAAGGACATGTTCCCGACGCCGCACCTGGTGGTCGACGGCGGTGCGAACATCGCGGATGCCACGGCGCCCCGCGCAGGATCGCCGAGCTTCGTCGAATACCTCTTCGGCACGACCGTGGGAGGGGTGGCTCCACGATGAAGATATCCGCAACGGCAACGAAACTCGCGATCTTCACGCTCGTCATGGTTCTCTTCACCGCGGCGGTCGTCATCGTGTTCGGCCAGTTCCGGTTCGGCAGCGAAAAGCAGTACAGTGCCGTGTTCGACGACGTGTCCGGGCTCCGGGACAACGAATTCGTCCGGGTTGCCGGCGTCGAGGTCGGCAAGGTGAAATCGGTCGACGTGCAGGAGGACTCCACGGCGCGGGTGACCTTCGCGCTGACGAAGAACGTCCCGCTCACCGAATCGACCCGTGCCGCAGTCAAGTTCAGCAACCTCATCGGCGACCACTATCTCGAACTCGTCGAAGGGTCCGGCCCACTCACACCGATGGGTGAAGGCGACACCATTCCCGTCGAACGCACGGTGCCTGCGCTGGATCTCGATGCCCTGATCAACGGATTCCGGCCCCTGTTCAAGGCGCTCGACCCCGAACAGGTCAATGCGCTGTCGACGTCCCTCATCGACGTCTTCCAGGGCCAGGGCGGCACCATCGACCACTTCCTGCAACAGGCCGGACAGCTGACCTCGGTCCTCGCCGACCGGGACCAATTGATCGGAGCCGTGATCGGCAATCTCAACACCCTCCTCGGGACCGTCGACCGCCGGAACGCCGAGTTCAACCAGGGCATCGACCAGTTGCAGCAACTCGTCACCAGGCTGGGGGAGCAGTCGGATCCGCTCGGCGACGCCCTCGTCCACATCGACGACGCGTCCAGTTCGATGGCCGCGCTACTCGAATCGACCCGGCCCGACGTCAAGGAAGACATCACCCAGGCCGGCAGGCTCTCCGATCAGGTCGTCGCCGACCAGGACTACATCAACTGGGCGTTCAATTCCCTTCCCGCCGCGTACAACAAGCTGTCGAGGCTGGGCCTGTTCGGCGACTTCTTCACGTTCTACCTCTGCGACGTGCAGTTGAAGGTGAACGGCCCGAACGGAGACCCCGTGTACATACCGATCGTCGGCCAGCGGGCCGGGAGGTGCAGCGCACCATGATTCGTTCCAAGACCGCACGAGTGGGCCTGGTCGGCATCGCGATCACCCTCGTCGTCGTGCTCACGTCGATGAACTTCGAGAAGCTTCAGTATCTGACCACGTCGTCGCACTATTCGGCGTACTTCGGTGACACGGGCGGCCTGCTGAGCGGCGACAAGGTGATGGTCGCCGGCGTCGAGGTCGGCAAGGTCCACTCCGTCGAACTCGACGGCGACAAGGTTCTCGTCGAGTTCACGGCGGACGGTGTGCGCCTCGGCAGCAAGACGGAACTGTCGATCAAGACGCGGACGGTGCTCGGCAACAAGTACCTTCAGGTGACCCCGCGCGGGGACGACGACCTCCTCGCGACGGACGACGTCATCCCGCTCGCCCAGACCACCACGCCGTACCTGCTCACGGACGCTCTCGGCGACCTCACCACCACGATCAGCGGACTCGACACCGACAAGCTGGCCGGCGCCCTCGACACGCTGGGCGAGACGCTCGATCAGACCGAGCCGAGCCTCGGCGCGGCGCTGGACGGAATGTCCCGGTTCTCGGACACCGTGAGCTCGCGGGATCAGCTGATTCAGGATCTGTCCCGCAACGCCGAATCCGTCACGGGTGTGCTCGCGGAGAGAAGCAATCAGATCGACAAGCTGCTCGTCGACGGCAACACCCTGTTCGCGTCGCTCGAGCAGCGCCGCCGGGCGATCGACACACTGCTCGGCAACGTCACGGCGGTGACGGCGCAGGTGAACGGACTCGTCGACGACAACGAGGCACAGCTGCGGCCCGTGCTCGACCAGCTCAACACGACAACCGGCCTGCTGAACCAGCAGAAAGACAATCTCGAGGCTTCGCTGAAGCCGCTGTCGCAGTATGCGACGTCGCTCGGCGAGTCCGTGGCCTCCGGCCCGTTCTTCAAGGCGTACATCATGAATCTGCTGCCCGGACAGTATTTGCAGCCGTTCATCGACGCCGCATTCCAGGAACAGGGCATCAACCCGGGAACCCTGAACGGGCAGAACACCTTCCCGGTGGCCTGCGGAGACAACAGCGCACCGGGCACCGTTCCGCCCGGCAGCACGACACCGTTGCCGAACCCGAGCAACTGCCCGGTGCAGCCCGGTGAAGTCCCGGTCGCGAACTCGACGCAGCCGCCCGCGGCGCCCGCTCTCCCCGCGCTGCCGCCCATCTCGATTCCCGGTCTGCCCCCACTGCCCGGATTGGGCGGATAGGACATGTCCACCATGTTGCACACCCTCCGACGTTCACGCCGCGTCTGGATCGCCGCGCTCGCCGTGGTGGCCGTCGCCGTCGTCGCGGCCACCGGGTGGAGTTTCTACCGCACGAGCTCCACGACGACCGTGACGGCGTACTTCGCGAACACCAACGGAATCTACGTCGGCGACCAGGTGAAGATCCTCGGAGTCGACGTCGGCAAGATCGATGCGATCGAGCCGGACGGCGAACGGATGAAGGTCACCTTCCACTACGACTCGCAATACCAGGTTCCGCAGGACGCCAAGGCAGCGATTCTTTCACCGAGCCTGGTCACGTCGCGGGCGATCCAGCTGACCCCCGCCTACACCGGAGGTCCCGCGCTCGCCGACCAGGACGAGATTCCACTCGAGCGGACCGCGGTCCCGATCGAGTGGGACGACTTCCGCGCGCAGCTCCAGCACCTCTCCGAATCGCTCGGCCCCACCGAGGAGAGCGCCAACGGTCCGCTCGGCCAGTTCGTGAACGACGCCGCGGATTCGCTCAGCGGCAAGGGAACCGACATCAACACCACCCTCACCAAGTTGTCCGAGGCGATGTCGACGCTGTCCGACGGACGGGACGACGTGTTCGCGACGGTGCGCAATCTGCAGGTGTTCGTGTCGGCGCTCGCCGCGAGCGACCAGCAGATCGTGCAGCTCAACCAGAACCTCGCCTCGGTGTCCGGCGTGCTCACCAACTCCGATCAGGAACTGGCCACCTCGCTGGACAGCGTGGATGCCCTCGTCCACCGCATCGGGCAGTTCATCGGCGACAACCGCGAAGGGCTGGGGAAGTCCGTCGACGACCTGGCCGCGGTGACCACCATGCTGAACGAGTCACGCCCGGACATCGAGCAGCTTCTCCACGTCCTGCCGAACACGCTGCAGAACTTCTACAACATCTATCAGCCGGCGCAGGGCTCGATGACCGGTGCGCTGGCGGTGACGCAGATGCAGAACCCCATCCAGTTCATCTGTGGCGCAATCCAGGCCGCGAGCCAGAAGGGCGCCGCGGAGTCCGCGAAACTCTGCGTCCAGCATCTCGCCCCGGTCCTCAACCTCATCCAGATGAACTATCCGCCGGCAGGCGCCAACCCGATCACCAGTGTCCAGGTGCGCCCCGACCAGATCGACTACAGCCAGGACTACCTGCGCGGCACGGTGCCGACCGCCCCACCGGTGCGCACCGTGGACGCCCGCGCCGGCATTCCGGGCCTCCTCGGGCTGGCCACCCCGATGACGAGTGGAGGCCGATGATGTTCCGGTACACACCCTTACGGCGGTCGATCGGCCTCCTGTTGACCGGGCTGTCGGCGGCACTGCTGACCAGCTGCGGCTGGGAGGGCGCGAACTCCCTGCCGCTGCCCGGAACCGAAGGATCCGGAGACGGCTCGTACACGGTGACCATCGAGATGCCGAACGTCACGTCGATCCAGCGCAACAGTCGCGTCCGGGTCCACGACGTGACCGTCGGGAACGTCACCGACGTGCAACTCCAGGACTGGCACGCCCTGGTCACCGTGCGGCTCGACGGCGATGTCGCGCTGCCGAAGAACGCGACCGCCAAGATCGGGCAGACCAGCCTGCTCGGCTCGCTGCACGTCGAACTCGCGGAACCGCTCGACGAGCAGCCGAGCGGTTCGCTCGGGAACGGCGACACGATCCCGCTCGATCACGCGGGTCAGTACCCCACCACGGAACAGACCCTGGCCGCCGTGTCGGTGGTGCTCAACGGCGGCGGCCTCGGTCAGTTGCAGGAGATCGACACCCAGCTCAACGCCGCCCTCGGCGGCCGCGAATCGGACGTGCGCACGTTCCTGACCCAGCTCGACACGTTCACGAGCGCGCTGAACACCCAGAAGGTCGACATTCTCACCGCGTTGGAAGGACTCGATCGGCTCGCACTCACCGCGAACGAGCAGACGCAGACCCTCGAGAGCGCACTCGAACGGATCCCACCCGCCATCGAGACACTCAACCGGCAGAAGGACAACCTGACCGGGTCCGTCACGTCCGTAGGTAATTTCGCCGACGTCGCGAACCGGACGGTGACGGCCGGTTCCGAGGACATCCAGCAGAATCTGCGGGATCTCGCGCCGACCCTGCGCGAATTGGCGAACGCCGGCCCGGGGCTCGCCGGTTCGCTGGGCATGCTTCCCACATTCCCGTGGCCGCTCGCAGGCCTCCCGAAATACATCCAGGGCGACGCGGGCAACCTGTCCGCCACGCTCGACCTCACCCTGGGCCGCATCGACGCGAACTTCCTGCAGGGCACGCCGCTCGCAGGCACCCTCTACAACGCGGAGACCGCCCTCGGCCGCACCGTCGGCCGGATGCCGACCGCGGACAAGAACCCGCTGACCGCTCCGCTCGAGTCGGTCGTGATCCGAGGTGGACAGTGATACTCACACGTTTCGTCCGCATCCAGCTGACCATCTTCAGCATCCTCACGGTGGTGGCGCTGACGGTGATGGGTCTGCACTACATGCGCCTGCCCGCGATCGCCGGGATCGGCCGCTACGAGCTGACGGTCGAGCTGCCCACGAGCGGTGGGCTCTACGGCACCGCCAACGTCACCTACCGCGGCGCCACGATCGGCACGGTCACCGACGTCGTCCCCACGGCCTCGGGCGCCCGCGCGACCCTGCGCGTCGACAGTTCCACGAAGATCCCCGCGGACGCACGAGCCGAAGTGCACAGCCGGTCGGCGATCGGCGAGCAGTACGTGGATCTCGTCCCCACCGGTCTGGGTGGCCCCTACCTGCAGGACGGTGATCTGATCCCCACCGACCGCACGTCGGTGCCGCAGGACATCGCCCCGATGTTCGACACCGTCAACAGGGGTCTGGAGGCCATCCCCGAGGACAAGCTCGCCACCCTGATCGACGAGAGTTACAACGCCTTCAACGGAACCGGTGAGGACATTCAACGGCTGATCGAGTCGTCGAGTGCCGTGGCGGCCACGGCCGCCGACACCGCGGATCCGACGGCCCGCCTCGTCTCGGACGCTGCCCCGTTCCTCCGATCCCAGGTGGACAGCGGCCCCGCCCTGCAGGAGTGGGTACGCCACCTCCGCGAGGTCAGCGCGCAGGCCGCCGGACGCGACGCGCAGGTGCGCAGCATCTTCCAGACCGCCCCGGCGGCGTCGACGGAACTGACAGAACTGTTCCGGCGACTTCGGCCCACGACCCCGCTCCTGCTGGCGAACCTCACCAGCCTCGGTCAGGTCGCCGTCACGTACAACCGGTCGCTCGAACAGGCGTTGGTGCTGGTTCCCCCGAGCGTCGGACTGATGAAGACGATGACCGTCCCCAACGAGGACACGACGGGTGCGGCGTTGATGGACTTCAACCTCAACCTGAACACGTCCCCGCCCTGCACCACGGGATTCCTGCCGGCGTCCGAGCGACGCGACGGTTCCGCGACCGATTCACCGGTCCGGACGTCCGACGCGATCTACTGCGCGGTCCCGCAGGACGCCGACGTCGCGGCACGCGGCGCCCGGAACATGCCGTGCATGGACAAGCCGGGGAAGCGGGCTCCCACCGTCGAAATCTGCAAGAGCGACGAGGAGTACGTGCCCAAGGGCACCAATCCCTGGGTGGGCAATCCCACCCCGACCACGGACAACCCGCTCGCGGCCGAGGGCAACGCCGCGTTCGACGCGATCGGTGTTCCGCAACCCGCCGCCGCGCCGGCGTCGGTGGGAACTGCGAGCTACAACCCCTCCACCGGTGAATACCGGGGTGCCGACGGGCAGATCTACCGCCAACCCGACCTGGTGCCCGCCGGGGTCCCCACTCTCGAAAATCTCCTGACCTTAGGACGCTGATCATGGTGCGACGCGTAACTTCCCGACTCGCAGTCACCGCGGCAGATGCCGCGGCCCAGGCCTCGCGAGCCGCCGCCGAAGCGGAGGCGGCGGCGCGCGAAGCCGAGGCGGCACTCGCCCGTGCGCTGGCCGAAGACGCGTCCACCGACATCGACGACAGCGCGACGGAGGCGCCCGGCACCGCGCGGAAACATCCACGGTGGGCCGCGGTCGGAGCCGTCCTGTCGGCGGTCGCCGTGGTCGCACTCGCGGTGACGTCCGTCGGGCTGGCGCGCTCCCACGACGACCATCACGCAGTCGCCGACCACGATCTCGAACTCCTCCAGGGAACCCGGCAGGCGGTCATGAACCTCATCACCCCGAGCGCCGCCGACCCGGCGGGGAGCGCGCAGCGCATTCTCGACGGGGCGACGGGGGAGTGGAAGACCGAATTCGAAAGCACCAAAACGGAGTTCATCGACACCATCGCGCAGTCGAAGACCGAATCGACCGGTGAGATCCTCGGCGCGGGAATCGAGCGTGCGAACGACGACGGCACCACCTCGGTGATGGTGGCCGCCGTGACCAAGGTGACCAACGCGGCGGGAGCCAAGGACGAACCCCGCACGTGGCGATTGCGGGTGCAGGTCGGCAAGGACGGGGATCTCTACAAGCTCGCGAAGATCGAGGTAGTGCCATGACCATGGAACAGACGCTCGAACGAAACACCGGCACCGACGAAGACAGCGGTCCCGCCGAGGCGGTGCGGCCGCGGCGGCGTGCGGTCCTTCCGGTCGTCGCGGTGGTGACGGTGCTACTCCTGGGCTACAGCGCCATCATGCACTTCACCGTCGGCACGCGGGACAGCTCTCTCGAACAGGTGCGTTCGGGTGCCGCCGGTGAGATCGGCGACCTGACGGCCACGATTCTCAGCTACTCACCCGACACCGTCGAGGCCGACGTCGAGACCGCGAAAACGCATCTCACCGGGAACTTTCTGACCGAGTTCAGCGACCTGGGCGCCAGTGACATCGTGCCGCGCGCCAAGCAGGACGCGATCAGTGCGCAGTGGGACGTGACCGGCACGTCCCTGGTGTCGGCCGAAGCCGACGCGGCCACGGTGCTGGTGTTCCTGCACGGGACCGTGACGAGCGGCGCGACACCTCAACCCGAGGAGTTGTCGAGCAGCGTGCGTGTACGCGCCGAGCGGACCGGCCAATCCTGGTCGATCTCAGACCTCGAGCCTCTGTGAAGGCTGTCGATCATGAGAAGGAGTCGAACAGCGATGGTGTTCGGACGGCGTAAGCGCACCGAAGGTGCCGGAGGAGTCGAAGCGCTCCGGGAACAGGTGCAGCGTGCACGAGCAGCGGCGGATGCAGCCGCCGCGGCGTCACGAGCGGCCGAGGAAGAAGCCGGGAAGGAACGCGACGACGACGGCCCGACAGTGCCGTCGCAAGCACCGACGGCGCGCAGGTCGGCGCGGTATCGCGTGGCGGTCGCAGCGACAGCGGTGGCGTGCATCGGCGCCGGAGCGCTGGCAGTCGAGACCACGCTCGACCACCGGACGGTCCAGCAGGGCGTCGACGCCGACACCCGGGTGCTCGACTTCGCCGAGGAATCGGTCGCGCGGTTGCTGTCCACCGACACCGACAATGCCGAGGCGTACGTCGAGCGTGTGCTCGCCGATTCGACCGGCGACTGGCGGAGCGAATTCGAACAACGGAAGACGGCAACGATCGAGACGATGCGGGGAGCCGGAAACCGGACCGCGGGAGAGACACTCGAAGCGGGAATCGAAAGGCGGGAAGACGGTACGACGACCGTTCTCGTCTCCGCGACGGCCCAGACCGGACCCGCGACCGCCGACCCGGCCGCCCCTCTGGAACCGCAGGTCCAGCAGTATCAGATCCGAGTAGGAGTCACCATGGTCGACGATCAGCCCAAACTCTCGAGCGTGGGGTTCGTCCAATGAGCACCGCAGTGGACGTGAAGCAGGACGATCTCGGCGTCGACGACAGCGCCCCGGACGACGGTGCTACCTCGGCCGGCGGCCGAGTGGTCGCGGTGGCAGTCGACGTGCTTCCGTCGCTCGTCGTCGGTGCCGCAGGGGTCGCACTGGCGGCGGTGTCGGGCTTCGCGGTCTGGGGTATCGCGGCCGCGGTGGTCGCCGTCGGCGGAGCGCTCGCGTACACCGGATGGAACAGTGTGGTCCGGCGTCGTCGCATCGGACGTACCTTCGGACAGCGGGTCCCACGCGGAAGGGTCGGCAGGACAGAGGCTCTCGCGTTGGGTATCGCACCTGTCGTCGCTGTCGGCGCGCTCGTCGCGGTGCAGGTCGGGATCCAGCGCGCGGACGACGAAAGCCTCTCCGACTCGCGCGCGACCACGGCGCAGCTGGCATCCGACGGTGCGGCCGCACTCCTCTCGTACACGCCCGAGACGGTGGACGCCGATCTCGACCGGGCGTCGGCGCTCCTGACCGGCGACCTCCTGGATTCGTATCGGCAGCTGGCCGGCGACGTCGTCGGTCCCACCGCCAAGGACAAGCGCGTCACGATGCAGGCGGTCCCGGTGGGCGCCTCGGTGGAGTCGGTGACCGCGGACGCCGCCCATGTTCTCGTGTACGTGAACCAGACGACGACGATGGGCGACACCCCGGAGCCGTCACAAACGCAGAACGTCGTCCGCGTGACACTGAGCCGCATCGACGGCGACTGGTTGATCTCCGGTTTCGATCCGCTCTTCTGAACCCCCGAACCGCTACTGCAGAAGGAAGAACTCCCATGGTTCTCATCGATCTCGTCGACCCCGTTCAGAACCTCGTCACTGCCATCGCCTGGCTGCTGCTGCGCGGACATCTGCCGCCGGTCTGATCGGAAGCTTGCTGAAACAAATTGTCCATTTACTCTGTACGAACACACTGTATAGTCAGGAATCATGACGACCTCAGCAGCACCGTCGGCATCGCCGACCGCACCCGGCGTTGATGCGGCAACCCTCTGCGCCGCCTTCCAGTACACCGTGTCGAGAGACCCGGACTCGCCGGCGCTCCGTGCCCACGGCGGCGCCACTACACTGACGCGCCGTGAGTACGCCGACGCGGTGGAGGCCGTCGCAGGCGGGCTCGCAGGCCTCGGTGTGAGGCGCGGCGACACCGTCGGCCTGATGATGACCAACCGGCCGGAGTTCCACCTCGTCGACACCGCGGCGCTCCATCTCGGTGCCATTCCGTTCTCGATCTACAACACGTCCGCGCCGGACCAGATCGAATACCTGCTCGGGCACGCCGAGAATCGGGTAATGATCTGCGAGCGAGCATTTCTGGACCGGATCCGTGCGGCGGCGACACCGCATCTCGAGCACATCGTCGTCCTCGATCCCGAGGTCGAGGACGACGATGTGCTCTCGCTCGCGGACCTGCGCAGCGGACGGCCCGACAACTTCGATTTCGAGGCCGCCTGGCGCGCCGTCCAACCGGACGACATCGCGACCCTCATCTACACGTCCGGAACCACCGGCCCGCCCAAGGGGGTGGAGCTCACGCACGCCAATCTGACGTTCGTTCTCCGGACGTGTCACGAGCGCTTCCCGTTTCCCGCTGAGGGACAGTGCATCTCCTACCTCCCGACCGCGCACATGGCCGACCGCGTGTTCTCGCACTACCTCCACATGGTCACCGGCTGGACCGTCACCACCGTGCAGAACCCGGCGCAGTTGTTCGCCGCGGTCGCCGAGACGCACCCCACCTGGTTCCTCGGGGTGCCCCGGATCTGGGAGAAGCTGCGGTCGGCGCTGCTCGCCCGATTCCGATCCGGGCCGCCCGAACAGCGGGCCGCGATCGACGCCGCACTCGAGGCCGGGCTGCGGAAGGTCCGGATCGAACAGGCCGGAGAGTCGATACCCGAAGACCTTGCCGCCGCCTGTGCGCGGGCCGATGCCGCCGTGTTCGCGCCTCTGCGTACGCAACTCGGCCTCGACGAGGTCGTCCTCCTCATGACGGGGGCCGCTCCGATTCCGTCCGCGGTCCACGAATTCTTCCTGGCGATCGGGCTGCCGTTGGCCGAAGGGTTCGGGATGTCCGAGACCGGTGCTCTGGGGATGACCAACCTGCCCGGCGACATCCGACTCGGCAGCGTCGGAAAAGCGATGCCCGGAACCGAGGCGCGCACCGCCGACGACGGTGAACTCCTGCTGCGCGGGGCGCACGTGATGCGCGGATACCGGAAGGACCCGGTGAAGACCACCGAGGCGATCGACGACGACGGCTGGCTGCACACCGGCGACATCGCGACGATCGACGAGGACGGCTTCGTCCGCATCGTGGACCGGAAGAAGGAACTGATCATCAACGCGGCGGGCAAGAACATGTCACCCGTCAACATCGAAAGCGCGTTGAAGGGCGCGTCTCCGCTCATCGGGCAGGCATGCTGTGTCGGCGACGGACGGCCCTACAACGTCGCGCTGCTCGTGCTCGACCCCGACGCCGCAGCCGCATTCGCGTCCGAGCACGGTCTGCCCGACCCGTCGGCGCACGCGGTCGCGCAGGATCCGCGCGTGCAGGCCGCGGTGGCGAAGGCCGTCGAAGACGCGAACGGCCGACTGTCCCGGGTCGAGCAGATCAAACGGTACGAACTCCTCGACGAGGAGTGGTTGCCCGATGGTGCCGAACTCACGCCCACGATGAAACTCAAGCGCCGATCGATCGTGACCAAGTACGACGACGTGATCGAGGGCCTCTACGCCTGACCCCCATGTGAGTGGCAAAGCGTGCTCCCGCACGCTTTGCCACTCACGTGCGGCACCCTTCCTTTTCCTTCCGTGACTCCATCGGACGGACAGCAGGGCGGAGCTAGTGATCGGCCGCGGTCGTCATTCCGAGCGTGTGCATGTCGGGAACGAATGGTTGGTGAGCGAGGAGACCGCCGTCGACGCGGATTGCCTCTCCGTTGATACCGCGCGAGTCGTCCGATGCGAGGAACAGGTAGACCTTGCCGAGTTCGGTGGGTCCGTTGAGTGTCGGGCTCATGGTGTGCTGGACGTAGATGTCCTTGATCTCCTGCGGCAACGCCAGCGCCGGGGGTGTGGTGGTCGTGCCCGGACAGATGGCATTGCAGCGCACTCCTTCTTTGCCGTACTGCGTGGCGGTGTACTTGGTCAGCGCGATGAGCGCTGCCTTGGTGGCTCCGTATCCGGTGAGGCTGCTGTCGCCGGCGAACGCATGGGTCGATGCCGTGTTGATGATCGCGCCGCCCTGCTTGCGCAGGTGAGGCAGCGCGTGTTTGGTCAGTAGCATCGCGGCGCGGACGTTGACGGCCATGACGTTGTCCCATACCTCGATGGCCATGGTCGCGACGTCGCCATCGTCGCCGGGGAAGATGCCTGCGTTGTTGACGACGATGTCGGGAGCACCGAAGTAGTCGACGGTACTCCGCACGAGGCTCGCGATCTGGTCTTCGTGCCGCAGGTCGATGCCGACCGCCAGCGCGGTCTTGTCACCGTGACGATCGTTGAGGATCGCCGCGAGGCGCTCGGCACCTGCGACGTTGATGTCGGCCAGAACGACCCGGGCGCCCTCGGACGCCAGTTCGGTCGCGGTGGCGCCACCGATGTTGAGGCCCCCCGGATCGACACTGGTTGCACCGGTGACGATGGCGACCTTTCCTTCTACACGGCCCATTTTCTCGCTCCTTGTCGAATTGTGTTGTGGTATTACAGATCCAGTACCAGTCGATCGTCGTGAGACCGGGACACGCAGATCAGGATGTATTCGCCGGCGGCTCGTTCCTCGGGAGTGAGGATCTCGTCCCGGTGATCCGGAGTTCCCTCGAGCACGGTTTGCTCGCAGCGTCCGCACATGCCTTGCTGGCAGGACGAGAGGACGTCGACGCCGTTCGATTCGAGTGTTCGGAGGATCGTTTCGCCCGGCGGCACCGTGAATGTGCGGTTCTGTTTGGCGAGGACTACTTCGAAGGCAGTGTCGCCCGCCGCGGATTGCGGTGTGGTCGAAACGAATCGTTCCGTGTGTAGCGCTCCTTCCGGCCATGAACCGCAACGTTTCTCGACCGCCTCGAGCAGCCCGGACGGACCGCAGCAGTACACCGCAGTGTCGGGCTTGGGGGCACCGAGCACGCGGTCCAGGTCGATCGGGCCGGTGCGGTCCTCGGGCAGGATCTCGACCCGGTCGCCGAATCGCGCGAGTTCGCCGCGGAATGCCATCGAATCCACGTTCCGGCCACCGTAGACGAGCCGCCAGTCGGCACGCTGCTCATCGGCCAGCGCGATCATCGGAAGGATGGGGGTGATCCCGATGCCGCCAGCGACGAACAGGTATCGAGCCGACTCGACGAAAGGAAAGTTGTTGCGGGGTACGCTCACTCGAAGATTCGCTCCGACGTGGAGAGCGGTGTGGATGTACTCGGAGCCACCTCGACCCCTGCCCAATGGTTCTCGGAGTACGGCGATCCGCCACGTGTCGCGATCCGACGGGTCGCCGCACAGCGAGTACTGGCGGACCGGTCCCGACGGAAGGAGGACGTCGATGTGCGATCCGGGGGTCCATGGGGGAAGTGCGGCACCGGTCACCGGTCGCAGCACCAGCGCTTTGACCTCGGTGGCGGCGACCTCGACACTGTCGACGACGACGTCGAGTTCGGGAACGTCGCGCGAATGGTGCATCACCACGGTCACATCCTCCTTTTCGTCGGATTCGTGGCCGGCTGTTACGGTCGGTCCCACGTGACGGGGAGCTCGTGAACGCCGAAGATCCTGGCGTCGTTCTTGAGTCGGATGTCCGCTGCGGGAACGGCGAGGCGCAGGGTGGGGATACGTTCGAGGAGAATGGAGAACACGACCTGCAGTTCGAGGCGTGCCAGCGGGGCCCCGAGGCACGTGTGGATCCCGTGGCCGAACGTCAGGTGCCGGCTGGCGTCCCGACGGAAGTCGAGGCGGTCCGGTTCGTCGAACACCGACGGGTCACGGTTGCCCGCCTCGGTCGAGAACATCAGGAGCTCACCCTTGGCGATCCGCTGACCACCGATCTCGATGTCCTGCGTCGCGGTCCGGGGGAGACTCCCGATGATGTCGACGTGACGAAGCAGTTCCTCGACGGCCTGCGGCATGAGTTCCGGGTCTGCGCGCAACTCGGCCAGCTGGTCGGGGTGTTCGAGCAGCGCGAGCAGTCCGAGCCCGATCATGTTGCCGGTCGTCTCGTGACCGGCCATGAGCAGGAGGGTGGACATGCCCGCGACGTCCACGACGGACAGTGCGCCCGACTCCACATGCTTGACCAGGAGGCTGACGAGGTCGTCGCCGGGGGTGGCCTGCTTGATGGTCACCAGCTCGGCGAGGTAGCCCATGACATCGCCGATCGCTGCGCCGATCTGCTCGGGAGTGCTGTCGGCTGCCAGGACGGCCCGGGTGCGTTCCTGGAAGAAGTCGTGCTTGTCGTAGGGGACGCCGAGCAACTCGCAGATGACCAGGGAGGGGAGCGGCAGAGCCAGCGCGTCCACGATGTCGACGGGTTCGGCCGATGTCAGGACCTCGTCGATCAGGTTGTCGGCGATCCGCTCGATCGTCGGGCGCATCGCCGCCATGCGCCGCGGAGTGAACTCCTTCGCCAGGATCCTGCGCAGGTCGTCGTGTTCCGGGGGGTCCATGGCGACGAAGAAGCCGGGAACTGCCTGGTCGCCATCGTCGCCGCGGGAGGAGTCGTCGATTCCGCGCACGCTCGTGTGGGGATCGGCGAGGACCGATCGCACGTTGTTGTACCCGGTGACGAGCCATCCGGGCGTGCCTTTGAAGTCGACCTTTTTCAGGTTGTCGTCTGCATAGGACTCGTACTTGTCGGACAGGGCGAACGGGCACGTGCGACCGAATGGGAACGCGGGGTGGGTTCCGGTTCCCGGGGAATCGGCTTCGGTGCCGATCACGTCTTCGGCCGGTGTGGTTGTCATGTGTGCTCCTTCGTTTGCGGCGGAAGTGTGCCGTGGCTTCCGGATCGGGATCCGTACACCAACCCACGTAAGGCTGCTGCGGTCGACCGATTCGGAAGGGCGCTCCGTAGGGTGTGACGGGGGGCACACAAACTGTGAACGCTCATATCGTGGCATGCCGATGATCGATCGTCAATGTGTGGCACGGATCGATTTGCCTTTTGCCGGCAACGCCTGGATATGTGCACGCGAAGCTGTCTCGAAAAGTATTGATAGAGAAGGGGTATGAGTAGAACCGAAGCGGAAGGAGCGTGGGGCGGTGATATCGGTGTGGGGGATGGTTCAACCCGGCGTGAACGCTAGTTGTTAGTGGTAACTCTGAATCGTACTCCGGCTCTGGTCCAGGTCGCCGCCCGCCGGGCGCGGGGTCGTCTCGCGCACGTGCGGGTGGAGTCAGGCGGTCGCTCGCCTGAAGTGAGCCAGCAGATCCGGGTACTTCACCAGGTGGGCGCCGCCGTTCAAATCCAGGCTCTCGCCCGTGAGCCACGTCGCGTGCGTCATGTAGATCGCGGCGTCCGCGACCTCCTCAGGGGTACCCGATCTCCCGAGAGGAGTGTTCCTGAGATAGTCGTCCTCGAGGCCGGGAACGGACATCGAGGGAGTTGTCAGCGGTGTCATGACGATCCCCGGTGCGATGGCGTTGACACGGATCCCACGCGGGGCGAGCTCGAGGGCGGCAACCTCGGTGAGCATGGCAAGCCCGGCCTTGGCCGAGCAGTACGCGCTCATTCCGGTGCCGGGTTGCCGCGCATTGAGCGACGACAGGGAGATGATCACTCCGCCGTCGTCCATCGCCCGGGCCGCGTGCTTGATCACCAGGAATGCGCCGGTGAGGCAAACATCGACGACGAGTCGGAACTTGTCGGCGGGCAGATCGGTGACGGAACCGGCGACGCTGAGACCGGCACTGTTGACGACGATGTCGAGTCGGCCGCGTCGCGCGCGGACGGTTTCGAACAGGCTCTGGACCGAACCTTCCTCCGTCACGTTCGCCTCTGCGGCATCGTGGGTTCTACCGAGTTCGGCGGCAAGTTCTCTTGCCAGGGCGATATTGCGGTCTGCAATGGTGACGGTGACTCCGTCGGCGGCCAGCGCCCGGGCTATGGCGGCCCCGATGCCGGAGGCGCCGCCGATGACGACGGCGCTGCGAGGTTCGGTGTGGGACATGGGATGCGTGCCCTTCTCGAAGGGGTGTCTGGAGTGGTGGTGGTCATCGCGAAGCCAGGTTCGACGGCAGCACCATGGCGTGTGCGAGAACTGCGAGTTCCGCAGCGATTTCCGGGCGTTCGCGGAGGCCGGGTGTCTGGGACACGTCGGTGACGACGCCGATCGTGGCCTGCGCGAGCGCGCGTGCATCGGCGGTGGTCAGGTCGTCGGACAGTGCGCAGATGGCGTCGACCCATTCGGCGACGTATTCGCGTTGCGTGTCGCGAAGGGCGGACTGCTCTTCGTCCGACAGATAGAGCAGATCCGTGGCGAGGATGTGCATGATCCGTCCGTGTACGCCGAGGGCTTGCCGGATGTAGGTGCGGATGAGTGCGTCGAGTACCTCGCGTGCGGTGGTTGTGTGCGCGAGTGCGTCGGCGGTCACGTAGAGCAGACCCTCCGCGCCCCGCTCCAGGATGGCTCGCAATACCTGGTTCTTGCTGGTCACGTGCTGGTACAGCGTAGCGACCGACATCTCCGACGCCTTCGCGATGTCGTCGATGCGGACGTCGTAGAAGCCGCGCTCGTCGAACAACTTGGCGGAGGCGTCGATGATCCGTTCACGCCGGCCCGCCGGTCGGCGGTGAGCGGGGCGGACTACGGCGTCGGCGCTGGGGTCCGGATCGGGAAGGTCGCAGCCGATGATCGTGCCTGCCAGGGCCGACTGGATCTCGATCAGGCGTTCGGACGACAGGCTGCCGCGGATATCGGGGGTGTTCGAGTACATCGTGAGTACGGCGTACCCGAGCAGTTCGGCTTTGTGCTCGCCGATCGATGGGTCGGCGGACATCATCTTCGCCGCGATGTAGTCGCGATTGGCCGCGAAGATACGCTGGAACTCCTCGCGTTCGGCTGGTTGGAGGTGGCGCCGCTCACGGCGCCACAACGTCGCCTCGTCGTTGTTCGCTGTCAGATCGCTGAGTCCGCTGAGGAACAACTCCAGTTGGTCCTTCGCCGTCGAACCTGTTTCGTCTGCCTGTGCGCCGAGTTGCTCGACAAGCCGCACCTGGCCCATCAGGGCATGCACGAGGATGTCGTGCTTGCCCTTGAAATGCCGGTAGACAGCCGGCCCCGTCAGACCGACGGCGGCGCCGATCTGATCGATGCTGACGTTCTGATACCCCAGGTCCTGGAAGAGGTGGGCGGCAGCGCGAGCGATCTGCTCCGTTCGCTGGCTGCCCCGCCCCGAAGGCGACGGTGCAACATCCGTGGCGTCGGCACGCGCGGCTGTGGATCTCGGCATCTCAGCTCTTTTCCGTGGGCTCGATCATGGAACCAGTTTCGCATCCCCGGAGCGGTCGGATCCGGACCACGCCACCACCGCGGTGCCGGTCAGGGTTCGGGTCCCGTCGGCCAGTACCACCCCCAGGTCCAGGACGGCGCGCTGTTCGGCGCCGTCGGTGACGACCTCACTCATCGTGGCGGTCAGAACAGGTTCGGCATGGACCGGCGTGATCGCCGTGAAACGTGCCGTCAGCTCCCGGATCCTGCTCTGCGGAATCCAGTCGGTGAGGAGGCGTCCGAGATATGCCATCGACAGCATTCCGTGGGCGAAGACGTCGTCCATGCCCGACGCGCGGGCCGAGTCGATGTCGACGTGGATCGGGTTGTGGTCGCCGGATGCGCCGGCGAACAGCGCAAGGGTGGTGCGGGTCACGGCGCCGGGCCGTAGCTCCGGCACGGTCACGGTGGGTGTGGGTGTGGGTGAGTTCATCGCTTGCCCCCAGGGTTCTTGATCACGCTGACGCTCTCGAGTTCCGCCACGACGGTGCCGTCGCGGGTCACGGTGCTGCGGCGCACCAGGAAATCGAGGGCACCGGCAGCTTTGGTGTAGGCGTCGACATACGCGGATTCGAACGTCAGCCGATCGCCGGCGTGGACGTCGGCGAAGTAACGGAATCGCTGCTCGCCATGGAGGACGTTGCCGAGATCGACACCGTGCGCCGCAAGGTCCGCGAAGACGTCCGAGTTTTCGAGTTCGAGACCGAACAGGAAGGTCGGCGGTGCCAGAACGTCGGGGTGGCCGGCGGCGATCGCGGCGTCGCGATCGCGGTAGATCGGGTTCGCCTCACCGATCGCCACGGCGAATTGGCGGACCCGGCCGCGTTCGACGTCGGCGACGATCGGCGGCACCGTGACGTCGAGGATTGCGTGGTCGAGGGCCATCATGCCACCTTCTCGTACAGGGTGACGACGCACGCGCCGCCGAGACCGAGGTTGTGCTGTAACGCGATTCGGGTTCCGTCGACCTGACGTTCACCGGCCCGGCCGCGCAGCTGCCATACCAGTTCGGCGCACTGGGCCAAGCCGGTCGCGCCGAGCGGATGTCCCTTGGAGAGGAGGCCACCGGACGGGTTGGTGACCACCCGCCCGCCGTAGGTGTTGTCGCCAGCGAGGATGAACTTCTCGGCGGTGCCCTCGGGTGTCAGGCCGAGGCCTTCGTAGGTGATCACTTCGTTGGTGCTGAAGCAGTCGTGCAGTTCGACGACGGGGATGTCCAGCGGATCGATACCGGACTGCTCGTAGACCTCGGCAGCAGCCTTGGCCGTCATGTCGTAGCCGGCCACCTTCATCATGTCGGTGGTGTCGAACGTGCCCTGGAGGTCGGTGACCAGGGACTGCGCGCGTACGCGGATGCTCGCGTCCAGGCCCCGGGAACGGGCGAATTCTTCGCTGCACACGATGGCGGCGGCAGCGCCGTTGGTCGGCGGGCAGCACATCAGGAGTGTGAGCGGTCCCCAGATGTGCTTCGAGGACATCACGGTATCGAGGTCGATCGGATCGCGGAACACCGCGAGTGGGTTCCGGGCAGCGTGCGCACGCGCCTTGACCGACACGCGTCCGAAGACTTCGGCGGAAACGCCGTAGCGCACCATGTATTCGAGGCCGGCGCCGCCGAACATCTTCGCGGCCATCGGGGCGTTCTCGTCGCCTCCTGGCATCGAGGCGGCGATGTTCTCGCCGCGTTCCGTCGGGCTCGGTCGATCGCCGTACGCATTGACGAGCGCGCCGGGCTGCATCTGTTCGAATCCGAGGGCGAGAACGCATTCCGCGGTTCCCGATGCCACGGCCTGACGTGCGAGCCACAGTGCAGTGGACCCGGTCGAGCAGTTGTTGTTGACGTTGACGACCGGGATGCCGGTCATGCCGATCCCGTAGAGAGCGTTCTGCCCGGATGTCGAGTCGCCGTAGACGTATCCGACGAAAGCCTGTTGTACGTCGGCATATTCGAGTCCCGCGTCCTTCAGTGCCGCGATTGCTGCCGCGGCACCCATCCGGTCGTAGGTCTCGCTCTTGCCGGGCTTGGTGAACGGCATCATCCCGACGCCGCTGATGCAGACGTTCCTCATGGGGCCTGCCTTTCATTCGAAGTGGTTTCGTAGGTCGAACTTGAGGAGACTATACATATTGGCCATTAACATTGCGTGGAAAAATACAGTTCAATGTTGGTATTGACGCGAAACTATGGTGAAGTTAGTATTCACCACAGTGACTGGGGTCACAACATGGTTCTCGGCGTGACGCCGCCGCGGTCGGCGCGCGAGCGCCCGACGCAAACACTCAGGAGGAAGCACGTGAGCGTCCAGAAACTGCAGGGCAAGGTGGCACTGGTCTCCGGATCGGGCCGCGGCATCGGGCGCGCTGTCGCCGCCAAGCTGGCATCCGAAGGAGCGCGGGTCGTGGTCAACGACCTCGATCCCGAACCGGCCAAGGAAGTGGTCGCCGAGATCGAAGCCCTCGGCGGGCAGGCCGTCGCGTGCGTCGGCAGTGTCACCGACCCGGAGTTCGCCGATCGCTTCGTGGCCGCCGCGGTGGACAACTTCGGTGGCCTCGACATCATTGTCAACAACGCCGGGTACACCTGGGACAACGTGATCCAGAAGATGACCGACCAGCAGTGGGCGGACATCGTCGACGTACACCTGACGGCGCCGTTCCGGATCCTGCGCGCGGCCCAGCCCGTCATCAGCGCCGCGGTCAAGCGCGAGCGGGAGGCCGGTGTCGTCCCGTGCCGGAAGGTCGTGAACATTTCCTCCACGTCGGGGCTGCTGGGCAATCCGGGGCAGGCGAACTACTCGTCCGCGAAGGCCGGAATGGTCGGCCTGACCAAGACGATCGCCAAGGAGTGGGGCCGCTACAACGTCACGTCCAACGCCGTCGCGTACGGCGTGATCAACACGCGGCTGACGTCGGTGACCACAGAGGCGAAGACCATCAAGGTCGAGGACCGCGACATCAAGGTCGGCGTCGACCCTGCCGTGATGGAGGCAGCCACGAAGCAGATCGCACTCGGCCGCGCCGGCACGGTCGAGGAAGCCGCCGGCGCCGTCTACCTGCTGTGCAGTCCCGAATCGAGCTACATCACCGGACAGGTCCTCGTGTGCGGCGGCGGACTGTGACGGACACCGTCGCCTCCGGGGAAGTGTCCGCGGACGACTACGAGGACGTGACCTACGAAGTCTCCGATGGCGTGGCCGTGGTGACACTCGACGCACCCGAGCGCCGAAACGGCATGCGGGTCTCGATGCTCGTCAGTGTGCTGCGCGCCCTCGACCGAGCCGACAGGGATCCCGAGGTGCGGGCAGTGATCGTCACCGGCGCCGGTGACGCATTCTCCGTGGGCGCGGCACTCGACGGACCCGAAACCCTGTCCCGCGCGCTCGTCGAGGACGTCGACGGACACACACCCACCGGCTACCGCGAACCAGCGGGCCGGATCAGCGAACGGCTCTTCGCCATGCAGAAGCCCGTGATCGCCGCCCTCAACGGGCACGCGATCGGGGGCGGCGCGACGATCGCCGCCGCGATGGACATCCGCATCGCCAGCGAGGACGCACGATTCGGATTCGTCTTCACCCGCCGGGGCGTGGTCCCCGAGGGCGCGTCGTCGTGGTTCCTTCCACGGCTCGTCGGAATCGGGCGCGCGACCGACTGGATCCTGTCCGGGCGGGTCTTCGACGCCGCCGAGGCGTACGAGGCGGGCTATCTCACCCGAGTGGTGCCTGCGGACCAGGTGATGGCGGCCGCCAGGGCGTACGCGATCCAGTTCGTCCGGGATACATCTCCGGTCTCGGTCGCGCTGTCCAAACGGCTCCTTGCGACGGGATGGCTGCATTCGCACCCGGGCCCAGCGGCGGCCGACGAATCGCGTACCTACGCAGGGCGGGTCGACTCCGTCGATGCGCGCGAGGGGGTCCGGTCGTTCCTGGAACGACGGCAGGCGGTCTTCCCGGCACTCGACCCGTCACCGGCCGAAAGATTCTGAACCTTCAACGGATTCATCGAGGAGCGCAATGACGACCGACCCGTTCACCGTGTGCAAGTACGGCGCCGATGCGGAAGGAACCCACGATTTCGCCGGCATCCACAACTTCAACGAGAGCGTCTACTTCAACTTCGTCGATCCGATCTCGCAGCTCGGTGGACTCGTCCGGATCGGCAACCGGCCGAATCTCGGGTACAGCGAGACCTCGGTGCAGCTGACCCTTCCCGGTGGAGCCATCGCGTTCCGGGCGGGGCGCACTCCGTGCGAGACGAACGACGGCTTCGCTGGTCAAGGACTCGAGATCGTCATCAAGGAGCCGACGCGGACCGCAGAGATCAACTACAACAACACCGTCGCCCGCGTAGTCCACCCCTCGTTGATGGCCGAGAATGGCCGCATTGCACTGAAGAACGCGCCGTCGGAGGAATGCGAGATCTCGCTCACCTACGAGGCGTCCAGCCCGATGTTCGTCATCAACAGCGACGGCGACGGCGACTGCACGCCGGGGAGCTCGACGATCGCGAGCGACCACTACGAGCAGTTCGGGTACCTGTCGGGAACGATCCGGGTCGGTAGCCGAACCTGGGTGCTCGACAAGGTCACCTCGTTTCGCGACCATTCGTGGGGTCCGCGGGAGTGGGCGTCGTACACGGGCGAATGGGTTGCCGGATGGCTTGCGGACGGTACCGCCTTCAGCGCGTACGGCGAGTACGAGGCTTCGGGGATGCGCGTCTCCGCGGGTGCCGTGCTGACCACCGACAACGTTGCGCATCCGATCACCGACTACAAGGTTCTCACCGACTACGCGGGTGAATCCATCTACACGGGACGGCATGTCGGCATCATCACTGCGGAGGGGTTGCCGACGATCGTCGTCGACGGGTCCATTCGGCACTTCGTGCCGGTCACGCAACGCACCGAGGACCGTGCCGTCCGAATGGGTCAGATGACCGTCGATCTCGCCGAGGGTCACGGTGGCTGGGCGGTGGCCGAATTCCTCCGTCCCGTCCGCCCCTGACCGAAGCTGTCGCTTCCCAGCGGAAGCTGTCGTCACCGCCTGCCCGATCGTCCCCAAGGAGACCGTCATGTACCCCGGGCGTCATGCCATCGAACATCCCGATCGACCGGCCGTCGTCATGGCCACGAGCGGCGAGGTCGTGACCTACGCCGAACTCGACACCCGTGCCAACCGGCTTGCAGCGCTGTTCCGCGACCAGGGCCTGGAGCCGGGCGACCACATCGCGCTGCTGATGGAGAACCACGTCGAGATGATCGTCGCCATGTCGGCTGCCGAACGCAGCGGACTGTTCTACACGCCGGTCAATTCGTTCCTGTCCGCTGCCGAGGCCGCATACATCATCGGAGACTCGCAGTCGGAGCTGGTGATCACCACGGCCGCTAAATCCGATGTTGCCCTGCAGCTTCCGGAATTGTGCCCTGCGGTGCGCAGATGGCTGATGGTCGACGCCGACGCCGTCGCGTCGGTGCTGCCGGCCCCGTTCGAGTCGTATGCCGACGCGGTATCGCAATTCGACGGCACACCGGGGGACCACGAGCGGCTCGGCACACCCATGTTCTACTCGTCGGGCACCACGGGACGTCCGAAGGCGATCAAGCGCAACCTGCCCGATGCGCACCCGGGGCAGATCCTCGACATCGAGGACTTCGGGCGCAAGCTCTTCCATCTCCGGGAGGGCATGCGCTTCCTGTCGCCTGCGCCGCTGTATCACTCGGGGCCCCAGTCGACCGTGGCGATCGGCATCCGCCTCGGCGCGACGATCGTGGTGATGGAGAAGTTCGACGCCCGCGAGTATCTCGCGCTCGTCGAAAAGTACCGCATCACCCATTCGATGGTGGTGCCGACGATGTTCTCCCGCATGCTCAAGCTTCCGGAGAGCGAACGCGACCACGACACCTCGTCACTCGAGGTCGTCGTCCACGGTGCGGCGCCGTGCCCGGTCGCGGTCAAGGACGCGATGCTCGAATGGTTCGGGCCGGTGATCTACGAGTACTACGGTGGTACGGAGGCGAACGGCATGTGCGGATGCACCCCTCAGGAATGGCTCGAGCACAAGGGATCGGTCGGCCGGCCGTACATGGGTGAGCCGGTGATCCTCGACGACGACGGCAGAGAATGCCCGCCCGGCGTTCCGGGAACCATCTGGTTCCGTGGGGCGGGGAGCACGTTCGAATACTTCAACGACCCGGAGAAGACCGCCGAGTCACGGGACGCCGACGCAACGATGTCCAAGATCGGTGACATCGGGTACCTCGACGAGGACGGCTTCCTCTACCTCACCGATCGTCAAGCCTTCGTGATCATCTCGGGTGGAGTGAACATCTACCCGCAGGAGATCGAGAATCTTCTGGTGACCCACCCGAAGGTCCTCGACGCCGCGGTGTTCGGTGTTCCCGACGAGGACTTCGGGGAGGCCGTCAAGGCCGTGATCCAGCCCGTGGATCCGGCGGGGGCCGGCCCGCAGCTGGCGTCCGAACTCGCCGAGTTCTGCCAGTCCGATCTGGCGAAGTTCAAGTGCCCCAAATCGTTCGACTTCATCGACGAGATGCCCCGACTTCCCACCGGCAAGCTCTACAAGAAATCGCTGCGCGACTCGTACTGGTCTGCCTCCGCGGCCGGTGCGACCGCCTGAACCCGTTCTCCGAGGACAGGAATTGCCATGCCCCATGAGGTTTTCGTCTACGACGCACTGCGGACCCCGCGAGGGCGCGGGCGGCGCGGCGGCGCCCTGAACAGCGTCAAGCCGATCTCGCTGGTCGTCGGGCTGCTCGACGCGCTGCAGGAACGCAATCCGAATCTGGATCCCGCGCGCATCGACGACCTGATTCTCGGATGCGTCAGCCCGCTCCGGGACCAGGGCGCGGACATCGCCCGAATCGCGGCCATCGCAGCGGGTCTACCCGAGACGGTCGCCGGTGTGCAGCTCAACAGGTTCTGCGCCTCGGGCCTCGAGGCGGTCAACACCGCCGCCCAGAAGGTCGCGTCGGGATGGGAGTCCCTCGTCCTGGCCGGTGGCGTCGAGAGCATGTCGCGCGTGCCCATGGCATCGGACGGCGGTGCGTGGGCGAACGACCCCGAAACGAACTTCACGACCGGCTTCGTGCCCCAGGGAATCGGCGCGGACCTCATCGCCACGCTGGAGGGATTCACCCGCACCGATGTCGACGCCTTCGCGGTGGAATCGCAGCGGCGCGCCGCTACCGCGTGGGACGAGGGTCGATTCGCGCGATCCGTCGTGCCGGTCCGTGACCGGAACGGCACCGTCGTCCTCGACCACGACGAGCACATCCGACGCGGGACGACCGTGGCGACGCTGGGCAAGCTGGCGCCTGCCTTCGCGGGGATCGGGGCGGGCGGATTCGACGACGTCGCGCTCCAGAAGTACCACTGGGTGCCGCGGATCGAGCACGTCCACACCGGCGGCAACTCGTCGGGCATCGTCGACGGTGCCGCCGTGGTTGCCCTCGGAAACGAGAAGGTCGGAAAGGAACTGGGCCTGACGCCTCGCGCCCGGATCGTTGCGGGCGCGGTCAGCGGCTCCGATCCCACCATCATGCTGACCGGTCCCGCACCCGCCAGCCGGAAGGCCTTGGACGTCGCGGGGCTCACCGTCGACGACATCGACCTGTTCGAGGTCAACGAGGCGTTCTCGTCGGTGGCCCTGCGGTTCATGAAGGACCTGGACCTGCCCCACGAGAAGGTCAACGTCAACGGCGGTGCCATCGCGCTGGGCCATCCGCTCGGCGCGACCGGAGCGATGCTCGTCTCGACGGTCGTCGACGAACTGGAACGGCGTGACGAACGTCGCGCCCTGATCACGCTGTGCGTCGGCGGCGGCATGGGCATCGCCACGATCGTGGAACGGGTGTGAGAAGCCGATGACAACAGCGACCCCTCGAGAGAATCGTGACAGCACCATGAGCGAAACCTGCACCGCAACCAGGCTCGGCACCATCGGCTGGAGCGAGCACGAATCGGGCGTCGTCGTCCTGACGTTCGACGATCCGGGCCAGTCCGTCAACACCATGAACGCGGCGTGGGCCGAGTCCTTCGCCGCGGCACTCGACCGGCTCGCCGATCCGGCCTCGACGCCGACCGGTGTCGTACTGACCTCGGCCAAGAAGACCTTCTTCGCGGGCGGCGATCTCGGTGATCTGCTCGCAACGACGCCCGAACGGGCTGGTGAACTCGTCGCGTTCGCCGACGGTGTCAAGGCCATGCTCCGGAAGCTCGAGACCCTGGGTGTCCCCGTGGTCGCGGCGCTGGAGGGCAGTGCGCTCGGCGGCGGTCTCGAGATCGCGCTGGCGTGCCACCACCGGATCGCCGTCGACTCCCCGTCGCTGCGCGTCGGTCTGCCGGAGGTCACCCTAGGCCTGCTTCCCGGCGGCGGCGGCATCGTGCGTACCGTCCGGCTTCTCGGCCTCGACACCGCACTCGACCGGGTACTGTTGCCGGGAAAGGCTTTCGCCCCTGCCGAGGCGCTCGAACTCGGCTTGCTGGATCAGCTCGTGGACACCGCAGACGAACTCGTTCCCGCTGCCGTGGAGTGGATCCACACCAACCCGGCGGCGTCGCAGCCATGGGACCGGCGTGAGCCGATCCCCGGCGGTACCGCCTACACCCCGTCGATCGAGGCGTTGCTGCCGGCGCGGGTCGCGACCTTACGTGCAGCGGCGAAGGGCTCGCCCGATCCCGCGTGGGAGAGCATTCTCAGCGCGGCGGTCGAGAGCACCCAGGTCGACTTCGACACCGCGTCGACGATCGAGACCCGGTACTTCGTCGATCTCGCGACGGGTCCGATCTCCAAGAACATCATCCAGGGCACGTTCTTCGACAAGCAGGCGATCAAGTCGGGTGCGAGTCGTCCGGACGGGTATCCGAAACATCGGGCGACATTCGTCGCGGTCCTGGGCGCCGGGATGATGGGCGCCGGGATCGCCCTGTCCTGCGCCCTGTCCGGAATGCGGGTCGCGCTCAAAGACGTCGATCTCGCCGCCGCCGAACGTGGTCGGGACTACGCCCGCAAGAGCCTCGCCAAGCAGGTCGCGAAAGGCACGCGGACCGAGGAGAACGCCGCAGTCGTCCTCGACCGCATCACGCCGGCCGCGTCGGCCGCCGATCTCGCGGGCGCCGACCTGGTGATCGAGGCGGTCTTCGAGGATCCCGAACTGAAAAAGGACGTCTTCGCCGAGGTGGTGGATGTGCTGGCACCCGATGCGGTCCTCGGGTCGAACACCTCGACCCTGCCGATCACCGAACTCGCCGAGGGAGTTTCGCGTCCGGAGGACTTCATCGGCCTCCACTTCTTCTCACCGGTCGAGCGGATGGAGCTCGTCGAGATCATCGTCGGCGAGAAGACCAGCGACGCCACCCTGGCGAAGGCCTTCGACATCGCCCTGCAGATGCGCAAAACGCCGATCGTCGTCGGCGACGGCCGAGGATTCTTCACCAGCCGGGTCATCCTGCAGCGCCTGATCGAGGCAGCCGCGATGATCGGGGAAGGTGTCGACCCGCACTCCATCGAGCAGGCGTCCCTGCAAGCCGGGTACCCGGTGGGAACCCTCGCGCTCCTCGACGAACTGACTCTCAGTTTGCCGCTGAAGATCCGCAGCCAGTTCCGCGAGGTCGCGGAGCAGGCGGGCACCCCGCTGCCCGAGCATCCGGGCGACGCCGTCCTCACCACGATGGTCGACGACCTCGGCCGGCCGAGCCGCGTCGCCGGTGCCGGCTTCTACGACTACGACGGCGGAAAGCGCCAGGGGATCTGGCCCGGCCTGAAGGAGACGTTCGGGACGAAGACCGATGTCGCGAACCTGGTGGACCTGCGGGACCGCCTGCTGTTCTCCGAGGCCCTCGAAACCGTGCGCTGCCACGACAGCGGCACCCTGCGTTCGAGTGCCGACGCCAACGTCGGGTCGCTGCTCGGAATCGGCTTCCCGACCTGGACGGGCGGCACCACCCAGTTCCTCGCCGGCTACCCCGGCGGCGTCGACGCATTCGTCGCCCGCGCCCGCGAACTCGCCGCCTCCCACGGCGCGCGTTTCGACCCGCCGGCGTCGCTGGTCGAGCAGGCGAGCGTGTCCCATGCGTAGATCGCTCTACACCGACGAGCACGAGGCGTTCCGCTCGGCATTCCGCACCTTCCTCGATCGGGAAGCGGTGCCGAACGTCGAGGACTGGGAGCAAGCGGGAACGGTCGACCGGGCGTTCATCACGTCGGCCGCGAAATCCGGATTCCTCGGATTCGAATTCGAAACCGAATACGGCGGCCTCGGCATCACGGACTTCCGGTACAACGCCGTCATGACCGAGGAGGTCGTCGCCTCCGGAATGGCGGGCGACACCTTCAGCATGCAGAACGACATCATCGTCCCGTACCTGAGAGACCTCACCGACGACGCGCAGAAGGCGCGCTGGCTCGAGCGGTTCACACGCGGTGACTGCGTCACGGCCCTCGGAATGACCGAGCCCGGAGCGGGGTCGGATCTCGCGTCGATCCGCACCACCGCCCGTCGGGACGGCGCCGAGCTGGTCATCGACGGCACGAAGACGTTCATCACCAGCGGCACCACGTGCGACATGGCGATCGTGTTGGCGCGCACCGGAGAACGCGACGGTCGCGGCACCTCGTTCGTGGTCGTCGAAGCCGGGACACCGGGATTCGAACGCGGGCGCCCGATGCGCAAGATCGGGCGCAAGGCGCAGGACACGGCGGAACTGGTGTTCACGGATTGCCGTGTCCCGGTGTCGAACATCATCGGAGAGCCCGGACGCGGATTCGGCTCGGCAGTCGCGAACCTCCCGCGGGAGCGGCTGTCGATCGCCGTCGCGGCGGTCGCGTCGGCCGCACACGCGTTGGCGCTGGCGCTCGACCACGTGCGTCACCGGGTGGCGTTCGGAGCCCCGCTGTCCGAATTGCAGTCGGTCCGGATGACGATCGCCGACATGCACACCGATATCCAGGTACTGCAGCACTACGTCGACCGCTGCGTCCTCGCGCTCGACAGCGGCGAATTGACCGCCGACGACGCGGCGGGCGTCAAGTACAAGGCCACGGAACTGCAGTGGGATGTAGTCGACCGGTGTCTGCAGCTGTTCGGCGGCTACGGGTACATGGAGGAATACCCGATCGCACGGATGTGGCGTGATGCGCGTATCCAACGGATCTACGGAGGAGCGAACGAAGTGATGAAGGATCTCGTGGGTCGAGCGGTGGTGGCACGATGACCGGGCCGCTCGCCGGGCGCGTCGCACTCGTCACGGGTGGATCGCGGGGAGTCGGCCGAGCCGTCGCCCTGCGGTTGGCCCGGGACGGAGCTGCCGTCGCCGTGAACTATCGACGTGAATCCGTTGCCGCGGACGACGTCGTCGCCGAGATCGTCGGCGCCGGCGGAACGGCCCGGGCCTATCAGGCCTCCATCGACGACGCGGTGGCGGTCGAGGCGATGGTCGAGTCGATCGGTGCCGACCTCGGTGCCGTCGACCTGCTCGTCAACAACGCCGGATCGGCGAGCCGGGGACTGGACGTGGCCACGACGCCGCGCGAGGAATTCGAATCGCTGCTGAACGTCCATGCGCTCGGGCCGATCCGGCTGATCCAGCTGATCTTGCCGGGGATGCGCAAGGTCGCATCGGCGCCGGGAGGGCGCGGCGACATCGTGATGATGTCGAGCAACACGACGATGTCCACCCCTCCGAACTCGGCACCGTACACGATGGCGAAGTCGGCGATGGAAATCTGCGTTCGCACCCTCGCCCAGGAGGAACGTGCTCACGGGATCCACGCGAACATCGTCGCCCCCGGTCTCGTCGCGACCGACATGGGACGGCGCCTCGTGTCCGCGTCACGCGGATCCGATATCGGTGATCTCGACGCGTCTTCGCCTTTCGGGCGCGTGTGCCGCCCGGAGGACGTGGCGGGTGCGGTCGCGTTCCTCGTTTGTCCCGACTCGGGATACGTGACCGGTCAGCGCCTCGTCGTCGACGGCGGCGGAGCGAAGGCGGCGATCTTCTGATGAACGCAACGCAGACGGACACCGACCCGACTCGGACGAGCGGCGATTTCCTCGACGAACTCACCGTCGGCCTCGATCGTGCACTGGGCGCGCACGGCTCGCTGACACTCACCGACGTCGACCGCCGCGGCGAGGGCAACTCGTGGGAGACCTACCTCGTCACCGCCGAATGGATTTCCAGGGGCGGACGTTCGAGCGCGACCTACGCCGTCAAACGGCAGCCGATCAGCGGCATCGTCGGCGACTACGACGTCGCACGCGAGGTCGCGCTGCTCGACACGGCCGCGTCGATCGGGATGCGGGTCCCGAAAGTGATCACGCACGCCGTGCCCGCAGACGCCGGCCGCGGCTGGTTCGTCATGGAGAAGGTCGAGGGACAGATTCCGATGCCGGGCACGGTGTCGCGGATCGTCCCCGACGCGGACACGCGGCATCGGCTCGGGCTGGACGTGGCACGTGAGATGGCGCGACTGCACGGCGCCGATCCGCACGCCATGAAGCTGTCCGCCCTGGGCCCGGTCCCGGACCCGGCCCACACCGGCAAGCTGGAGAACGACAAGTGGGAGAAGGTGTACCGGGAGATCGTCGACATTCCGATTCCGGTGCTGGACCTCGCGTTCGCATGGCTCGACCATCGCCGGGGCGCGGTCTCGGGACGGGTCGCACTCGTCCACAACGACTTCCGCATCGGTAACCTCGTGATCTCCGGCGACACCGTCACCGGCGTCCTCGACTGGGAGACCGCGCACTTCTCCGACCCGACCGCCGACATCGCATGGTTCGCACAGCGCACCTCGCGGGGTCGTTCGCCGTTGCTGTGCAAGCTCATCGAACTCGAACCGTTCCTCGACGAATACGAGGCGGCGGGTGGCTGGCAGCCGGACCGGGACGCGCTCACCTGGTGGGCAGTCCAGTCACTGACGAAAACGGCGGTCGGCTGCCTACAGGCCGTCGACATCTACTCCCGCGGCGAGCGTGACGAACTGCGATACGCGAACATGGCGCACAGCGTCTACTACAGCATCGGGTGGCTGGGGACGATGTTGCGCGACAGGGAATGGGGACACTGACATGACCGTCTACTCCACCGACTTGACCCAGGTCCTCCACACGATCAGGGAAACGCTCGCGCACCGCGTGGCGACGAGTGTCACCGAGGGCACAGCCGGGCTCGAGCTCGCGGGGGTGATCGAACAGCTCGACAACCTCGCCCCGCGAGTCTCGTGGGATCCGGCGGGGCTCCGACAAAGCTGCGAGCGTACCGAGGAGTTGGCTGGAAAGCTCGGGCTCGCGCCCGTCGAGGACGGCAGCGGCGACGTCTCAGCACTGCGCCGCCGCCGTCGCGACATCTCGGAGGTGCTCGCCGAGACCTACCGGAGCGGCACGCAGGTGAGCGACATCGTATCGGCGGTAGCACGATTCTCCGACATCGATGTCCGGGAGCAGATCTCGACCGCGCTGCGCGGCGGCCTGCCGGACTGACCCGCCGACCGTGCGCGGTTTCGGTAGCAGCCGCTACCGAAACCGCGCACGGTCATGCGTTGTGGCGCTTCGTCGCGGTGAAGTCCGCCGGCTCGGGTCCGGCCGTGCGGGCCCAGTACTCGGGCACCGGCCACGGGGAGTTGGTGACCACTCGTCCGCTGGAGTTGCGGTAGTAGCTGCTGACCCCCTCCATGGCGTAGACCATGGCGGCGTTGGCGTCGTCGAGCTCGTTGTTGTAGCGCTCGTACGGCTCCGGCTTGCATTCGAGCGACGCGAGATCGTCGGTGACGAGTCGGCTGATCGATTCGACGACGTACCGCACCTGCGCTTCGGCGATGGTGATGTAGCTGCCGCCGGGCGGATTCGTGTTGGGGCCGTACAAGAAGAACAGATTCGGGAACCCCGGGGTCGTGATGCCCAGATACGCGCGCCCGTTGTCGTCCTCCCACATCTCTCGCAGGGATATTCCCTCACGTCCACGGATCTCCATCGGGAACAGGAAGCGCTGCTGCTGGAACCCGGTGCACAGGATGAGCACGTCGATTTCGCGCGTCTCGCCGTCCGCGGTGACGATCCCCTGCGGCGTCAGCCGCTCGACCCTGTCGGTCAGAAGTTCCACGTTGGGCCGACGGAGCGTGGTGAACCAGCCGTTGTCGATGAGGAGCCGCTTGCCGAACGGCGGATAGTCGGGAAGGGTCCGGCGTTGCAGATCCTCGTCACCGTCGAGTTGCTGTTCGAGGTACGCGGTGAAGTACGCGCGGTATGCGTCGTTGAGGGAGCTGACGAGCTTGCCCTTCTCCTCGCGGCGCGGATCGACGGGAAGGGCGGCGAACGTCCGTTCCGTGTAGAGCCAGTACAGACGGAAGCGGTACCAGCCGCGGTAGAACGGAATGTTGTCGTACAGCCAGTGCTTGGTGGCATCCGACTTCTGGAAGTAGTGTTCGTTGGGTGCGATCCACTGCGGCTGGCGCTGCAGGACGACCATGTTCTCGACCTGATCGGCGATCGCCACCACAAGCTGCATGGCGCTCGCGCCGTTACCGACGACCGCGACCCTCTTGCCGGTCAGATCGAGGTTCTCGGGCCACTGTGCCGAGTGGACGATCTCGCCACGGAACTCCGAGGCGCCCGGGAAGTCGGGGACGTTGGGAGTGCTGTGCAGCCCTGCCGCGGTCACCAACGCGGTGGCGCGTAGCTCCTGCTGCGCACCGTCGGGCCCGGTGACCGACAGCACCCACAGTTGCTCGGCCACGTTCCACACCGCCGTGTCGACCGAGTGGCCGAGCCGGATCCGGTCCGTGATTCCGTGTTCGCGTGCGACGTCGGCAACGTAGTCGAAGATCTCGTTGCGTCGGGCGAAGTACTCGGACCAGTTCTTCGGGCGGAAGGAGAACGAATACAGATCGCTGGGAATGTCGACGCGCGCTCCGGGGTACCGGTTCTCCCACCACGTGCCTCCGATGTGGTTGTTGCGTTCGAGGACGGTGTAGGGAATGCCGGACTTCTCGAGGTTGATCGCACAGGTCAGGCCAGATACGCCCGCTCCGACGATCGCGACCCCGAAATCCGATCTGGCAGTATGGATTTTCTCACTGACGTCGGCCGGCGCGAAGGGAGTGAAGCCGAGCTGTTCGGCTATCATCGGGGCGTAGACCTCGGAGATCGGTTCGCCCATGACCGTACTCATCAACCGGATGAGTTCGGTACCGGTCGGCGCGGGATGTGTGATCGGCTTGCCGTTGCACCAGTCAAGGACGGCGTCGGTGGCAGCCTCGTGGATCTCCGCCTGGATCGCGGGATCGAGGCCGCCGTCGTTCAGTTCCTCGAATCCACGGGTGAGGGCAGGAACGTACGGCGGAGAAAGCCACTTCTCCTCGCCGGTCAGCTGATAGAGGACGGGGAGCAGGCACGGAATGTTACCTGCAGTGACGGCTGCGTGCACGGTGGCACGGTCGAGGTTCGGGTTCGGGTTCGGCGTGACGGCGGGGCTCACGGTCTCTCCTTCGGGAGTGAGGTAGACGGGTTCAATCGATCAGGGAGCGGAGGGTTTCGATCGCGGCGAGTCGCTCCGTGTGCGTGGCCGCCATCGGAGCGACGTTGAGGAGTCCGACGCCGAGTTCGTCGAGCATTGCAATGCGCTCCGAGATATAGGAGGCCGGACCGATCAGGGACGTCGCACGCACGAGTTCGTCGGGAACCGCGGCCGCGGCTTCGGCATGGCGGCCGGACAGGAACAGCTCCTGGATTCTTGCCGCCTCTTCGGTGAATCCGTAACGGCACGCCAGCGTGTTGTAGAAGTTCCGATCCCGCGATCCCATGCCGCCGATGTAGAGCGCCAGCTGAGGTCGCGCGCGGTCGAGCCAGGGCGCAGGATCCTCGACGACCGCGAACGGGAGCCGAACGATGATGTTCAGCTCGCCGAGGGCGTCGTCGCGTTTGGCTTTGCCGCGCTGCAGCGCCTCGCCCCACACCTCGTTCATCTTCTCCGGGTGGAAGAAGATGGGCTCCCAACCCTGTGCGAGCTCGGCGGTCAGCTCGACCATCTTGTCGCCGAGTGCGGCGATCGATATCGGAATATCGGGACGCAGAGGATGATTGATCAACTTGAGTGGCTTTCCGAGGCCGGTGCCCTCGTTCGCCGGGAGGGGTATGTGATAGTGGCGCCCTTCGTGGCGTAGAGGGTCGCGGTGCCATACTGTGCGGCAGATTTCGACCGTCTCCCGTGTCTTGCCCACGGCGTGGCCGAAGGGTGCGCCGTGGAATCCCTCGACCACCTGCGGGCCGGATGCGCCGATCCCGAGGCGAAAGCGCCCCTCGGATACGTAGTCGAGTCCGGCGGCTGTCATGGCGAGAGTAGCCGGAGTTCGGGCATCGAGAGCGAGGATGCCGGTGGCGAGTTCGATTCGTGAGGTCCGAGCAGCAAGGAAGCCGAGTTGGCTCACCGCATCGAAGGAGTACGCTTCGCCGAGGGTGGCGGAGTCCAGCCCAGCGGATTCGTAATCGGCTGTTTCCGAGGCTAATTCATGGAACGGGCGTCCGTGGCCCAGGATGGTGCCGATGCGCATGTTGTTCCTGCCTTCCGCAACTTGCAGCACCCTGCTGCGATAGAGGTCTTCGGATCTTCGGCCGCACGGCTCTCGTGGGACCGCAGTTCGAAGTCGAGGCGTGTAATCGGCCGTAGGTTAATGCTAACTATGGTTGTGTGTCTTGGTCAATGGATTATGAACTGTAGCTATATGAACCGTAGTTAGTCGTCGCTATGCCCATGAGGCGGGATCGAGGTTGTGCGGGGCCCGGGCGGCGGAGTGCATGGTGCTCAGGGATTGGGACCGGGCGGGCAATGCCGCCCATCGGGGCCGGATTGACCAAGTAAGTGTTGATTGCAGCTGGACTGAGGAGATTAATGACCACGACCTGCATAATTAGACATTGACATTAATGGTAACTATGTTACCTTACTCACACCGGAATGCTCCGTGAGTGGCTTCGGAAGCGCCGTAGGGACTTTGAAGACCGGGTGCGTGAGACACAGTCGAATGTTGGTCACGCCTCCGGATGGACATCCGCACGAAAGGCATGAACATGACCGAGACGCTCACCCACGAGGCAATCGCCGACAGCGCCAGGGAGGCCGACTATCTGCAGCGAGCCCGCTCGATTGCATCGCTGATCAGGGAAGAGGCCGCCGCCATCGAGAGCGATCGGACGATCACGAAGCCGGTCGCCGACGCGCTCGTCGAACTGGGCCTGCACGGAATGCTGATCCCTGAGGAACTCGGGGGCGGTGGTCTGCTTCCCAGCGAGGGTATGCGGGTGTTCGAGGAGGTCGCGAAGTCCGACGCGTCGACCGGATGGGCGTGGATGGCCAGTGAATGGGGCACGGCCGGTGTGATCGGCTACCTTGCG
Organism: Rhodococcus sp. T2V; assembly: GCF_029269925.1. NCBI lineage: Bacteria > Bacillati > Actinomycetota > Actinomycetes > Mycobacteriales > Nocardiaceae > Rhodococcus > Rhodococcus sp. T2V. The sequence continues at coordinate 47,909 of NZ_JARJBD010000032.1, forward strand.
TCCGAGGTGGTCGAGGAGCTGTTGAGCAGGGACGAGAAGTTCATCGTGGCGGGTCAACTGCTCCCGCGGCACCCCGGTGTCCAAGTCGAGGGCGGATACATCATCAACGGCGGCTACTCCTTCGCGAGCGGCTCGGACCATGCGACCTGGATCGGTGCGGGCTTCTATGTGGCAGACGAGCAGGGAAACCCGATTCTCGGCGAGAACGGACAACCGCAGGCTCGGATTGCTCTGCTGCCCAGGGATCAGGTCGAATTCGAGAACAACTGGGATGTGTGGGGGCTCGCCGGCACCGGCAGCCACGACTACACGGTTTCCAAGAAGTTCGTGCCTGCCGAATACACCACGCCGACCTTCGGTGGCACGCCGACTCGTTCGGAGACCATGTACAAGCTCACCAACGAGCTGGCCGGCGGTCTACCCCACGCGTCGATTGCACTCGGAATCGCCACGCGTGCACTCGAACTGGTGGCGAATGTGACCGCCGGTAAGATGCGTCCCAACTACACCGTCCCGGTCGGCGACGCCGACTTTTTCCGGATCGACTTCGCGCGCAAGGAAGCGAACCTCCAGGCCGCCCGCCTCTACGTCTACGACGTCACCCGGTCGGCCGAAGCCGTCGTCAACGCCGGTGACCCCGTGACGCCCGAGCATGTCGCCCGGGTACAGCAGATGCTGTCCTGGGTGCACGAGGTCACCAGTGACATCGTGGAGTTCGCCCACCGATGGGGCGGCAGCCAGAGTATCGGCCGCACCAGCACGCTCGGCCGTTTCGTGCGCGACATGCACGTGGCGACCCAGCACCTCCTGGTCGACCCGAAGATGCTCGTGGACGCAGCGGGTGTGCTCCTTCCGGTCTATGCGCAGGCCGAGGTCTGAACACTGATTCCGGGCCGGTCGCGCCTTCGGGTGCGCCCGGCGTCTCCGGCCTGCCGTGGGGTAGGCCGACAAGCCTGAGAGGCACCCACGATGGGTCATTACAAGAGCAATCTCCGGGATGTGGAGTTCAACCTCTTCGAACTGCTCGGACGCGACCGAGTTCTCGGCACCGAGCCGTTCGAGGACGTCGACCTGGACACCGCCAAGGTCGCATTGCGTGAGGTCGATCGCCTCGCGCGCGAGGATCTCGCGGAGTCCTTCGAAGACTCCGACCGCAGCCCGACCGTCTTCGACCCCACGACGCACACCGTCACGGTCCCGCCGTCGTACGCGGCGACATACAAGACGTGGATGGATGCCGAATGGTGGCGCCTGCGTGTGCTTCCCGAACTGGGCGGCACTCACGCACCGAGTTCGCTGAACTGGGCACTCGGCGAGTTCGTCCTCGGCTCGAATCCGACCCTGTGGACGTACGTCGGATTCCCGACGGCGACCCGCGTCGTGTGGAAACACGGCACCGAAAGGGACAAGAGGATCGCGGAGATCGCTGCGGACAAGCAGTGGGGCGCGACCATGATGCTCACCGAGTCGGATGCGGGCTCGGATGTCGGCGCAGGCCGGACGAAGGCGATCCCCAACGACGACGGAACCTGGAACATTATCGGCGTCAAGCGCTTCATCACCGCGGGTGAGCACGATCTGACGGACAACATCCTCCACCTCGTTCTCGCCCGCCCCGTGGGCGTCGAGGGTGCCGGTGGGCCGGGTTCCAAAGGCCTCAGCCTCTTCCTCGTCCCCAAGTACCATTTCGACCCCGAAACCGGCGAGCACACCGGCGAGCGCAACGGCGTCTACGTCACCAACGTCGAGAAGAAAATGGGCGTGAAGGTCTCGGCGACCTGTGAGATGACCCTCGGCGAGAACGAGTCGGCGCGTGGCTGGCTACTCGGAGACGTCCACGATGGCATCGGCCAGATGTTCGACGTGATCGAGGACGCCAGGATGATGGTGGGGTCCAAGGCCATCGCGACACTGTCGAGCGGTTATCTCAACGCCCTCGATTACGCCAAGGTGCGCGTCCAGGGATCCGATCTCACCCGGTCGTCAGACAGATTGGCTCCCAAGGTCCCGATCACCCGGCACCCGGACATCCGAAGGTCGCTGCTGACCCAGAAGTCGTACGCCGAAGGGCTTCGATCCCTGGTCCTGTACACGGCCTCGTGGCAGGACGAGATCGCGATCGGTAGCGCTGGAGGCGACGACACGGCACTCGCCGAGGCAGTCAACGATCTGCTTCTGCCGGTCGTCAAGGGATACGGATCCGAACGTTCGTGGATCGTGCTGGGAACCGAATCGCTTCAGACCTTCGGAGGGTCCGGATACCTTCAGGACTATCCCCTCGAGCAGTACGTGCGCGACGCCAAGATCGACACGGTCTACGAAGGTACAACCGCGATCCAGGCGCAGGACCTGTTCTTCCGCAAAATCATCAAGAACGAGGGGGCTGCCTTCGGTCACCTCGTCGGCGAGATCGCGGCGTTCGCCGAGGATCCGGCCGCGACTACGGATCTGGCGCTCGAACGAGACCTTCTACGCGAGGCGGCCGGCAGTGTCGAGGCGACCGTCGCGAAGATGACGGCCGATCTCGTGCTGTCGAACCCGAAGGTCGCCGGCGGCGACGCGAAGAGCGTCTACAAGGTCGGGCTCAACGCGACCCGGCTGCTCTACACGCTCGGCGATGTCCTCGTCGCGTGGCTGCTGTTGCGGAGCGCCGTGATCGCCCTCCATGCGCTCGACACGGACATCACCGCGGCCGACAGGTCGTTCTACGAGGGTAAGGTAGCCGCTGCGCGGTTCTTCGCCCGGAACGTTCTGCCCGTGGTGGTGGCCGAGGGGCGAATAGCCGGTGAGGTGGACGATTCGGTGATGACCCTGGACGACTCGGCGTTCTGACGAACCTGCTGTAGCACAAAGAAATGCGGGCCCGATTCGCTCGGGCCCGCATTTCGCCGTGCGGCGCCTGCGGTAGATGTCGCCGTGTTCCCCGATAGCTGCGTCGCCACCGTCGGCGGCGACGATTCGCACGGCGGCATGTACGACGGCGGTCAGCGACGAGAAGTCGTAGCCCTGACGAACCCGCTCCGGCAGCTTCAGCAACCGGACGAACATCGTGGGAACGGCTCGGACGTGTTCGATCCGGCGTTCCTCGACGACTCGGAGGAGCTCCTCGGGGTCGAAACGACCTTGGCGGCGCCGGCAAGCGTCGCCTCGACGAAGCCGATCTCGTTGCGCATCACGATCGCGTACCGGTTGCCGTGTTCGACACCCAGAGCCGCGAGTGCCGACGCCAATCGGGTGGAGCGCTCCCGCACCTGGACGTGGGTTCGAACGTCGCTGCCGCATCGGAGGTTTGCTCCGGTGGTCACAGATGACTTCCTTCCAGGGAAAGAGTGGGCGGCTGAGGTGTGTCTCCTCCGTCACGCACGATGCAGAGGGCATCGACCGCGACGAGTCCGTCGTCCGTGACGAGGAGCGGATTGACGTCGAACGACTCGATCCACCCGTGGCAGGCTGCGGCCAGGTTCCCGAATCCCACCAGTAGATCCGTGAGCTGATCGAGGTTCCACGGTGCGGACCCCCGATAGCCGTGCATCAGCCGTAGGTCGCGGAACTCGTCGATGAGCGTCTCGGCGTCGGTCCGGGTCAGCGGTGCCGGGCGGCCGCCGACTCGTCCGAGTACTTCGACGAGGATGCCGCCGATGCCCAGCACCACCATGGGTCCGAGTTCGCTGCGGCCCTCGATCCCGACGAGCAGTTCACCTCGAGCGGCCGTCATGGGCTGGACGGCGACGACGTCGGGGACACCGTGGCGCTGCGCTATCGCTCGCATGCGTGCGACGGCGTCGTCGAGATCCTCGCGTTCGACGTTCAGCACGACGGCACCCAGTTCCGTGCGGTGTGGTACGTCCGCGAGCTTCACCGCGTATGGTCCGGCGAAGTCCGGCTCGGCCTCCTCACCTGCGCCGACGGTGCAGTGCGGGGCGGTCGGGATGCCGAACCGATCCAGCAACTCCACAGCCTGTACGAACGGGAGGAACCGGCGGCCGTCGCCGGTGTCCCGGAGGGGTCCGGCCGGTCGGGGGAGAGGCGCGACGGGCACGGCTTCCGGGCGGGGGTTCCGGCGGCCGCGGACGAAGGTGCCCATCGTGCGGAGTCCGCGCAGGGTCCCGCGCAGTCCGTAACCGAGGGCGACGCTTCCGTCGGCGCCGATCACCTCCTTCGCATACGAGCCGACCGGACCTGCACCGGCCGCGATCGCAACGGGCTTTCCGTACCGTCGTGCCGCCTGGGCGACGTCGTCGATGAGACGGCGGTAGATGGGGGAGTCGTCGCGCTCGCCCCACATGTTGACGAACACGACCGCGTCGAGTTCGGGCGATCCGACGTACCGATCGACGATGTCCGTCCAGAAGGTCGCGCCGAATCCGGTGGTATCGAGGGGATTGGGGACTGTGATACCCGGAATGGTCGCCCGGACCCAGTCGGCGAGGTCGTCGAGTGGTGGGAGGGTGAGTCCCTCCGCCTCGGCCAGATCGTAGGCCAGGGACGCGAACCCTCCGGTGCCGGCGACCACTCCGATGTTCTCGACCGGGTTCCACTTCGCCGGGTCGAGCTGGCCGACGATCGAGAGCCGGTCCACGAGCTCCTCGATGTCGTGGGCGAGCTGGATCCCCGCCTGGCGGAATGCCACGTCGTAGGCCCAGGCGTTTCCGGCCAGCGCTCCGGTGTGCGATGCCGCCATCTGCTGGGTGCGGCTGTTGCGCGCGAGTTTGAGTGCAACGACCGGCTTTCCGGCCTCGATGCAGCGGCGGGCCGCTCGAAAGAACTCTTCGGGCCGGCGAATGCCCTCGACGATCAGGCCGACCGCGGCGGTGTCCGGGTCGGTCGCGAGGAATTCTACGTAGTCGGCGATGTCGGTGGTCGCCTCGTTTCCTGCCGAGATGAGGCGTGAGATGCCCACACCGGTCCGCAGGCCGGCGGTGACGGCGACGCCACCGATCATCGCGCCGCTGTGGGAGACGATGGACACCCCGCCCGCGGGGGGACGGTAGTCTGCGGACGCGGTCAGGTTCAGGCTGCGGGGAACGCTGATGTAGCCCAGGCTGTTCGGGCCGACGACCGCCATGCCGCCGCGCTCCGCGGCGGTGACGAGGCGGAGCTGGAGGGCGTCGCCGTCCGCGCCGAGTTCCGCGAAGCCGGCGGCGTACACGACGAGGCCTCCGCAGTCGAGTTCGGCACACTCCTCGGCCAGCGTTACCGTCCGTTCCGCAGACATCACCGACAGTACGGAGTCGATCGGGCCGGGAATCTCGGTGATCGAGCGGTACGGCTGCATGCCGAGGACGGTGGGCGCCGTCGGGTGGACGAAGAACACCTTTGCGTCGCTGTCGAGTGTCGGCCGGATGAAGGGCGCTACCGCGGACTTGTCGCTCAACCCGACGATCGCGATGGTCGAGGGGTTCAGTACACGCTCGAGGGGCGACGTGGGGCGAACGTCGGATTCGTCTGTGCGGGACGAACCGTCGTCCGAGATGAGGGTCATGGTCTGGGTCCTCCGGTCGGGGGGGTGTGGCATCTGGCCGGGTGTCGTGGCGGTGTCCTCGTGGGGGCCAGAAGCAATTCGTGAGCCGTGGGCGGGCATCTGCGCTCGCGATGTGTTCCGGCTCGGAGCCGAGCTGAAGCTCGGGTGAGTCGAAATCTATCACCGTGAACCTCGGTTATGACCATATCTACGTCTGAATCGGAAAAAGTGCAGGGAAACGTCTTCCTAAGTTAGTGGTAACTATGTAACATCGCTCACAGCCCGACCGCTAGGCGGTGTCGGGATTCGGACTCGATTCGGAGGACCCCATGGCCAGGACCGAAGCACTCGCACGCGTCGAGAAGATGTATTTGGAAGGCTTCCCCGATCCGGCGACGGCAACGGTGGATGATCTGCGCAATGCATACGACCGACTGTTTCTGCAGTTCGCTCTCCCCGAGGGAGTCGAGTCGGTCGAAGGCGAGGTCGGCGGTGTCCCCGTCCTGTTCGTCGCAGCCGACGGAGCCGCGCAGGACAAGGTGCTCGTGTGGTTCCATGGCGGCGGCTACATCATGGGCAGCGCACGGGGTTTCCAGGAACTCGGACACACCCTTTCGCGCGCATCCGGCGTGACCGTCGTTCTGCCCGACTACCGGCGTGCGCCGGAGAACCCGTTCCCGGCCGCCGCCGACGACGGTGCCGCCGTGGTGTCCGCACTCGTCTCGGAATACGGCGCGGGTAACGTCGCGGTCGGTGGCGACTCGGCCGGCGGCGGCCTGGGACTCTCCGCTCTCACCGCGGTCCGCGACAAGGGCGAATCACTACCAGCAGCGGCAGTATTCATCTCCCCACTCCTCGATCTCACCGCGAGCGGCGACAGCATCGACGAGTTCGACGGCAAGGACATCGCGGTCTCGCGCGGGTCGATCGGCAACGTCGGCGACGCCTACCTGCAGGGCCACGACCCGGAGGATCCGCTGGCATCGCCGCTCTTCGCGGATCTGCGCGACCTCCCGCCCGCGCTGTTCCTGGTCGGTTCCGGCGAGGTGCTCCTCGACGACTCCCGCCGGGCAGCGGCGGCGATCGTCGAGCGCGGTGGGTCGGCGACCGTGTCCACGTACGACGACATGGTCCACGTGTGGCCGCTGTTCTCGTCGATCCTGCCCGAGGGTATCCAGGCGGCGGACGAGGCCGGGTCCTTCCTTCGCAAGAATCTCGGGCTCTGACGGCTCGCACCTGACAGACCCGCGGGCGCCGCACCGGCGGCGGCGCCCGCGTTCCAGCCCCTCCGCCGGGCACCACCACGCACGAAAGGCATCCGACATGCCCGAACAACAACTCGATGAGCTGGCGGCGCGGTTCCGCGACGCCATGGCCGCGGTGTGCACGCCCGTCGCCGTCGTGACGGCGATGGACGGCGAGCGACCCCACGGCTCAACCGTGAGTGCCTTCGCGTCGTTGTCGATGGCACCCCCGTCGGTGCTGGTCTCCCTGGATCGAGGATCGGACCTGCTGGGGCTCGTCCTCGAATCGGGCACCTTCGGGATGAACGTCCTCGGCAGCGCGCAGTCGGCGCTCGCCGGCCAGTTCGCGCGCAAGGGCCCGGAGAAATTCCAGGACGTGTCGTGGCGTATGGACCGGGGCGTGCCGCGCATCGCCGATGTCCCGCACTGGGTCGCCGCAGTGGTGATGGAAACCCTCGACGTGGCCGACCATACCGTCGTGTTCGGCCGAGTAGTCGACATCGCGAGCGAAACCATCCCGCCACTGACGTACCACGGCCGGGTCTTCGGAACCCACGCGGCGCTCCCGCCGACGCCCACGACCACCGGCAGGACGCCCACGACCACCGGCAGGACGCCCACGACCACCGGCAGGACGCACCGATGACACACACCGAATCCTGCGACCGGGCCGTCGATGTCGACGCAGCGTTGGAACGAGCCCGGAACTCCTTCGCCGCCGTGTTCGGGGACGGTCGGCTCTCGCTCGGACAGCTCCGTCGCAACCTCGACGAGATGATGCTGGAATCCACGCTTTCCGAGGATGTTTCGGTCGACGACATCGTCGTCGGCGGTGTCGAAGCGTTGCGCGTCGCGGCCGGACCCGCGATCGACGACAACGTGCTCGTGTGGTTTCACGGCGGCGGCTACGTCATGGGGAGTCCGCACGGATACCGCCACGCCGCAGCAGCCCTGTCACGGGCGCTCGGCTCCGTGGTGGTCCTGCCCGGCTATCGGCTCGCTCCGGAACATCGGTTTCCCGCCGCGCTCGAGGACGCCGCCGCGGTGGTGGACGCCCTCGTCGCCGAGTACGGGCCCGAACGGACGGCCGTCGGTGGGGATTCCGCCGGCGGCGGCCTGACGATGTCCGTCCTTGTCGATGCCCGGAACCGCGGCGTCACTCTGCCCGCGGCCGCCGTGGCGGTGTCTCCGCTCGCCGATTTCACGGCATCGGGCGCGAGTGTCGCGAGCAACGGCGATACGGACCCGGTGATCACGAAACGCTCGTTGGCCATGCTCGCGGCGACATACCTCCGCGAGAACGACCGCGACACTCCGCTCGCCTCACCGGTCTTCGCGGACCTCACGAATCTGCCACCGATCCTGTTGCTGGCCAGCGACAGCGAGATCCTTCTCGACGACGCGGTCCGCATGCACGACTCGATTCGGAACGCCGGGGGCGCGAGCACGCTGTCGGTGTACCCGAACACGTGTCACGCGTGGACGCTGTTCACCGATTTCCTACCCCAGGCTCGAGACGGGGTCGACGAGATCGCCAGATTTCTCACGAAGGAACTGTCATGACCGTCGATATCGTCGACGCCGGCCCGGTACGGCACATCGTGATCAACCGTCCCGAACGGATGAATGCAGTCGACAAGGCGACACTGGACCGATTGACGGACGCGGTTCGACGCGCAGGGGAGGATCCCGGCGTGCGGGTCATCGTTGTCTCCGGTTCCGGACGAGCTTTCTGTGCGGGTGGAGATCTCGATGTCGAGGACCCCCTGTCGGTGGAGAACACCGCGTCCACCGCCGACGCGGCGTCACGCTGCATCGACTCGATCCGGCGGGTGCCATGCCCCGTCGTCGCTGCGGTACGGGGTCCGGCGGTAGGTGTCGGCGTGGCAATCGCACTTGCCGCCGACCTGACAGTGGCGCGTTCCGACGCGTTCTTCTCGATGCCGTTCACCTCCATCGGATTGATGCCGGACGGTGGCGCCACCGCGCTGGTAGCGGCGGCCGTCGGGCGGCCTGTAGCGCTGCGGATGTCGTTACTCGGGGAGAAGGTGAGCGCGACCGACGCAGCAGGACTGGGCCTGGTGGCCGCGACATTTGACACGGACGTATTCGAGGCGGAACTCGACGCGCTGCTCACCGGTCTGAGCCGCCGTTCTCCCGAGGCGCTGATCGAGACGAAAACCGCAATCAACGAGGCAACGCTGGGCGAACTGGGCAACGCGTTCGCCCGCGAACGCGAAGGTCAGATTCGGCTGACGACCACCGACGGTTTCCGTAATGCCGTAGCCGCGTTCGCGGCGAAGAAGACACCGGCGAACGGAACGTCGAGGCAGGAGGCGTGATGACGACCGTGGAACGACGTCACAGATCCGCCGTCGTCTGCGAACCGACGTCGACGGCCCGCTTGGGCACGGCTGCCGCGGCTGTCTCTGCTGGAAGAACGGTCGTCCTGTTCGATCCCGCGTCCGGTGAGGCGAATCTGGTACTCGCAGCAGAGTTTGCCACCACCGCGGCCCTCGCATTCATGATCCGGCACACGTCGGGCTTCGTGAAGGTGACCGTGACCGAGGACGAGTGTGTGCGGATGCAGCTTCCACCGATGTGGGCGCTACCCGAATCCACTGGCTGCCCTGACCTGGCGGTGACCGTGGACGCCGTGGACGGCATCGGAACGGGAATCTCCGCAACGGACCGGGCACGCACGATCAGGACCATCGCCGACCCGGCCACGGGGCCTGCGGCCTTGTCGAGGCCGGGACACGTCGCCCCGGTCATCGCTCGTGGAACCGGCGCCGGTCTCGCCGATGCGGTCGTGCGGATCATGCGCGTGGCCGGAGTTCGACCAGTGGGAGCCCTGTGCGAGCTGGTTTCCCCGAGCAACGAGACCGCCATGGCGAGCGAAGCGGAGAGCATCGAGTTCGGTCGTCGGCACGGCCTGGCGTTCGTGTCGGTCAACGACGTGATGCGGGATGCAGCAACGTCCATCGCATCTCGGTTCGCCACGCGGCTCATCTGATCCGCCCGTTGACGTCCAAGGAGTTCTCGTGTCTTTCGTCGTAACCCAGTCCTGCTGCAACGACGCTTCCTGCGTCGTGGTGTGCCCGGTCAACTGCATACGCCCGACGCCCGACGACCCGGAGTTCCGGACCACCGAGATGCTGTACATCGATCCGCAGGCATGTATCGACTGCGGCGCATGTACGGATGCGTGCCCGGTCGATGCCATCTACCACGAGGACGACCTTCCGGACGAGTACGCCCGATACCGGGACATGAATGCCGAGTACTTCCACAATCATCCACTCGATTCAGAGGGACTCGCATTCGTTCCGGTGTCCTCCGTCCACCTGCCCCGGCAGGAGACTCCGCTGCGAGTGGCAATAGTGGGCTCCGGCCCCGCCGGGGCATACACCGCTGCCGAACTGCTCGCTCGGATACCGAGCGGCTCGCTCGAGATCGAAATGTTCGACCGCCTTCCGACACCGTGGGGACTCGTCCGCGCCGGCGTTGCTCCCGATCACGTCCGGACCAAGGAAATCTCCGAGGTATTCCGCAAGGTCTCGGCGAAGCCGGGATTCCGGTTCCACCTCAACGTAGAGATCGGCCGGCACCTCACCCACGACGAACTGCTCGACCACCATCACGCGGTGATCTACGCCGTCGGCGCTCTCGACGACCGTACACTCGACATCCCCGGAGAAGAACTGGCCGGCAGCGTCGCCGCCACAGAGTTCGTCGCCTGGTACAACAGCCACCCGGACTACGCGCACCGAACGTTCGATCTCAGTGGAGAACGTGCTGTCGTCGTCGGCAACGGCAACGTCGCCCTCGACGTCGCCCGGATACTCGTCTCGAACCCGGATGATCTCGCTCGAACCGACATTGCCGATAACGCCTTGAAGGCGCTGCGAAACAGTGGAATACGTGAAGTAGTCGTGCTCGGAAGGCGGGGAGCCGCCCAGGCGGCCTACACCACCCCGGAGCTCCTTGCACTCGGACGCGTCCCTGGCGTCGACGTAGTCGTCGATCCGTCCGAACTCGGCCTCGGCGGCGGCGAGGGTGTCGACGGCCCGTTCTCGACGACTCTCAAGAGCCGGGTCGCCGCAGAGTTCGCCACCCGCGCGCCAGACCCTGGGCGCAAGCGCATCGTGCTGCGCTATCTCACCTCACCCACGCGGATTCTCGGGCTCGATCGTGTCGAAGGAGTCGAGATCGTTCGCAACGAACTGATCCGAAACGGAAGCGGCACACTCGAGGCCCGACCGACCGACCGACTCGAAACTGTCGAGGCCGGTCTGGTGCTGAGGTCGATCGGCTACCGCGGCACGGCCGTACCGGACGTGCCCTTCGACAGCCGGCTCGGAAGGATTCCCAACGTCGATGGCAGGGTGGTCGATCCCGCTACCGGGACGTCGATTCCGGGCGTGTACACCGCTGGATGGGTCAAACGTGGGCCCTCCGGTGTGATCGGCACCAACAAGCAGTGCGCACAGAATACCGTCGCCGCGTTGATCGAGGATCTGGCTGCAGGACGGCTGCAACAGGCGAAGTCCGGAAACGACCGGGCTGCTCTCGCTGCGTTGGTTTCGGCACGCCAACCCGAGGTCGTCGACCGGCAAGGTTGGCTGGCGATCGACGCGGAGGAGAGGTCGCAGGGGCGCGAGTATGGCCGCCCGCGAGTCAAGTTCACGGATATCGAGGGAATGCTCGCAATCGCTCACACGGTGACGCACCCGGCGGGGTAGGGCCCGGAGGGTCGCGGATCATCAGCCGGTCCGTGTCCACCGGTTTCGTGAGCGGCTGCCCGAGGGCGATGGGAACCTTCAGTCCGTCAGGCCGGCATGCCGGTTCCCATCATCCTGCTCGCCTACGTGACGGGTGCGGGATTCGAGCCGGTCAGCAGTAGGTGGCCGGCGTCGACGGGGATGGTCACGCCTGTCACCGACGCCGCGAGGTCGGAGTTCAGGTAGAGGGCAGTGTCCGCGATGACCTGCGGCGGCATGAATGTCGTGCCCTTGAGGGCGTGGAAGTGATAGCCGCCCTCGATCATGTCGGCCTCGGTCCCGCCCTCGTGGCCGGCGAACATGTCCCAGGCGCCCTGGTGGTCGGTCATCGGCGTCTTGATCGCTCCCGGGTTGATCGAGTTGCACCGGATCCCGTACGGCGCCAGCTCGAGCGCAATGTTCTTCATCAATCCGATCACGCCGTGCTTGGCCGTGACGTAGTGCGCGTAGTTCATGCCCGGCTCCAGTCCGTTGACCGAGGACGTGATGACGATGGACCCGCTTTGACGCTCGATCATGTGTGGTGCCACGGCTTTCGCGGACTTCCACACGCCGGTCAGGTTGACGCCCATCATCTCTTCCCAGTCGTCCTCGCTGAGCTCCCAGAACGGTGCCTGCGTCCAGATGCCCGCATTGGCGATCAGGATGTCGATCTTTCCGAACGTCGAGATGGTTTGGGTGACTGCGTCGTCGAGTGAAGACTGCGACCGCACGTCGACCTCGAAAGACAGCGCCCGGCGCCCGAGGGCCTCGACCTGTGCAACGGTCTCGGCGAGGTCGGATCCGTCCGCCATCTTGTACGGCACGGTGCCCATCTGGGCGGCGATGTCGATGACCACGACGTCCGCGCCCTCGCGCGCCGAGGTCACCGCGTGCGCGCGCCCCTGGCCGCGTGCTCCACCGGTGATGAATGCGACCTTTCCGTCCAGCATTCCCATGATTACCTCCTGATTGATGGAACGTTCTCGCTGCTGTCAGAGTTGTCCGCCGGCGTCGACGGTGTGCGTGGTGCCGGTGATGTACCGGCCGGCGTCACCGACCAGGTACAGCACCGCATTCGAGATGTCGATCGACTCCAGTGCGGGGACGGGAAGCGCGTTGAGTGTGAGCGCCGCTTCCTCGAAGTCGGCACGCGTGGGGTGCCCGAGATCCGGTCGGAAGAGCTGGTAGGTGGGCTCGTTGAGGATCATGTCCGTCGCCACCGTGGTGGGATGAATGGTGTTGACCCGGATGCTCTGCGGGGCGAGTTCCTGCGCGAGCACGCGCATGAATCCGATCAGGCCCGCCTTGGCGGCCGAGTAGTGCGCGGTGTTCGCGTTGGCTTTGAGGGCCGCGAGGGAACTGGTGATCACCACCGAACCGCCGCGTCCGCCGGCAATGATGTGGGGTACCGCGGCAACACAGGTCTTCCAGACGCCGGTGAGATTGACGTCGATCATCGTCGACCATGTCTGTTCGGACATTTCCAGCGTGGGCGCGGGTACCGAGATTCCGGCGTTGGCGAGCACGATGTCGAGGCGGCCGAGTTGAGCGACCCCGTCGTCGACGGCCGACGTGAGCGCGGCGAGGTCCCGGACGTCGACTTCGGCGGTCACGATCCGGCGGCCGAGGGCCTTGACCTGGCGCGCGGTCTCGGCGAGATCGTCCGGGGTGGCCGTTGCATACGGCACGGTCTCCACCGGGCGGCAGACGTCCACCGCGATGATGTCCGCGCCTTCCCGGGCGAGGAGCAATGCGTGACTGCGGCCCTGGCCGCGGGCGGCGCCTGTGATGAATGCGACCTGATTCTCGAGTTGTCCCATGACAGTTGACCTTCCGGCACATGCGGCGCCGATTCGAGCGGCGTCGCGTCGTATCGAGCAGGTTATGTCATGCGGTGACAAAACGTAGCGAATCGGGTGATTCGGTTGGGAAGTCGTCCGCCGGGCACTCGGCCTTTGAGATCATCGACGCGTGACCAGGACCGGCGACCGAACCCCCGCACCCTCCGACCGCGGTGGGCGTCCCGCGGCGACCAGTGCGCACGAGCTGGCAGCGGTGGCGCAGCGGCTGTTCCTCACCCATGGGTTCGAGCAGACGAGCGTCGACGACATCGCCGCGGAGGTCGGCATCAGCCGCCGCACCTTCTTCCGCTATTTCCCGTCCAAGGCCGATGTCCTCTGGGTCGAGTCGGACGCCGAACTGGCCCGGCTGTGCGAACAACTCTCGGCCGGTCTGCCGGCCGAGCCGTACCGGACGGTCGTCACACGCGCGGTGATCGGGGCCCTGCACGTTCCCGAAGACCAGCACGAGTGGGCGCGGCACCGCGCTCAGTTGGTGCTCAGTGTCCCCGCGGTGCAGGTGCACGCCGCGGCCCGGCACGCCGCGTGGCGTGCTGCGGCCACCGAGTTCGCCGGCATCCGATCGGGGGAGCCGGCGACCGGACTGTTCCCGACAGCGGTCGGGTACGCGGTGGTGGCGGCGGTTCACGCCGCGCACGAGTTCTGGCTCACCGACCCGGGCGTCGACCTCGACGAGGCCCTCGCTCGGTCGCTCGATCTCCTGCTGCCACCGGAGCCCGCCGCCCGGTGAGGTCGCCGCGCTCGACGCCGCGGCGCGCGACCGTGACCCGTAGGTGAGTGGCAAAGCGTGCCGGGGCACTCTTTGCCACTCACCTATGGGAGGGGCGCCATTCCTCGAGCTGTTCGACGGCGGCGTTCGCGACCGCGACGGCCTCGTCGCGGTCGACCCGCGACAGCAGGAGGGCGCTGACGGATAGTGACGTCAGGAGCCGGGCCCGGTGCTGCAGGGTGGCGGCCGAGGCATCGGGGTCGTGGGCCCGGAGTGCATGGGTGAGCGCCCCGGACAGTTCGCGCTGGTAGCTGTCGACGACGGACCGTTGCGCGTCGTCGTGTGCGGCGAAACCCGCGGCACTGTTGAGCAGCAGGCAGCCGCGTCCGGGGGTTTCGTCGGGGAGGGAGGCGAGGGCGCCGGCGAGGCTGCGGTAGTAGCGCGAGGCGGCGTCGGGGCGGGTCGGCTCGTCGGTCAGGATGCGGAGCCGGGGGCGCACCACCCGGTCCAGGTAGTCGTGTACTGCGGCGTCGTAGAGTCCGCGTTTGCTGGTGAAGGCGTTGTAGAGGCTCGACCGATTCAAACCGGTGACGCGCTCGAGGTCAGGTATCGACGTGGCTTCGAAGCCCTTGTCCCAGAACAGGTCGCGGGCGCGGCCGACCACCTCGGCCGTGTCGAAGTCCTGCGTGCGCGGCATGACGATCCTCACTCATGGTTGTGAAACGACCATTTCAGTATATATTGAAATGGTCAGTTCAGAACGAGGAGGGGTTTCGTATGGTTGCCGCGGGTCTTGTTCTTGCCGCACTCGCCAGTGCGCTCCACGTGTACATTTTCGTGCTCGAGTCCGTCCTCTGGACCGCGCCGCGCACCCGCGCGACGTTCGGGACCAGCGCCGAAGAGGCCGCCGCCACCAGGGAGCTGGCCTTCAATCAGGGCTTCTACAACCTCTTCCTCGCGATCGTGACGGCAGTCGGCATCGTCGCCGTGATCATCGGCGCCACCGCCGTCGGTTCGGCCCTCATCTTCGCCGGCGCGGGATCCATGCTGCTCGCGGCGCTCGTACTCCTGCTGTCGTCACCCGACAAGGCGCGCGCGGCGATCATCCAGGGGGCGCTGCCGCTGCTCGCCGTCATCCTCCTCGCGCTCGGACTGGCGCTGTGACCTCAGAAGTATCGAAAGGAACACCATGCCGTCGAGCACCCAGATTCAACTGATCAACCGGCCGGTGGGCTGGCCCACCCAGGACGACTTCCGCACCGCCTCCGTCGAGTTGCCCGCACTCGGGCCCGAGCAGGTGCGCGTGCACAACGAGTTCGTCTCGGTCGACCCCTACATGCGCGGCCGGATGAACGACGTGAAGTCGTACATCCCGCCGTTCGTGCTGGGCGAGACGATGACCGGCGGGGCCGTCGGTCGCGTCGTCGAATCCACCGCCGCCACCCATCCGGTCGGCTCGGTGGTCGTCCACGACCTCGGGTGGCGCGACGTCGCACAGGGTGACGCCTCCGCGTTCCGGGTCGTCGAAGAGATTCCGGGAGTGCCGATCTCGGCCTACCTCGGGATTCTCGGCCTGACCGGGCTCACCGCCTACGTCGGCCTCGTTCACATCGCCCACCTGAAGGCCGGCGACGCCGTGTTCGTCTCCGGGGCAGCCGGTGCGGTGGGGACCGCCGCCGGGCAGATCGCGCGACTCGAGGGCGCATCCCGGGTCATCGGATCCGCCGGGTCCGCGGAGAAGGTCGCGCTGCTGACCGACCGCTACGGATACGACGCCGCCTTCGACTACAAGCAGGCGCCCGTGCGCGAGCAGCTTCGCGGACTCGCCGGCGACGGCATCGACGTCTACTTCGACAACGTCGGCGGCGACCACCTCGAGGCCGCCCTCGACGTCATGCGCCCCGGCGGGCGGGCCGCACTGTGCGGCGCGATCGCGGCGTACAACGCCACCGAGCGCACGCCCGGCCCGGACAACATGGTGAACATCATCAGCCGCGGGCTCACGCTCGAGGGCTTCACGCTCGGTAACTACACCCACGTGTTCCCCGAGTTCGCCGCCAAGATGGGACCGTGGCTCGCGTCCGGCGACGTGGTGCACGACGAGACCGTCGTCGACGGCATCGAGAACTCGGTCGACGCGTTCCTGCAGCTCATGCGCGGCGCGAACGTCGGGAAGATGCTGGTGAAGGTGGCGTAGCCACCCGTGCGCGGTTAAGGAGTCCAGAGACTCGTTAACCGCGCACGGGCGCGGAGCGCCTATACCGCTCGCGCACGTCGGGTGCCGGGTCGGCCTCGAAGCGCCGGGTGGACGTCTGGCTCCACTGGGGCGGCTCCGGGGTCCCGGCCAGGGTCCAGGCCGCCTGACGGCATGCGCCGATCGCGACGTACTCCGCCGGCTGCGGCACGAGCACCGGCGCCCCGAAGACTGCGGGCGCGAGTTCACACAGCGCCTGTGAGCGGGCACCGCCGCCGATCAGGAGGATGCGCCGCACCGTGACGCCCTGGGCAATCAGGTGGTCGATGCCTTCTGCCAGGCCGCACAGCAGCCCCTCGACGGCCGCGCGAGCGAGGTGCGCGGGCGTCGAATTCGCCAGCCGCAGACCGTGAACGGAGCCGGTGGCGTCGGGACGGTTGGGGGTGCGTTCGCCCTCGAAGTACGGCACCATCACCAGGCCGCCGCTGCCGGACGGCGCCGACAGCGCCAGCCGCGACAGCTCGTCGTGATCGACCCCCAGTAGCGAGGCGGTCGCGTCGAGGACCCGGGCGGCGTTGAGCGTGCACACGAGCGGCAGCTGGCGTCCGGTGGCGTCGGCGAAGCCCGCGACGAAACCGCCCGGATCGTTCGCGGGTGTCACGGACACCGCGGACACGACGCCCGACGTTCCCACGGAGACGACGACGTCGCCCACCTGGGCGTCGAGGGCGAGTGCGGCGGCGGCGTTGTCACCGGTGCCCGGTCCGACGGCGGCACCCCAGCGGGTCTCGCCGATCCGCTCGGCGGGCCCGGCGACGCGCGGCACGGCGGCCGTGCGCCCCCGCAGCGCCAGCGACAGCAGGTCGGGCCGGTAGGAATCCGTTGCGGCGGAGAAGTATCCGGTTCCGCTGGCGTCGCCGCGGTCGGTGGCCAGGGTGCCGAGATCCGATCTGCCGGTGAGCTGCCAGGCGAGCCAGTCGTGGGGCAGGCACACCGCGGACGTCCGGTCGGCGTTCGCCGGTTCGGAATCGGCGAGCCAGCGCAACTTGCTGACGGTGATCGCCGCGAGGGGCACCACACCCACGGCGTCGGCCCACGCGTCCGGACCGCCGAGGTCCTCCACCAGTTGTTCGGCGGCGCCGGCGGAGCGAGTGTCGTTCCACAGCAACGCCGGACGCACGACTCTTCCGGTGTCGTCGAGGCACACCATGCCGTGCTGTTGTGCTCCGACCGACACCGCCGCGACGTCGTCGAGTCCGCCGGCGGCGGCGACGGCGTCGTCGAGGGCCGAAGCCCACTCGCGCGGATCGACCTCGGTGCCGTCCGGATGCGACGCCCTGCCCTCCCGGACGAGGTCGCCGGTGTCGGCGTCGCAGACCATCACCTTGCACGACTGGGTGGACGAGTCGATTCCCGCGACGAGTGTCATTGCCGGACACCCGCCGCGCGGTCCAGTGTCTCGCGGGTGGGGAGGTCCGCCCCGGCGCGCGCGACCGTGAGACCGGACATCAGCACTGCGTTGTCGAGCACGTTCCGCAGTTCGTCCGGACCGATCGCGTGGAGGGCGGCGCGGCTCTCCGCGCCGAGGAAGCCGTGCGCCCAGAATCCGTCGAGGAGCCCGGCCATGAACGCGTCGCCCGCTCCGACGGTGTCGACCACCTCGACGTTCCTGGCCGCGACCTCGACGAGACCGGCCGCGCAGACCGCGAAGGCGCCCTGGGCGCCCTTCGTCACCGCGACCATCGCCGGACCGCGCGACAGCCACGCGCGGGCGATGTCGACCGGATCCCGGGCGGGGTCGTACCAGCGGAGGTCCTCGTCGCTGACCTTGACGATGTCCGAGATCGACACGAGGTGCTCGATCCGCTGCCGGGCGCGCGTCTTGTCGGTGATCAACACCGGTCGCACGTTGGGGTCGTAGCTGATCGTCGCGGCGGCGCGCCGGCGTTCGAGCATGTTTGCCACCACATCGCAGCCGGGTTCCATCACGGCGGCAATGGAACCGGTGTGGACGAGAGACGGCGCGGATGCACCGCTGGGGGAGGGGAGGTCCCACTCGAGGTCGAACTCGTAGGTGGCGGATCCCGCGGCGTCGAGGGTGGCGTGGGCCGTCGCCGTGCGCTGCGCGGTGACACTGCCGGGCGCGACGCTCACCCCCGACTGCTCGAGGTGCCGGATGATCGACCGGCCCCGAGTGTCGTCACCGATCCGGGTGACGAATTCGACCGGACGGCCGAGCCTGCCGAGGCCGACCGCGACGTTGAGCGGGCTGCCGCCGACGTATTCGGTGGTCGTGCCGTCGCTCGCCGTGACGATGTCGATGAGGGCTTCACCGATGACCAGACTCATGACTGCACCTTCTCACGCAGAGCCTCGAGTGTCTTCCGGGCGCCGACGCCGTGCAATGACTCCAGCGCCCAGAGATACGCGGTGACGAAGCGCGGATTGTCGGCCAGATCGCCGAAGACGGATCGGTTCTCGATGAACGCCGTGGGGTTCTCGTGCTGGCTGCGCGCGATCGGGACGAGGGAGTCCTTCAACTGGTCGACGACGTCGATGGGTTCGCCGTCCTCGTCGACGCCCTCGGCGTAGCGGGCCCAGCTCGCCACGATCGCGGCCGACAGTCGAATGTGCCGGTCGGCCACCAGGTTCTCGCGGATCACCGGCAGCAGCCACTTCGGGATGCGGTCGGACGATTCGGCGCACAGGCGGGCGACGGTGTCGCGGATCTCGGGATTGGAAAAGCGCTCGATGAGCGTGCGCTTGTAGTCGTCGAGGTCGACCCCGGGCACCGGCGCCAGGGTGGGTGTGGCCTCGTCGTCCATGTACGCCAGCAGAAAATCCGCGAAGAGCGGATCCTGGGCGACGTCGTGCACGAGCCGGTACCCGGCCAGGTACCCGAAATAGCACAGGCCCTGATGGCTGGCGTTGAGCAGGCGCAGCTTCATCAGTTCGTACGGTTCGACGTCGTCGACCACCTGCACACCCACGTCCTCGAACGCAGGGCGGCCGAGCGGGAAGGCGTCCTCGAGCACCCACGACGTGAACGGTTCGGCCGCGACGGGCCACCGGTCGTCGACGCCGAAGCGCGACGACAGCGCCTCCGTCACTTCTGGGGTGGTCACCGGCGTGATGCGGTCGACCATGGAGTTGGGGAACGACGTCTCGGCGCGCATCCACTCGGCGAGGTCCGGGTCCTTCAACTCCGCGTACGCCAGGAACATCCGGCGCGCCACGTCGCCGTTGCCCTGAATGTTGTCGCAGGACATGACGGTCGGCGACGGCAGCCCGCGCGCGCGGCGCCGGGACAGCGCCTCGACGACGAGTCCGAACGTGGTCCGCGGGACGGCACCGTCGGTGAGATCGTGCACGACGTCGGGGTTCTCGGCGTCGAACTCGCCCGTGTCGTGGGTGAAGTTGTAGCCGCCCTCCGTGATGGTCAGCGAGACGATCCGGGTGGTCTCCGCGGCGATCTTCTCGATGACCGCCTCGGGATCGTCGGGGGCGAGAAGGTAGTCGACGATGGAACCGATGACGCTCACGTCCCAGGCGCCGTCGGCGTGACGCAGCGCCAGCGTGTACAGGCCGTCCTGTGCGTCGAGGACGTCCTTCATGCGCCGGTCACCGGGCAGCACCCCGACTCCGCAGATGCCCCAGTCGCGCGCCTGACCGCGCCGCAGCAGCCGGTCGACGTACATCGCCTGGTGCGCGCGGTGGAATCCGCCGACACCGAAATGCACTATGCCCACGGTGATGTCGCCTCGGTCGTAATTCGGCACCTGTACGGTGTCGGCGAACTGCTGCAGTGCCTGCGCGCTCAGTTGCATCGGTCTCTCCTCATTCCTGGACGCGTACGACGGCCTTGAGGCTGCCCGGCGCCCGGTCTGCGTTCAGTGCTTGCTCCGCTTCGGCGAGCGGAAATCTTCCGGTGACCATCGAATCGAGATCGACCCGCCCGGACCGCGCCAGCGCGATCGCCGTCGGCCAGGTGTTGGCGTAGCGGAACACCCCGGTCAGCACCAACTCTCGATTCTGGATGGTCTGGACGGGCAGGGTCATCTCGGCGGCGCCCATGCCCACCAGCACGACTGTTCCCGCGGGCCGGACCGCCCGGATGCCGGCCTGGACCGCGCTCGGGGCGCCGGAGGCGTCGACGAACGCGTCCACGTCCAGTCCCGCGACATCCTGCTCGCGCGGGTCGAGTACCGCGGTGGCGCCGAATTTCGTTGCCACGTCGCGTCGCCGCGGATCGAGATCCGAGACGATGACCTCGGTGGCACCGAACGCGAGGGCGGTCTGCGCCGTCGCGATGCCGATCGGTCCCGCGCCCGCGATCAGCACCCGGGAACCCGCCGTCACGCCGGCCTTGCGGGTGGTGGCAATGGCCACGGACAGCGGTTCGCACAGCGCGGCCGCGTCCTCGGACATCTCGTCCGGAATCGGATGGGCGAACGCCGAGCCGATGGTCACGTACTCGGCCAGCGCCCCGTCGATCGGCGGGGTGGCATAGAACTGCATGTGCGGGCACAGGTTGTAGAGACCGCGCCGGGATTCGTCGGTGTCCGGGTCGGGGCGCTGCGGTTCGATGGAGACTCGCTGCCCGATGCGTGTCGCCGGGACACCGGGCCCGACACCCACCACGGTGCCCGACGCCTCGTGTCCCAGCACGATCGGCTGATCGACCACGAACTCGCCGATCCGGCCCTCGCGGTAGTAGTGGGCGTCCGATCCGCAGACGCCGACCGAGGCCACGCGGATCAGGACGTCACCGGGGCCGGGAGTGGGCACGCGGCGTTCTCGGATCTCGATCGCGCCCGGCTCGACGAGCACGCTGGCACGCATCGTCCTGGGGATATCCGAAGGGAGTGTTGTGTGGGTCACACTTCGATGCTAGCGTATTGAGCAGATGAACGCATAGTGATCATTTGCTCACGGCTTCTCGAGGCTCCGAAGACACACTCGACGGGCTCGGGATCATGGCGAGGAGAACCAGTGACGTCCCCCAACTCGACGGCCCCGACGCCGTCTCCCATCGCGGCACCGCCGCCGTCCACGACGGAGGATCTGCGCCTCGCGTTGCGCGCTGCAACGCTGTACTACCTCGACGGAATGACCCAGGCCGAGGTCGCCACGCGCCTCGGTGTCTCCCGCCCGACGGCGGGCCGGCTGGTGGCGCGAGCCCGCGCCCAGGGCCTGGTGCGCATCGAGGTCCAGGCACCCGCGCATCTGCGTGACGCGCTGCGCTCGGACGAGGAGCGCGCGCTCGAGGAGAAGTACGGTCTCGTCGAGGCGGTGGTGGTCGCCGACTCCGTCGACGCCGCCGGCGCGATCGACGACCACAACAGTTTCGCCGGTGTCGGGCGCGCCGCCGCATCCCTGCTGGTGCGACGGATCCGGGAAGGCGACACCCTCGGATTCACGTGGGGGCCCGAAACGGTCGCCGTCGCGCAGGGGTTGCCGTCCGGGGCGGCCACGTGCGCATCCGTCGTCCAACTCGACGGCTCGGTGAGTGCGATCAATTATCAGACGGGAACGGAGTACGTCCTCGGCAGATGCGCGGAGCAGCTGCAGGCCAACACCGTTCGGCTTCCCGTTCCCCTGTACGCGGACGCGTCGACCGTGGTATCCATGCGGGGCGACTCCGTCATCTCCAAGGCGCTCGAGGCCGGGCGGACCGCGGAGATGATGATGTTCGGCACGGGCGCCGTGTCCACGTCGACCACCCTGTTCGAAGGCAGCTTCATCGACACGGACATGCTGTCCGTGCTCACCGGCCTCGGCGCGGTCGGCGAAGTCGGTGGACGCTTCTACCGGCTCGACGGAACCGAGGTTTACGGCCCACTGGACGAACGGGCCATGTCCGTTCCGCTCGACGACATCCGCGCGTGCGGGGGATCGATCCTCGTCACCGGTGGCGTCGCCAAACACCAAGCGGCACTGGGTGCCCTCCACGGCGGACTGGCCAAGATGCTGGTCTGCGACATCGAATGCGCGCGTTGGCTGCTCGATCAGTAGCACCACGCAAGAGAGGTGAAGATCGGTGAAGAAACACAGGAAACCGGCGACGATGCTGGTAGCCGGCGCGGGGGCGCTCTGCCTCACGCTCAGTGGATGCGCGGGCGCCGGATCGCTGGGCGCGTCGGACCAGACCATCACCATCGCGATGGTCTCCAACTCGCAGATGCAGGATGCCCAGAAGCTCGCCTCGCAGTTCGAGGAGGAGAATCCCGACATCGACCTGAAGTTCGTCACGCTGTCGGAGAACCAGGCGCGCGCGAAGATCACGGCATCCACCGCGACCGGCGGCGGGGAGTTCGACGTCGTGATGATCAGCAACTACGAGACGCCGCAGTGGGCGCAGTACGGCTGGCTGAAGAACCTGTCGGAGTACGCCCAGGCGACGGAGGGTTACGACGAGGCCGACTTCATCCCCACCCTGCGTGAGTCGCTGTCCTACGACGGGAGCATGTACTCGGTGCCGTTCTACGGCGAGTCCTCGTTCCTGATGTACCGCAAGGACCTGTTCGAGCAGGCCGGAATCACCCTGTCGGAGAAGCCGACCTGGACCGAGGTCGCCGCGGCGGCGAAGCAACTCGACTCCGAGGACATGGCCGGCATCTGCCTTCGCGGCAAGCCCGGCTGGGGTGAACTGCTCGCACCCCTCGACACGGTCATCAACACGTTCGGTGGCCGCTGGTTCGACGAGGACTGGAACGCCCAGCTGACCAGCCCCGAGGTGGAACGCGCGGTGCAGTTCTACGTCGACCTG
The DNA here is from genome assembly GCF_029269925.1 of Rhodococcus sp. T2V. Taxonomy (NCBI): domain Bacteria; kingdom Bacillati; phylum Actinomycetota; class Actinomycetes; order Mycobacteriales; family Nocardiaceae; genus Rhodococcus; species Rhodococcus sp. T2V. The sequence continues at coordinate 70,911 of NZ_JARJBD010000032.1, forward strand.
GTGCGCGAGTACGGCGAGCCCGGAGCCGCGACGAGCGGTTTCGGCGAGTGCGCCACGCAGCTCGCTCAGGGGCAGGTGGCGATGTGGTACGACTCGACGTCCGCCGTCTCCACGCTCGAGGATCCGTCGTCGAGCGCCGTCGTCGGCAAGATCGGGTATGCACCCGCGCCCATCGAGGTGAAGGACAACTCCGGCTGGCTCTACAGCTGGGCGCTCGGAATCCCCGAGAGCAGCGAGAACCCCGATGCGGCCTGGAAGTTCATTTCGTGGATGACCGACAAGCAATACATACGCACGGTCGGCGAGGATCTCGGCTGGGAGCGGGTGCCTCCGGGCAGCAGGCTCTCGACCTACGAGATTCCCGAATACAAGGAGGCCTCCGCGGCGTACGGACCGCTGACGCTCGAGGCGATCGAGAACGCGACCCCGGAAGCTCCCACCGTGCAGCCCGTTCCGTACACGGGCGTGCAGTTCCTGGCGATCCCCGAGTTCCAGGATCTCGGAACCCGCGTCAGCCAGCAGATCAGCGCGGCGATCGCAGGCCAGCAGACCGTGCCCGAGGCGCTCGCCCAGGCACAGCAGTACGCCGAGGTGGTCGGCGCGACCTACCGGGAGGAAGACCGATGACAACCATCGCCGAGAAACCCACCGCGGACGGCACCGCCGACCGGGTGCGGGAACTGCGGGAGGCCAAGGACGACAGCGTCTCCCGGGCCGAGGGCTGGCGTCGCCGGGGGCCGCTGCTGCCCGCACTGATCTTCATGATCGTGGTGACGCAGATTCCGTTCCTGTTCACGCTGTACTACTCGACGCAGTCGTGGAACCTGGTGCGGCCCGGTTCCCGCGAGTTCGTCGGGCTGCAGAACTACGTGGACGTGTTCAAGGACAGCCAGTTCCGTGAGGTCGCGGTCAACACCGTGATCCTGATCGTCGGGACAGTGCTGATCTCGGTGGTGCTGGGCCTGCTGCTCGCGCTCCTGCTGGACCGAGCCTTCCTGGGCCGCGGTATCGTGCGTACCCTGCTCATCACGCCGTTCCTGGTGACACCCGTCGCCGGTGCGCTGCTGTGGAAGACGACGATGTTCGACCCGGTGTTCGGCATCGTCAACTTCGTGCTCTCCCCGTTCGGGGTGGGACAGGTCGACTGGGTCAGCAGGTTCCCGCTCGCCGCGGTGATGGTGAACCTGGTGTGGCAGTGGACGCCGTTCATGATGCTGCTGATCCTGGCCGGTCTGCAGTCCATGCCGCGCGACATCCTGGAGGCGGCCCGGGTGGACGGTGCCAAGCCGTTCGCGATGTTCCGCGAACTGACGCTCCCGCACCTGCGCCGGTTCATCGAACTCGGTGCGGTGCTCGGCGCCATCTACCTGATCAACACGTTCGACGCCATCTACATGATGACCCAGGGCGGGCCGGGCACCGCCAGTTCCAACCTGCCCTTCTACATCTACCAGCGCGCATTCCTCGGTTTCGACATCGGGCAGGCCGCCGCGATGGGCGTCATCGTCGTGATCGCGACGATCGTCGTCGCGACCCTGGCACTGCGCCTGATCTTCAAGAGCTTTACCGGTAACGAGGAGGCAGCGTGATGAGTACCGACACTGCGGCGGCCCCGGTGGAGTCCGCTCCCGCCGCCCCGGAGACGAGACGGGCGCGCAAGCACCGCAAGTTCAGCCCGTGGAGTGTGGTCGCGTGGATCGTGGCCCTCGGGTTCTTCTTCCCGGTGGCGTGGATGGTGCTCACCGCGTTCAAGCAGGAGGGCGACGCCTACACGACTCCGCCGAAGCTGTTCTTCACGCCCACACTGGATCAGTTCAAGGCGGTCCTGGACAGCGGAATCGGCACGGCACTGCTGAATTCGGCGTTCGCGACCGCCGTGTCGACGATCATCGTGCTGGTGCTCGGTGTCCCGGCGGCGTTCGCGCTGTCACTGCGGCCGGTCCGCAAGACGAAGGACGCCCTGTTCTTCTTCATCAGCACCAAGATGCTCCCGATCGTCGCCGCGATCATCCCGCTGTACGTGATCGTCAACGACATCGGCCTGCTCGACAACATCTGGGCGCTGATCATCCTGTACACGGCGATGAACCTGCCGATCGCGGTGTGGATGATGCGTTCGTTCTTCCTCGAGGTCCCGGGCGAACTCCTGGAGGCCGCGAGCATGGATGGGGCGAGCCTGTGGACGTCGGTGCGGGAGGTGATCCTTCCACTCGTGTCACCCGGAATCGCGGCCACCGCTCTGATCTGTGTGATCTTCTCGTGGAACGAATTCTTCTTCGCGGTCAACCTCACCGCCGTCCAGGCGCAGACCATCCCGGTGTTCCTCGTCGGATTCATCACCGGTGAGGGCCTGTACTGGGCCCGGCTGTCGGCGGCAGCGACGCTGGCGGCGCTCCCGGTCATCCTGGCCGGCTGGGTCGCGCAGAACAAGCTGGTCCGCGGCCTGTCCTTCGGCGCCATCAAATGATCACCCCGGCAACCACTTCCCCCGACTTCGGTACCCATAAGAGGAGCAATCATGGCTGACATCGCGTACAAGGGCGCATCCTGCATCTACGAGAACGCCGACACGCTGGCGGTCGATACGCTCGACCTCGAGATCGAAGACGGCGAGTTCATCGTCCTCGTCGGACCGTCCGGGTCCGGCAAGAGCACGGCGCTGCGGATGCTCGCCGGCCTCGAGGACATCGACGAGGGCACCATCACCATCAACGGCAAGGACATGGTGGGGGTGCCGTCGAAGGACCGCGACATCGCGATGGTGTTCCAGAACTACGCCCTCTACCCGAACAAGACGGTGGGCGAGAACATGGGCTTCGCGCTGAAGATGCGCGGCGTCGGCGTCGAGGAACGCAAGAAGAAGGTGGCCGAGGCGGCCAAACTCCTCGACCTCACCGATTACCTCGACCGCAAGCCCGGCAAGCTGTCCGGCGGTCAGCGTCAGCGTGTCGCGATGGGACGCGCGATCGTGCGCGAACCGCAGGTGTTCTGCATGGACGAACCGCTGTCCAACCTCGACGCCAAACTCCGCGTCCAGACCCGCACCCAGATCGCGGCACTGCAGCGCCGGCTCGGCACCACCACCGTCTACGTCACCCACGACCAGGTCGAAGCCATGACCATGGGCGACCGGGTTGCGGTCCTCAAGAACGGTAAGCTGCAGCAGTTCTCGGCCCCCACCGAACTGTACGACCGGCCCACCAACGCGTTCGTGGCCGGCTTCATCGGTTCCCCCGCGATGAACCTGATGACCATGCCCATCGTCAGCGACGGCGTGCGGCTCGGAAACTCCACGCTCCCGCTCGAACGCGACCAGCTGTCGACGCTGCACGCGGCCGGCCTGGACACCGTGACGGTCGGCGTGCGCCCCGAGCAGCTGGAACTGTCGACCGGGGAGGGCGGCATCGAGGTGATCGTCGACCTCGTCGAGGAACTGGGAAGTGAATCCTACGTCCACACCCACATTGCCGGGGACGGCACCCAACTCGTCGCCCGGTCACTGACCCGCACCCCTGCCCGGCTCGCCGACACCGTCTCGCTTCGCAAGCGGGACGGCGCGGTGCACCTGTTCCACCCGGAGACGGGGGATCGGATCGGGGACTGACTTCGGGTTACGGATTCGCCGTGCGGGCAGGGAAGTAGGACTCCCGCGCCCGCACGGCGATACGAGCTTCGACCTCGAGGGCTACGACTCGCATCTCGACGCACACCTCGGCACAGGCCAAGATGTAATGGCGTCGTGTGAGGAGGACACATGCAGAACGTGCGAAGTCCGCGGCGTCGTCGGCGTGCCCGACCCCCGCGGCAGCGCCCTTACCGAGTCCGAGCCGGACGTAGGAGGAGTTGTGTTTGTCCCGTTCAGTGTCAACGATTTTCTCGACCGCGCGGCGACCGTGTACGGGGACCGGATCGGGGTGGTCGACGAACCTGACCAACCCGCCCCGTCCCAGGGGTCTCTGACCTACACCGAGATCGCCGACCTGGCCCGCCGCCAGGCCGCCAAACTCGACGAACTCGGCATCGGCGCCGGTGAGCGGGTCGCGATCGTCAGCCACAACTCCAGCCGGTTGATGACCTCGTTCTTCGGCGTCAGCGGTTCGGGCCGGGTGCTGGTCCCGGCCAACTTCCGGCTGCGCCCCGACGAGGTCCGTTACATCGTCGAGGACTCCGGTGCCCGCGTCCTCTACGTCGATCCCGAACTCGAGGACGCGCTCGAGGAGGTCGACTGCGAGCACAAGTTCGTCCTGGGCTCGGACACCGACCTGTACGCCGCTCCCGGGGCGGTGCCGCAGCCGTGGGAGCCGGACGAGTCGGCCATCGCCACCCTCAACTACACCTCCGGGACCACCGCCCGCCCGAAGGGTGTGGAGATCACCCACCGCAACATCTGGGTCAACGCGGTCACGTTCGGGCTGCACGCCGGGATCGGTGACCGGGACGTGTACCTGCACACGCTGCCGATGTTCCATTGCAACGGCTGGGGTCAACCGTTCGCGCTGACCGGCGTCGGCGCCCGGCACATCGTCCTGCGCAAGGTCGACGGCGCCGAGATCCTGAGGCGGGTCCGCGACCACGGGGTCACGCTGCTCTGTGGTGCGCCGGCGGTCGCGTCCGCGGTCCTCGAGGCCGCACAGACTTGGGACGGCGAGATTCCCGGCCGGGACCGGGTGCGGATCATCATGGCCGCTGCGCCGCCGCCCACGACGACCGTCGTGCGGGTCGAGGAAGAGCTTGGCTGGGAGTTCATCCAGATCTACGGTCTCACCGAAACCTCCCCGCTGCTGACCGTCAACCGCACCCGCGCCGAATGGGACGACCTCGACCCGGAGAACCGCGCGGCGAAACTGATCCGGGCCGGCGCCCCGGCACTCGGTGTCCGGCTGCAGATCGAGGAGGCCGAGGAAGGCGCGGGGGAGGTGCTGGCCCGCTCCAACGTCGTGATGGAGGGCTACTGGAACAAACCTGAGGAGACCGAGAAGGCGCTGGCCGGTGGCTGGTTCCACACCGGCGACGGCGGCGCGATCGGCGAGGACGGGTATCTGACCATCGCCGACCGGAAGAAGGACGTGATCATTACGGGCGGCGAGAACGTGTCTTCGATCGAGGTCGAGGACTGCCTGTTCTCCCACCCGGCCGTGTCCGAGGTGGCCGTGATCGCCGTGCCGAGTGAGAAGTGGGGAGAGACGATCAAGGCCCTGGTGGTCCTGCACCCGGACGTGGAGCCTGGCGACAGCACCGAGGCGGAACTGATCGGCTGGTGCAAACAGCACCTCGCCGGGTACAAGGCACCGACCTCGGTGGAGTTCCGGGACGAGCTGGCCCGCACCGCCACCGGGAAACTGCAGAAATTCAAACTGCGCAGCCCGTACTGGGACGGACACGAACGTCAGGTCAACTGACATCGAGTTTTCGGTGTCCACACGCCTCAGGCCGGCCAGTTGGCCAGCACGCGTTGTTTAAGCTCATCCGGGTAACCCTGTTCGAACGAGGAATGAAGGTTGCGGCCCTCTCCGAATGCGGGCAGGAGCAGGTCGTAGACGATCTTCGGGCCCTGTCCGGAGGCGTACTCACGCTCTTCGTAGCACTGCGGTAGCCGAACGATCCGCTGGTCTTCGAATACCGCACGCCGGCCGGTGGGGTGCACACGGGTGGAGATGGCCCACACGACATCCGAGAGGTTCGTCGGGTCGATGTCGTCGTCGACGAGGAAGACCTTGGGGATGAACAGCATCGCGCCGGTCTCGAATAGAACGTCGCCCACGTGTTTCGCGAACTGTTCACTCGAGACGCCCGGTAGCTCGTCACGCCAGTCCGCCGGCACGACTACCAGGAGCCAGTGCACCGCGGCGCCCTCCGGTGCCCAGACCGTCTTCACCGGAAGCCTCGCGGCTCGGAGGTGGGTCAGGGCGTCGGCGGCGATGCCCATGGCCCAGATGGTGTGTGATTCGTCCGCCGGGCGCCCGGCCACCACCAGCGGCCAGATCGGATCGTCGCGGTGCGTGATCGTCTCGACGTGGAACGTGGGCTGCATCGACGAGCCGGTGCCGAGGTATCCGCCGTACTCGCCGTACGGCCCTTCCATGCAGTCTCGGGTGATGGAAACATGGCCCTCGATCACGATCTCCGCGGTGGCGGGAACCTCGAGGTCGATGCTGATCGCCTTGACCAGTTCGACCGTTTCGCCCACGAGCGCGCCGACGTAGTCGACTTCGTTGACTTCGGCGGGCAAGGGAATTCCCGACACACACGAGATTGCCGGTGCCGGCCCTTGAACCAGCGCATAGGGCATCGGCTCGCCCAGCTCGACCCACTCGGCCCACACTTGACCGATGTGCTGGCTCGGCACGACGAGGCCGACCATTCTCCGACCATCGACCTTCATGACACGGGCGATCGACCAATTCACCCACCTGCCGTCGGGCGTCCTCACGATCAGGGTTCCCCAGGTGTTGGCGTAACGTCCGCCATCCTTGCCGTGACCGAACGGGATCGGGAACAGGTCGAGGTTCGCATCCTCGCCGCGGAGAATGTTCTGATGACAGAGCGCCTCGGACGAGTCGACGAGGACGGGCGGCTGGAGCGGGATATCGCGGGCTGCTGCAAGGGCATTGACGATGTCGGGGCCGGTCGATTCGGGAGGCAGGCCCAGTGACAGCGCGACCCGCGCGTACGGCATGTCCGGCCGCGAGGACAGCGCGGCAGGTGCGCCGAGGATCCGAAATCCCGGCGCCGCGCCCTCGATGTTCTCGAACAGTGGTGCACCAGACTTGATTTCACAACTACGCCGGGTGATTGCGCCGGGTTCGAGATCGCCGTCGACCTGCCGGGTGATGTGCATGATGTCGCCGAGATCGTCGAGTGCGGCGATGTAGCTTCTCAGATCACTGAGGTACGTCATGAGGCATTCCTTTGATCGAATGAGTGCGAGCGGCCTTTGTCCCGTTCCACCGCGTGGTGAGGCTGTTGTCCAGGCCGAACTGGTCGAGGACCCTCGAGGCGATGTGATCGACGATGTCTGCCGTCGTCTCGGGGTTGTTGTAGAAGGCGGGCATGGGCGGCAGCATCATGGCGCCGGCGCGGGTCAACGCGAGCATGTTCTCGAGATGAATTGCACTCAAAGGAGATTCGCGGGGAACGAGAACGAGCCGTCGTTGTTCCTTCAGTGAGACGTCGGCCGCCCGGGCGACCAGGCCGTCGCCGTAGCCGCAGCGGATGGCCGCGAGCGTCTTCATGCTGCACGGAGCGACTATCATGCCGTCTACGCGGTAGGAGCCACTCGCAATGGCTGCTGCCTGATCTTGCTCGCTGTATGTCTTCGATGCAAGTGCCATGACGTCGTTAACCGAATAAGGAGTCTCCATGTGGATGGTTGCGCGAGCCCACTTCGTGATCACCAGGTGGGTTTCGACCCCGAGGTCACCGAGTGCTTCGAGAATGCGAATTCCGATTGCGGCGCCGGTCGCGCCGGTCATTCCTACTACAAGCTTCATGCCCACTGCCTTCATTCGGTCCGGCTGAACTCGCAAGGCGCAGTTCGTTTCAGAACAGTTCGAGTACGAACTATAATTACAGCACTATGAGGAGTCAAGGGACGCTATGACCGACAACACCGAATCTGTTCTTTCTGCGCCGCTCTGGCCGCACGGCGATACCGCGCTCATGCACCTGATCCGCCGCGCCGGCCAGCGGTGCACGACCAGTTGGACCTCGACCGTGACCACCGGTCTGTCCGCGGTCCAGTACGCCATTCTGGTTGTGCTCGCTGAAATGAAAACATGTGATCAGCAGACGCTCGGAAGTCGCGCCGGCTTCGACAAGGCGACCGGAACCTACCTGATCGACAAGATGAGCAAGAGCGGTCTGGTCAAGACGCACTTCGATCCGGCCGACCGCCGGCGCAAGCTGGTCTCCCTCACTGCTGCCGGCCGCAAGGCGTTGAATCAGATGATCGACGAAGCTCGGGAAGCTGAAGCGATGGTGACCTCCGGCTTGGAGCCCGGCGACATCGCGGAACTGAAACGTTTGCTGAGCAAGATGACAGGACTGCAGTGATCCGGCAGTCCGGCGGGGTGGTCACGGGGCATGCTCGCCGAAAACTATTCGAGAACAGTCGAATTCACGACATCGAGACCGTAGCACCGGCCTGCCGGTCGGTGCTAGGGTCTCGATGAAAAGCCTTCGCTGGGAAACTCGGCCCGTCAGCCGCGCGCGCGTCGCTCGGTACCGGCCAGCGCATCGCTGCACGCGCGGGGCGTCGTCCCGTACCGCTCGCGGAACTCGTTGATGAAGTGCGACGTGCTTCGGTAACCGACGGCCTTCGAAATCTCCGTGACGTTGCACTCGTTCTCGATCAGTAGCTCACGCGCCTTGTTCAGCCGGATCTCCTTCACGAACTGGTACGGCGATCGTCCGGTCACATCCCGGAACAGGTGCGAGAACGCAGAGGGGCTCATAAACGCACGCTCGGCGAGTTCGCTCACGCTCAGCGGCTCGGCGAGGTGTTCCTGCACGTACGCGATGACCGCGCTGACCGGATTGCTCGCGCTCTCGCTCGCCGCCCTCTCGACCAGCCGGGTGTACTGCTCGGCCTGCAGCGCCCGGTAGACGATCTCCTTCAGGTACGTCGGCGCGAGGACGCGGCGATCGGCTCCGGTGGACAGGGCACGGAGGAAGCGCAGGATCGCGTCCAGCATGTCGCGGTCCAGCGCCGACACGAAGTCGTGGTGCGCCTCGCCTTTCTGCCGTGTGCGGGTGAACGCCGTGGTCTCCCGCTCCAGGAGGATGTCGGACGACACCTGCCGCACCAGATCCGGATCGAGCTGGAGCCCGAACGACAGGAACGGCTTCGCCGGGCTGGCTTCGATGATCTCCGTCAGGAACGGAACATGGTTGCTGATTGCCAGATACGTGAACGGGTCGTAATAGCAGGCGTTCCCGTTCGTCGTGACGCATTTGCGGCCCTGGGCGATCACGCACAAGTGTAGTTCGCGGACCTCTTCCCACTGCGGCTCCGCGGGTGCGTCGAACCGGTAGATGGTCAGCCCGGGCCACAACCCGTCGTTGGTGCCCGGCTCCGGAGCGCGGGACTTGAGTTCGGCGACCAGATCTCCCGAGGTGATTCGGAACTCGAGCGGATTCAGTGCGTTCATCGCAGCCTCCCGTGCGGGGGTAAGTGGCGGATCAACCCGCTCCTCGGATTCACACACTATAACCGCAATTCGCCATTCTTCTTCGGTTGATTTTCACGGATTACCGCAACTCCCATACCCGGACGAGTGACCTGTACCTGCCGGTAACCCACGTGGTCGCGCTTTGTTAGCAGAATCCTGCGGTTCGATTGCGGATTCCAGCGCGACTCTCCGCTGAGGCTGTTCCTGCGCCCCTCGGGGGCTCTCTAATGGGCCGAGGGAACACCCTCAGCGAACAACCGAGACGAGAAACGAGGCACATCCGACATGACTAGCGCCCTCATCGCCGTCACCGGCGTCGACTACTGGACGCTCGCGGACGGCACCACACACCCCTGCGGCTACTGGCCGGAGGAACTCAGTACGCCGTACCAGGTCTTCGTGGACGCAGGCATCGACATCACGATCGCCACGCCGGGCGGTGTCACACCCACTGCCGACCAGGTCGGGTTCGCTCCCGAATACAACGGAGGCAGTGCCGAAGAAGGGCAGCGCATCAAGGCGCACCTGGAGTCGATCGCGGCCCTGCGTTCGCCCGAGGTGCTCGAAGACGTCGACGCGGCGTCGTTCGATTTCGTCTTCGTGCCCGGGGGACACGGTCCGATGGAGGATCTCGCGGTTTCCGAGTCGTTCGGTGCGCTGCTGCGTCAGTTTTTCGATGCCGGCAAGCCGGTGGCCGCGGTATGCCACGGCCCGGCCGCGTTGCTGCCCGCGCGGGATGACAACGGCGAGTGGCTCTTCGCGGGCCGCAAGGTCACGGGGTTCAGCAACGAGGAGGAGCATCAGGTGGGCTTCGCGCCGCGTGCGAAGTGGCTCCTCGAAGACCGCCTGAAGAGCTCGGGAGGTGTCTATTCCTCCGCGCCGGATGCGTGGACCGGGTTCGTCGTCGTAGACGGCAATCTGTACACCGGTCAGAATCCTGCCTCGTCGGAGGGAATTGCACGCCGACTGGTTCTCGACGTCGTGGAGCGTCGCCAGGCGGTCGACGCCGGCGCCCGGTAACCCGGGAAACAGCAGGTCGCAGAGGGAGTCGGAGGGCATGTTCGGGCTCCCCCTTGGTCTTTCGCAACCACATGTCACACCGAATCATCGATCCAGTTCGTGCAGTCCTCGAAAGGGTTGGTAGACAACGACGTCGGCGGCCTCCTTCACGCTCCGAACTGCACCAACAGAGAGGCTTACCCGTGACCATGACCGACTCGCTGCAGGACCGTATCGCGTCTGTCGACGCACAGCACGGCGTCCTCGTCGGCGGACGCCGGCTCCCGGGATCGCTCGGCACGTTCGACGTCGAGGATCCCGCAGACAAATCCGTCATCGCCCGGGTCGCGAACGGGGGAGTAGCCGAGGCCACCGCCGCGGTCGATGCCGCCGCGGCTGCGGCTACCGACTGGGCCGCGATCAGCCTCCGGCAGCGATCCGAGATTCTCTACCGTGCCTTCGAGCTGATCCGGGGAGAGGTCGACGGTCTCGCGGCGCTGATCTGCGCGGAGAACGGCAAGTCGATTGCCGACGCCCGCGCCGAGGTCACCTACGCTGCGGAGTTCTTCCGGTGGTACGCCGAGGAGGCGGTGCGCACGCAGGGCACGTACGGTCCGGCGCCGGCCGGCGGCGTGCGCACCGTCGTGACCCGGCGCCCGGTCGGCATCGCCGCGCTCGTCACGCCGTGGAACTTCCCGGCCGCGATGGCGGCCCGCAAGATTGCCCCTGCGCTCGCGGCAGGCTGCACCGTCGTCCTCAAGCCGGCCGCCGAGACCCCTCTCACTGCCCTGGCAATTGCGCGGCTCCTCGCTCGGGCCGGTGTCCCCGACGGCGTAATCAACGTGGTGCCGACGCTCGAAGCGGGTGAGGTCGTGCGCACCTGGCTCGAGGACGACCGGGTGCGCAAGCTGTCCTTCACCGGCTCGACCGGTGTGGGCCGCCTGCTGCTTCACCAGGCCGCGGACCGGGTGCTCAATGCGTCGATGGAACTTGGCGGCAACGCGCCGTTCGTCGTCACCGAGGACGCCGATCTCACGGCGGCCGTGGACGGCGCGATGATTGCGAAGTTCCGCGGGGGAGGACAGGCGTGCACCGCGGCCAACCGGTTCTATGTCCACGCCGACGTCGCCGACGAGTTCGTCCGACTCTTCGCGGAACGGATCGAGACGCTCGTCGTCGGACCGGGCAGCAACCCGGCGACCGCGATCGGCCCGCTCATCAACGGACGATCGGTGGAGAAGGTCGCGGCCATGGTGGACGACGCCATCGCCGGCGGTGCCCGTGTCGCCGCACAGGCCGCTGTCCCTGCCGAGCTCGGCGGATACTTCCACGCGCCCACCCTGCTCGTCGATGTCGCCCCCGATGCGTCGGTGGTGCGGGAGGAGATCTTCGGACCCGTTGCCCCAGTGGTGACCTGGCGCGACGAGAACGAACTGGTCGGTCTTGTGAACGGCACTGAGATGGGCCTGTCCGCCTATCTCTACGCCCGCGACCTCAAGCGGGCGCTCCAGCTTGCCGAGCGAATCGAGGCCGGAATGATCGGCATCAACCGTGGCCTCGTCTCCGACCCCTCCGCGCCGTTCGGTGGGCTCAAGCAAAGCGGACTGGGACGCGAGGGCGCCCGCGAGGGACTCGCGGAGTACGAGGAGATCCAGTACTTCAGTGTCGACTGGAGTGAATAGTAACGACCGTGACGATCGCGTTGATTCCAGCGCTAGAGAACTCTATTCCATTGCAGCACAACGTCAGAACGATAGGGTAATGACATGACTTCCATTCGCTCTCACGCCATTCTCGACCACGACGCGTCGTCCGTGTGGGCCGTGATCCGCGACGTGGGCTCGGTTGCCGACTGGTTCCCCGCGATGGCGAACTCGGAACCGACCGGCTCCGGTCGCAGCGTCACCCTTGCGGACGGCGCCACGCTGGTCGAGAATACGGTGACCCTGGACGAGGACCTGCGGCGCTTCCAGTACCGGGTCGTCGGCGGCGATCTCGACGTCGGCTCGCATCTCGGCACGATCGACGTCATCGACCTCGGCGGCGGCCGCTCCGTGCTCGTCTACGGCTCGGACGTCGAGCCGGCGGAGGTCGCCGAGGCCTTCGACGCGGCGATCGGCGACGCCGTCGACGGCCTCAACTCCTACCTCGCGACACGACACGCAACTTCTGCCTGACGCCTATCCTTCTGCGGGAGAACTCGATCCGGCCGCGCGAACAGGGCCGGCGCCTCGCCGTGCCCTTTCGCCCACATCGGGGTTCCCGCAGGAATGCGCAACAGCACAGCAGGATTCTGCGATGTGCGCCAGACCACAACCCAGCTAGGTTTTAAGAACTCAACCAGCCCATGACCGGGAGTAAACGAATGCCTCGCATCGCCTACCTCGTATCCAGTGCACGGGAGATCGAACTCCGTGACAGCAGCAGTCATCCGACCGGGTACTTCGCCGAAGAGGTGCTGAAGCCCTACGAACGATTCGTCGCAGCAGGTGTCGACGTCGTGGTGATCACGCCGGACGGCAACACCCCGATCGCCGACCCCTACGGTCTCGAACTGATATTCCACTACCCGGACAAGGACCGAGACTTCTACGCTTCGGTGTACAGGACGTTCCATCACGATCCGGACGACATCTGGATCACCCTGCACAACACGACCGAGCAGCAGCTGATGGCGTCCCGCAGGATCGCAGCACGGCTGGTGGATGCCGGCACGACGCCCGCCGAGGCGCACGAGATCGTCAGCAGGGCCGCGAAGATCGCCTGGCAGCAGGACAGGTTGCTGGTCGATGTGATGCTCGAGGAAGGCCTGGACGGCGGCCTGTCCGCGCAGGCGCTCCGGAGTGCGGTCGAAGAACTGGAATCGGACAGTCAGGCGCTCTCCGACGAACGTAAGGCCAAGCTGGGCGCCATCGAGGGACTTCGCTCGCCGGTGGCACTTTCGGACCTGAGCGACGAGCAGCTCGCCGAATTCGACGCCGTGTTCGCGCCGGGCGGGCACGGCCCGATGGTGGACCTGCCGAACAACCCGGACGTGAGCAGGCTGCTCGCGATCCTGCACGCCAAGGACGCGCCGATCGCCTCGCTGTGCCACGGGCCTGCGCTGCTGCTCTCGGCGCCGGAGCGCTCCGACGGCCAGTGGTTGTTCGAAGGTTTCCGGCTCACCTCGTTCACCGACGAGGAGGAGGACCAGACCCGGCTGGGGAAGCTTGGCATGCCGTGGTACCTGGATGCCGCGCTCAAGAACGCGGGTGCGGTGTTCGACGACGCGCCTTTCGCGTGGGCGTCCCACGTCGTCGTGGACCGCAACCTGATCACCGGTCAGAACCCCAACTCGACCGAGGCGACTGCCGACGCTGTCCTGAAGGCGTTGAACCTGTGACCCCGCAAGCGATTTCCAAGGAGCGAACCGTGACAACAAGTCCCCGTCAGACCGTCGAGGCCTTTCTGACCGGCTTCCGGCACCTGGACGTCGACGCGGCACTGTCCACCGTGTCCGACGACGTGCAGGTGACCGTCTACCCGTTGCAGGTTTTCGACAGCGGAAAGGACGTGATCCGCACAGTGCTCGACGACCTGGTCACGTCGTTTCCCGACCTGCACCTCACCGTCCGGAGTGTGCTCGAACTCGGCCAGGTGGTCGTCGCCGAGATGAAGATCGAAGGCACCCAGGCCGCCGACTACGTGGGCGCGATCAATCAGGAGAAGCACCTCGACGTGGACTCCGCGTGGCGGTTCACCGTTGCCGGCGAGGGGATCACCGGGATCGACGTCTACTGGTGCCAGAACCAGCTCTACCGCCGCCTGGCCGTCAAGCGCACCGACCAGGTCACGATCGTCTAACAGGAGGCATCGATCCATGACAGCCCAACTCGATTCCGCTCCAACCGAAACCAGGACACCGGCCGACATCGTCGCCGAGTTCTTCGACGCCTATCGACGCCGCGACGTCGAGGCGATGGCCGACATGTGCACGGACAACGCCGATTTCTCCTACATCCCGTTCGAGGTGTGGGCCAAGCAGCGGGTGATGCGCGGCGACGGCAAGGTCCGCACCGTGGGCAAGGTGATCTGGAGCGGATTGATCAATGCGTTCCCCAACCTCTACAACGTCGTGCACCACATCGACGGCAACGAGAACGGTGACGTCGTCGTCGCCTGCGACATCGCAGGCACCCAGCAGTCGCCGTGGGCATTCATTGCGCCGCAGGGAAAGCCCTTCTCCGAACCGCACCTGTTCATCATGCACGTGAACTCGGAAGGCCTGATCGACAGCATCCGGGCCTACTGGGACAACGCGGGCGTCTGCCGGCAACTCGGTCACCTCGAAGTCGACTAACGAAGGAACACAACACCATGACACTGCTCAAGCGAGAAGAATGGCAGGACTTCGTCCGCGACGTCGACTGGACGCTGTCCTACGTGGACGACGAGGCCGTCTATCCGGAATGGTTCTGCGGAACCGGCAAGGTACCCCGGGATGCGTGGCTGAAGTGGGAAGAGGACTACAAGGTCAGCTACCAGGAGTACGTGTACACCCAGCGTGAGAAGGAGGCGTCGACGTACGCGGTGAAGGCCGCGCTGCAGCGCTCGACGGTCTTCGACAACCTCGACGAGGGGTGGAAATCCTCGACGAAGATGCACTTCGGTGGCGTCGCGCAGGTCGAGTACACGGCGACGCTCGCCGAGCTGAAGATGGCCCGGTTCGGCCTGAGTGCGGCGTGGCGCAACATGGCCACGTTCGGCCAGCTCGACGAACTGCGGCACGGCGCGCTCACCACCTACTTCGGACACGAGTTCGTCGGCAAGGACCCGCAGTTCGACTGGACGCAGAAGACGTACTCCACCAACGACTGGGTGCCGATCGCACTCCGCACCTACTTCGACGGCATCATGACCACCTCGAACGCGGTCGATTGTGCGCTGCAGGTGCCGTTGACGTTCGAAACCGGTTTCACCAACCTGCAATTCGTCGGTCTGTCCGCGGACGCACTGGAATCCGGCGACATCAACTTCGCCAACATGATCTCGTCGATCCAGACCGACGAGGCACGGCACTCCCAGCAGGGCGTCGCGACCCTCGAGATCCTCGTCGAGCACGACCCGGTCCGCGCACAGTGGGTGATCGACAAGGCCTTCTGGGGCTCCGCCCGCCTGTTCGCCGCCCTGACGGGTCTGCCGATGGACTACTACACCCCGGTCGAGCACCGCAAGCAGTCCTACCGGGAGTTCATGGAAGAGTGGATCATCGACCAGTTCGTGCGCACGATCGAGGGCTACGGGCTGAAGAAGCCGTGGTTCTGGGACGAGTTCATGCGCGGGCTGGACACCTGGCACCACAGCCTGCACCTGGGCATGTGGTGGTGGCGACCGACGTTGTGGTGGAAGCCGAAGGCCGGTGTCTCCAAGGACGAGCGCGACTGGCTGCGGGAGAAGTACCCCAACTGGGAGACGATCTACGGCGAGAAGTGGGACGTCATCATCGACAACATCAACGCCAACAACGTCGAGGCCACGCTGCCGGAGACGCTGCCGTGGCTGTGCAGCACCTGCCACCTGCCCGCGTGCAACCCGACCCAGGCGCGCAACGGCAGCTGGCGGGTACGCGACCACTCGCTGAAGTACGACGGCAAGACCTACCACTTCTGCACCATGGGCTGCCGCCAGATCTGGTGGAAGGACCGCGACAACGTCAATCACGAGACCCTGGTCGACCGGTTCCTCGCCGGGCAGATCCAGCCGATGGACGTGTCGGGCATCCTCGCGTACATGGGCGTCACCCCGGACGTGATGGGCGACGACCCGGACTACGCGGCGTGGACCAAGGACTACATCGGCCGCGAAGCCAGCGGTCTGATCCGGGTGGGAGGGGCGAGCTGATGACGCAGGAACAAGTCGAGCTGGGAGTCGAAGACCGCGCTCCGGAACCGGTTCCGCTCAACGCGATCTTCTCGACCGACTTCGTCCAGATTCTGGTCGCGGTCACCACGGCGAGCACGATGAACGAGGTCGCGGACGCGGTCGCGTACCACTCCGAGGGACGCCGGGTGCGAGCACTTCCGTACCCCAAGGTCGTGATTCACCACGGCCGAAAACTGCCGGGGCACATCACCGTCGCCGAAGCCGGCATTCAACCGCTCGACCACGTCGCGGTCGAGTACGAGACCCCCGGAGGCACGTCGTGAAGGACCCCGTTGGACCCGTCCTGCGAATGGGCGAAGAGGTGGACCAGATCGTCGGGGCGATCGAGGACGACAACCCGGACATCGAGATCGAGGTCATCGACCGCGGATCGTACGTGCGGATTCAGGGGGAGGAGCGGGTCGTGCTCACCGAGGCGACACTCCAGGCGTACCTCGGCTCGGACTATCGCATCCGTTCGCTGGAAAACCTGATGTCCTCGTTCAGCGGTCGTGCCATCACCGCGAGCGACTCGATCACCTGGCTGAGCGCGGGTGCCCACAAGGCAGGCGCGGCCCACACGGAAGGAGCGACGCGATGACCACTCCCGCACGCAAACAGCGGAAACTGCGCACGTTCAGCGCGTTCGGCGACGTGCGCCGGATGCCGAGCGAGTACGAGATCGTCACACACGCCCAGAACTGGAACACCAGAAACGGCCGGCTCAGCACGTTCGAGCAGAACACGTCGTCGCCGCTGAACCTGTGGTTCCTCACGTACCGGGAGAACTCGCCGCTGCAGGCGGGCGACTGGGACAGTTTCCGTGACCCGGACCAGATCGCCTACCGCTCCTACGTGAACCTGCAGGCGGACGAGCAGACCAAGCTCGACGGCATGCTCGACAGCTACTCGGGCGCGGACGCCGGGCTCTCCGAGAACCAGGTGGCGCTGCTCGGGTCGGTACTCACGCCCTCTCGTTACCTCGTGCACGGCTTCCAGCAGGCCCAGGCCTACGTCGCCTACATGGGACCGAGTTCCACCGTCACGAGTGCGGGCGGGTACGCCAACGCCGACTTCCTGCGCCGGGTGACCATGATCGCCTACCGCACCCGGATGCTGCAGATCGCCCATCCGGGCTCCGGAATCGGCGTGAACGAGCGGCAGATCTGGGAGCAGCACCAGGCCTGGCAGCCGGCCCGGGAGGCGATCGAGCGGGCGCTCGTCGCCTACGACTGGGGCGAGGCGTTCACCGCGCTCGACCTGGTCCTGGCACCCACCTTGGACGACGTGCTGATCCGGCAGTTCGGCGAGACCAGCAAGGCGAACGGGGACGAGCTGTCCTGGCTGCTGAGCGGGCTGCTCGAGCACGACAGCACGCGACGCGACCGATGGACCGGAGCGCTCGCCCGGCACGCGCTGCAGCAGCGGGCTGACAACGAGGCCCCGCTACGCAAGTGGATCGACCGCTGGTCGGCACTCGCCGACGACGCGGCGGCAGGGCTCGCGACACTGCTCGGCACGCCGGCGTCCGACGTCGTGGACAGCGCGCGGTCGGCCCGCGCGGAGTTCCACGACAGCTTCTTCAACGATGTTGTGACAAAAGCCAACTGAGGAGTGGCCATGAGTGAAACGTTGGCACAGCAGTGGCACAAGGTGCTGCACCTGGACGACCTGTGGGAAGGCGAGATGGAATCCGTCGAGGTGGACGGCAAGCCGGTTCTGCTGATCAACCACGACGGCGACGTGCTCGCCTACCAGAACCGGTGCCCGCATCAGGAGTGGCCGCTGAACGACGGCGACCTCGAGGACAAGAAATTGACCTGCGCCCAGCACCTGTGGGAGTTCGACGTCACCACCGGGAAGGGCATCAATCCGTCCACCTGCTCACTGGTCACCTATCGGTGCAAGGTGGACGACAACGGCGACATCCTGGTGTGTGTCGCATGACCAGGCTCGTGCTGATCGGTGGCGGTGTCGCGACAACGGCCACCGCCACCGGCCTCCGGGAGGCGGGGTTCGACGGCGACATCGTGCTCGTCGCCGATGAACCTCATCTCCCGTACGAGCGCCCGCCGCTGTCGAAGGAGTTCCTCGCCGGGACGTTCACTCATGCGGACTTCCAGGTCAATCAGGAGAGCTGGTACCGAGACAACGAGGTCGAGCTGCTGCTCGGCACCCGGGCCGAGGGGATCGAGGTCGCGGAGCGCCGAGTGTCCCTGTCGGACGGTCGTTCGCTCACGTACGACGCGCTGGTTCTCGGCACCGGGGTACGGGCGAGAACACTGCCCGGCTTCGGCGGCGACCGGGTGCACGTCGTGCGCACGATCGCGGACTCGACGCGGCTCGCGCAGCGGCTCGCACCCGGGTGCCATCTGGCGATCCTGGGCGCGGGGTTCATCGGTTGCGAGGTGGCCGCGGTCGCCGCGGCCAGGGGCGTGCGGGTGACGATCTTCGATCCGAACCCGCTGCCGCTCGCCCGGGTGCTCGGTCCCGAGATCGGCAGCGCGATGATCGGCATCCACGGCGACCACGGTGTCGACATCCGCACCGGTGAGGTGGTCACCGACATGACGGAGACCGGTTCGGGGATCGTGCTGCGGACCCGCGACGGCGAGCTGGTCGAGTGCGACGAGTTGCTGGTCGGCATCGGTTCGGTGCCCAACGTCGAACTCGCGGCCGAGGCGGGCCTCGAGGTGGACGGCGGAATCCTCACCGACCAGTACGGCCGCACCAGCGTGCCGGACGTGTACGCAATCGGGGACGTCGCCGAGCGGTTCCACCCGGCGCACGGCCGCAGGGTCAGGGTCGAGCACCACGAAACCGCGATGCGGCACGGCGCGAACCTCGCACGCAACCTGCTCGGGGAGCCCGAACCGTTCACCGAGGAGCACTTCTTCTGGACGCACCAGTACGAGCACAACGTGCAGTCGCTGGGCCAGTTCACCGGCGAGGGCACACCGGTGGCCCGCGGGTCGGTGGAAGAGCGGTCGTTCTCCGTGTTCTCCCTCCTGAACGGGCGGATCAGGGCGATGGTCGCGCTGGATCGCCCACGCGACGTGCTGCAGGCGCGCAAATTGATGGCCGTGCCGCACGAGATCACCGAGGAACAACTCGCCGACGAGGGGTTCCAGCTCAAGAGCCTGCTGCCGCAGAAGGCAGGCGCACGTAGATCGGAGGTGCGCAGATGACTACGTTGGCAGAAGCCACCGACATCACCGTCCGGGAGTCTCAGCTCAGGGTCGCCGAGCCCGAGGCGTCGGCAGCGCTCGAACGCGTGATGGGCGAACCCGCGGTGGAGGCCCGGGCTCAGTTGCGTTTCGCGCCCGGGCTCACCTGTGAGCAATTGGCGCGGATGCTGGACACGGCGCTGGTCCGGGCACAGGAGCGGGGCCTGGCCGGCGATGCGCTGGTGGTGAGCGGCGGCAGCGCGGTGGCGGCCGAGGACATCGTGCGGGTGCGGCGCAAGGCGCACGGCATCGCGGACTGGATCAGAAGCGCGACCAGCGACGTGACGATCGTGTTGCGGCCCAAGGGGTTGGCGGCAGCGGCGTCGGTCGCCCCGCCTGCCGCGCCGCCGGCGGAGACGCCGGTCGTTCCGCCGACACGGCCACGCGTGCCGGAGACGGAGGCGGAGCTCGCGGTTCGCGAGGCGTTGTACGACGTGATCGACCCCGATCTCGGCGTGAACATCGTCGACCTCGGCTTCGTGCGCCGGGTCGAGATCGCCGAGGACGGCGTCGCGACGATCACGATGACGCTCACGTCGGCGGCGTGCCCGCTGACGGTGGTGATGGAAAGCCAGATCCGCACCGTGCTGTCCGAGATGGACACCGAGTACGTCGTGCAGTGGGAATGGCTGCCGAGCTGGCGCCCACACGACATCAGCGAAGACGGGCGCGACCAGCTACGGGCCATCGGGTTCACCGCATTCTGACACCGGAACAGACACCGACAAGGAGATCTACTGATGGCAGCTCAGCACGAAACGAAGGTCGAGACACTGACTGCGCTGATGAAGGCGTTCAACGCTCACGATCTGGACGCAATCATGGAGTTCTTTACCGAAGACTGTTCCTTCGACACGTCGAAGGGACCCGAACCCTGGGGTCAGCGTCTCACCGGCAAGGCGGCGGTGCGAGAGGGACTGGGCGCGCGGTTCGCCGGAATGCCCGATGTCCAGTACGACGCCGACCGGCACTGGGTCTCGGGCGACCTCGGCGTCTCCGAATGGCTCGTCACCGGCACGACGACCGACGGCAAGCAGGTGAGCGCGCGCGGATGCGACCACTGGGAATTCCGGGACGACAAGATCGTCCGCAAGGACTCCTACTGGAAGATCGTCGACGCCCCCGCCTAGGACGGAACTGCTCCGATACTCGCCCAGCCGTACAGCCGAATCGACTTCCTGTGCGGCTGGGCGTCCCACTGGGTGGGGAGAGCCCGGTCGAAACCGGGCAGCGGGTACGGTGAGAGAAGATAAAGTATAGTTATGATGTTTAAGCGTGGGGTGGAGCCTCGGCGGACGCACCCTCCGGCTCCGTCAGACTCTCATCCGTCCTGAAGTGCGTTGGCGGGGATATGAATTCTGTGGAGAAAGACGTCTTCTCTGTCGATCTCGGTCGAGTGCGGGACGACTCCGTCTCGAAGTTGGTCGACGGCGTCGTGCATCAACTGGAGATGACGATCGCGGTCGGCCTGCTGGCCGGCGGGGAACGGCTACCCACCGAGGCCGAGTTGGCCGCCAAACTGCAGGTTTCGACGGTGACGTTGCGGCAGGCTCTGACCGTACTGCGGGACCGCGGTCTGATCGAAACCCGGCGCGGCCGGGGCGGGGGGAGCTACGTCCGCGACTTCGGCACCGCCGACCGCGAACGGGCGGACGCGCAACTTCGCACGACGAGTGCGGAGAAGTTGCGGGACCTCGGGGACTTGATGGGGGCATTGACCGGCGCGGCAACCCGCCTGGCGGCCCTGCGTGCCTTGCCCGAGGACGTCGATCGGCTGGAGGATCTCGCACGGAATTTTGCCGAGGCCACTCGTGCGGACGTTCGACGCCGCGCGGACAGCCGCTTCCACATCGAACTCGGCGCCGCGGCGCAGTCGTCGCATCTGACGACGTTGATCGTCCAGGCGCAGGCCCAGGTGGCGCCGCTGCTGTGGGACACGGACGCGCTGGATCCGCACGATGCGATCCGCGAGCACGCGTTGATCGTGGAGGCCATCCGCAATCGTGATCCCGACGCCGCACACCGCCATGCGCTGGAGCATTGTGCACGAGAAACCCGCGTTCTGGTCGATCGTCACCTCGCGTTGGCGGCGACGTGAAGAACGAGGACGGCCGCCGGCCCGCGCAGCTTCCGGAATTGGATCGGCTGACCGCAGAGATCACCGACTATCTGCGCGTGGCACTGAACAGCCTCACTCGTGTGCGTGCCGACATGCGCGAGTTGCTCGATCGCGTGGAGCGGGACGGGCGTCGACCCGCCCGCTCCGATCTCGGCGGAATCCGCGAGAGTCTGCAGGCGTGTCTACGGAACCCCGAGTACGCGGTGGATCGCATCGGCGTGGCCACCGCCGTGGACTATCTGACGGACAGCCCGTACTGGATGGAGTGGTGGGGCTACGACGACCACGGGGATCTCGAGTTCATCGGTCACAGCGTCAACCCCGGACAGGTCTCCTTCTACGACTACTCCAGCCGGGGCTGGTTCTCCATTCCTCGGACCTGCGGCACCCCGGCGATCATCGGACCGTACGTCGACTTCGGCGGTATCGACTCCTACAGTTACACGGTCACGATCTCGGTGCCGGTCATCACTGAGGGTGGTTTCGCCGGCGTCGCGGGTGCCGATGTTCTGGCGCGTCGGTTCGAGCGCTTCCTGTTCACGGGGGACCGGGACCGACGGCCCGTCGTTCTGGTGAATGCGGACCTGCGCGTCATCGCCTCCACGACGTCCGGATACCTGCCCGGGGACCTTCTGCAACCGGGCGACGTCACGTCGTGGTCTCGGTCGGAACTGGCCGCGGACCTCTTCCCGAACGGCAGAAGCTGGCAGTTGGTCTCGCCTCTGCCCTGATCCTGGCCGTCGGATCCGCGGTTGCCCGTGTCCGGTAGCCCCTGACCTGGAACTTCGTCTTAGAACTTTAAAAAGTGAAAATATCTTCTATTGCTTATAGACTCGGCTTGTGTCACGATGATGTGGCGGGCGTCACAACTCCTGCGGAGCGCAGGGCTACCGCTGGCGGTGGGAGCCTGGGCAATCGCCAAAGACGTTGTGGCGCATGCAGCTTTGTGGAAATCCGCCGCCGTTGTCGGGTCCGCAACTTCGAGGTCGAGCAATTCGGCCTTCGCTGCAGCAGTCAACTTCACTACTTCGGCTTCAGGAGACATGCATGTACGACGTGATCGTCGTTGGTGGCGGTACAGCGGGAGTGGCCACGGCCTACTTTCTTCGAGACCTGAAATTGGATGTCTGCGTGCTCGAGGCAACCGGTGAAGTGGGAGGAAGGTCGAACACGGTAGATCTCGCGGGGGCGAGTGCGAACTCCGGTGCGCTGTTCATCTACCGGAACACCCGGACCGAAGAACTCGCCACCGAACTCGCTCTCGACGTCGTACCGTTCGAACCCACGACGTACGGAATCCATGTCAACGGCAAGACGATCGTCGCCGAGACCAACGAAGATCTCGTCGCGCGTCTCGATCTGACCGACTCCGAAAAGGCGGAGCTGAGCGAATTCATCGACAGTGCTCTTCTCGAATACCACGAGCACACGAGCAACGGTGTACTGGACCAGGACGATCAGGGTCTGGCTACCGAGACGATCGCCGAACGGCTCAGCGGACTGCAACCCGGCGTGCGCCGGATCATCGATGCCGCTCTGCGCGGCGGGGCAGTGGGAGACCCGGCCAAGCTGTCGGCGAAATACGCCCTCCGCTACTTCGCGAGCTACCTCGCGCGAGAGAAGCGCAACCGATCCTTCGCGCTCGGCGGCATGCAGGCCATCCCCAGGGCGATGCACGGCCGCCTGCCTGCGGACACCGTTCGGTTCGACACCGTGGTCACCGGTGTCGCCTTCAAGGACGAGCAGGACGCCTACGAGGTCAGCTTCACCGGCCCGGAGGGAGCGGGAACACTCCTGACCCGTCATGTCGTGTCGACGCTGCCTGCCCCTCTGGTTCCCACCGTCTTCAGCGATCTACCGACATGGAAGACCGACGCGCTCAGCAGCTTCGACACTCCCGGCAGCACCACGCTCAATATCGTCGCCGATATCGACGGGCTGTCCGGCATCGAAGACTGGGCGTTCATCGTGACCGCCGGAATGCCGTTCGACGCGATCATCAATCCGACCCCGGGCCGGGTAGGACCCAACTGGGCCGCAGGCAGAGTGCAATTCACCTGCTACGGGAATTCCACCGGATTCCAGCCGGGGTTCGCCGAGGACGAGGCCCGCGTCGCCGACTGGGTGGAGAGCTTCTTGACCGTTGCGCCGCAGCTCAGGGGAAGGATCACCGGCGTTTACGCACGGACGTGGGAACACTGCTTTGCGCTACTCGGCCCCGATCGCGCCGCGAATCTGGCCGAACTCCAGCGATCGGTGGGCTCGATCCACTTCGCCGGGGACTACACGTCCGAGACCGCGGGGACCCACGGGGCGTACACGGAAGCAGAACGGGTCGCTTCCCTGATCCGGGCCTCCGTTGCCTCCTCGAATAATTGACCGGCGCTCGCCGGCCCTGACACCGACTTCAGAACACCATCACTGACGAGGAGCTCGTTATGACGACGATCAACCCCTTGGACGATGCGCCACTGTCCAGATTTCACAAGAAGCTAGCGCTGTTCTCCTCTGGCGGACCGTTTCTCGACGGTTACGTCTTGTCGATCATCGGTGTCGCGATGGTGCAGTTCGCGGATCAGTGGAGCCTGTCGTCCGTCGAACAGGGCCTGGTCGGTGCCTCGTCACTGGTCGGAATCCTGCTGGGCGCCTACGCCGGTGGATGGTTGACCGACAAATTCGGACGTGAGGTTCTGTTCACGATCGACCTGGTCGCCATCATCGTGTTCTCCGTGGCTCAATTCTTCGTCCAAGACGTGGTGTGGCTGATCATTCTGCGCCTGCTGATCGGTATGGCCGTAGGCGCGGACTATCCGATCGCCACCTCCCTGCTGACCGAATTCACGCCGCGCAAGTATCGGGGTCCGTTCCTCGGCGCATTCGTCGCGATGTGGTTCGTCGGCGCCGCAGCCGCTTACGTCGTCGGAGAATTCCTGGCACGAACCGGTCACGAAGACGCATGGCGTTGGATGCTGGCCAGCGCCGCAGTGCCTGCGATTCTGATCGTCCTCGCCCGGGTCGGAACACCCGAATCCCCACGCTGGCTTGCGAACAAGGGAATGATCGACGAAGCGAACGACGTGATGCGGAAGGTCTACGGACCCACCGTCAGCATCGCTGACCTCCCGATGGAAGACGGCACCGACGTCAGCGTCAAGGACCTTCTCCGATCCGGATACGGAAAGCGGATGGCCTTCATCACGCTGTTCTGGACCTGCTCGATCGTGCCGCTGTTCGCCGTCTACGCGTTCGCACCCGCCATCCTCGGGGCGCTGAAGCTCGAAGGCGATGCAGCACACTTCGGATCGGCCGTGATCACGATCCTGTTCCTGGTCGGATGCGTCGTCGCGCTGCTTCTGGTCAACCGGATGGGCCGGCGGCCCCTCCTCATCCACAGCTTCCTGTGGTCCGGACTCGCTCTCCTGATCCTCGGACTGTTCCCCGAAGCACCGAGCGTGATCATCATGGCGCTGTTCGCGATCTACGCGGTGGTCATCGGCGGCAGTCAGATCCTGCAGTGGGTATACCCGAACGAGCTGTTTCCCACCGAGATCCGGGGTTCCGCCGTGGGAATGGCCTCCTCGCTCAGTCGCATCGGCGCCGCGGTCGGCACGTTCCTGGTGCCGCTGTCGCTCAGCGGTATCGGCATCGGCCCCACGATGCTCATCGCGGCCGCGATCACCCTCCTCGGCGCGGTCTTGTCACAGGTCATGGCACCGGAGACCCGCGGAATGGCACTGACGGAAAGCGCCGCACTGAGCACCACCACACGCACGACGCTACCTACCGCCTGACTCCCAGCCGGCAGGGCAGAGACAGTTCGCAGGTACCCGGGCGCTCACCGAGCGTCCGGGTACCTTGCGGCTACGAGCGATTCGACGTTCCCGGGCCCCCGACGAGCCTTCCCAGTGCGAGGCCGACGTGCAACTCCAAGCGGTCCTGGCCGATCGACAGATCCAGCGTCGTGAGTTCCTGAATTCGACGCAGCCGGTAGTAGAGGGTCTGCCGATGAATGCTCAGAGCATCGGTCGTCGCGGCGATGTCGCCACCATTGTCGAAGAAGGTCTCCGCGGTGGAGAGAAGGTCTCGGTTCCGGTGCTCGAACAGCGCCCTGACCGCAGGGGTGATGACCGCTTCGGCGATGAGCTCCGCGGATGCGATTGCGGCCAGCCGATACACACCGAGCTGATCCCAATACGCCACCGGCCCCGTGGAGGGCTCGAGTGCGATGACGTCGAGGCACAGCCTTGCCTGCCGCCAACTCTTCCTGGCATCCCGAAGGTCCGCGTAGGTTCCCCCGACTCCGACGACGCTTCCCTCGGCGGAGTAGCTGTCGACAGCTGATCGAAGTGTGGCAGACGATGAATCACGCTGCGTAACAAAGACTGCCGTGAGTCGTCCCATCGGCACTGCGGTGACGCCCGGCCGTCGATCGATCGCGTCGTGGTCCGTTGCGAGCATCGTGAATTCGGCGTCGGGCACGTCGCCCGACGCCCGGAGATGCTCGGCGGCAGCCGAAGACCTGTCCGGATCGCCTTCGAGCAATTCCGCAAACACCCCCGCCAGGTCTCCGTTCCCCGGTGCGTCGGCGGCGAGCAGCGCGCCCGCCTGGGCCGCGAGCGGCATCAATTCTTCGAGTTGATGGTCGGAGATCGATGCGTCGTCGTCCGGCAGGACGAACAAGAACCCGTACGTTTTTCCTCCGTGCCGGACAGGGAGGCAGATTCGTGCCTTCGAGCCGGTATTCCTGTTCGCCGGTGTCCGAACCGGCCTGGTGGCGTAAGTGATTCCGCAATCGACGATCCAGTTGCGGGTATCCGCATCGGTCGCTTGCCTGACGACCGACTGTGAGTGATCTTGTGACATTTCGATCGACCGGGCACTGTACGCGATCATCTCGAAATCGCTGTCGAGCAGCACTACGGACGCCCTCAGGTGCCGGCGCGTGCGTGCCATGAAGTCGTCGACGCTCGCAAGGGCAACAGCCCGGCCGATCTGATTCATGACTAATATATTAACATGCGGCCAGTCTGTTGATCATCCATATGTCTGACGTACACCTGCGTACTTCTGGCATCTGTCGATAGTCGCGGGGCGCCTCGGGGGTGTTATATGGATCACATCCAAACACGGGACGTGATCATTACAAGGGCGGGAGCGTTGCTACCGCCAGGTTTGATCGAAGTCGCTGGGCGAGTAAAAGTCTCGCTCGGCGGATGCGGACAGACTGCCCCGCGTCCACGTGTGTCGAATCGATCGTGAGAGCTGCCGATGTCTGATTTGGATACGAACCCGTCACCCACACTGCAGAAGAGCCTCAAGCAACGTCACTTGACGATGATTGCTATCGGCGGCGTCATCGGCGCCGGACTGTTCGTCGGTTCCAGCGCGCTGCTGAACTCCTCGGGCCCTGCCGCAATCTTCTCCTACGCGATCACCGGTCTCGTAGTCATTCTCGTCATGCGCATGCTCGGCGAAATGGCCGTGGCAGACCCGTCGACCGGCTCCTTTGCCGGATACGCGCGTAAGGCGTTCGGAAACCGCGCGGGTTTCACCACCGGGTGGCTGTACTGGTTCTTCTGGGTAGTCGTCGCCGGGGCCGAGGCCGTGATCGGCGGAAAACTCCTGCAGCGGTGGATAGATCTCCCCTCGTGGCCCATGGCGGCGGCGCTGCTGCTCGCCATGGTCGCCACCAACCTGCGGTCGGTGCGCAATTTCGGTGAGTTCGAGTACTGGTTCGCCGGCATCAAGGTCGCCGCGATCATCGCGTTCCTCGCCATCGGGGCGTGCTTCGTGGTGGGCCTGTGGCCGGGGCACAGCGCGGACGTCTCCAACCTGACCGATCACGGGGGATTCGCACCGAACGGATGGACGGTCGTTCTCTCCGGTGTCGTCGTCGCGGTCTTCTCGATGGTCGGCCCCGAGATCGCCACGATCGCGGCGGCAGAGTCCGAAGAACCCGAGAAGTCGGTTGCCAAGGCCGCGAACTCCGTGATCGGCCGTGTCGGAGTGTTCTATCTCGGCTCCGTGCTTCTCCTGGCGATCATCGTCCCCTGGACTTCCATCAAGGTCGGCCAGTCGCCCTTCGTCGACGCCTTGAACGTCATGGGTATCCCGGGCGGCCCGGACATCATGAACGCGGTGGTCCTGGTTGCGGTGCTGTCCTGCCTGAATTCGAGTCTCTACACCGCCTCGCGCATGATGTTCGTGCTGGCCAATCAGGGCGACGCACCGCGTTCGGTCGCTCGGGTGGACAAGAACGGAGTTCCCCGCGGGGCGCTGCTGGCCGCGTTGTGCGTCGGGCTGGGCTGCGTTGCGCTCGACTACTTCTCGCCGACGACGGCGTTCGCGTTCATCGTCAACGCGTCGGGCGCCACGATCCTGATGGTGTACCTGATGATCGCGCTCTCCCAGATCAAACTCCGGTCAATGCTCGGCCGGGAGAAGGCTCGCGAACTCCGCTTCAAGATGTGGCTCTTCCCGTACCTCTCGATCCTCGGGGTCGTCGGTATCCTCGCGGTCTTGATCTCGATGTTCTTCGTCGAATCCACGCGATCGCAGATCTCCCTCAGTCTGGGTGCCCTCGCCGTCACCCTGATCGCATACCAGGCTCGGCGCACGTTCGGTCCCGGGCGTACGCCGGCCGGTTCCGTCGAAGGCCGAACCATCGACAAGGAACCAGACTTCGACACCGAGGCGTCGTACGCGGCACCGAGCGACCGGTAGTCGCGGGATTCCTCTGGGCCGGAGCACGCTGCTCCGGCCCAGAGGCATGCGCTACGTGACCCCGCCTAGTCTGCCGCGTCCCCGGAACGCTCTTGCCGTCCGGGCCTCGGATGGCGGGAGGAAACGGTCAGACGTCGTGCGGCGCTTCCGGTTGCGGTGCTCGTTCCGGGCTGCTGCCGCGGCGTGCGGGCAGTCGAGAATCGGCGATCGGCCTCGGTCGCGCCGCCCCAGATCCCGTACGGCTCACGAACTGTCTGGGCGTACGTGTGGCACTCGGTCACGACCGGGCAGGAGTGACAGATCTGGGTGACGAACTCTTCGCGATAGCGTCGGGCCTGCCGTGTTTCGCCCTCGGGGGAGAAGAACAGGTCGGTGTCCATGTTCCGGCAGCGGGCATGCAACTGCCAGTCCCACAACTCCGTCGAGGGTGCGTACGGGTGCGCTGTCAGAGACGCGCTCATGACTTCTCCGCTTCTATCCGGTCTTTCACGCTATCGGTGACCGTAGTCGGGATCACACCCGCCGTCAATAGATTCGATCTGTGATCACAAGTGGTGATACGATGGCTGTAACCGTCGGTGACCTCTCTCCGGCGATCTCGCCACAACTCGGAGGTCCTCATGGGCAGGCCGAATACTCTCGTTCTGCGGGAGATGAAAACGACTCCACCGCATAGTTCTTCGTCGAACTTGCTTGCGGACCGGGTATACGAGACCCTGCGCGGGCACATCGCGCAGGGTCACTGGGCGCCGGGGACGCAGCTGCGGATCCGGGAGGTCGCCGCGTTGGTGGGCACCAGCGTGATGCCGGTCCGGGAGGCGTTCCGGCGGCTCGAGCAGGCGGGTTTGATCGTCACGGAGCCCTACCGGGGAGCGTCGGTGCGGGAGCTCAGTATCGACGAACTCGAATACGTGTACGACGTGCGCATCATGCTCGAACCCGATGCCGCGCGCCGCGGCGCCGTCCTGGCCGACGACGCGGCCGTCGAGACGATGAGACAGCACTGGCGGCTGCTGGAGAGCGCGGCTGTGCACGGCGACATCGCAGGAGCGGTCGCTCAGGACGAACTGCTGCTGTCGGCGTTGTTCTCCGCCGGAAACAACCCGGTTCTCACCGGGCTGATCCAGGGGATGTGGGACACCTGCCGCCCCTACAAGAACCTCTGGGTGCGCGACGCCGTCGGACACGGACTGTCCCGGTGGAGTTATCTCGCCGACATCGTCGCTGCGGTCGAAACCCGCGACGGCGAGAGCGCATTCCGCATTCTCGAACACGTGTGCCGCACCTCCCGGTCCACCGTGCGGGGAATTCTCGATCCGCTGTCCGTCTGAGTCTCCGAGCACATCGACGGACCACCCGTAGATTTCATCGCTGGAACCCGGATCCGGAAGGTGTGCCGCCCATACGGATGACCGTATGGGCGGCACGGCAGGACTCGATCGGCACCGTCGACGTCGGTTCGTGGTGCCGATCGAATCAGCGACTGTGGTTGTGCATGACGTGCTTGGTGCGGGAGTAGTCGTCGAGGGCG
>NZ_JARJBD010000320.1:0-976 GCF_029269925.1 Rhodococcus sp. T2V
TCGATGGCGGCTTCGACGCGGCGGGCCTCGTCGTGCAGGCCGAAGTGGTCGAGCATCAGGGCGGCGCTGGCGATCGCGCCGATCGGGTTGCTGATGCCCTGGCCCGCGATGTCGGGGGCGGAACCGTGGACGGGTTCGAACATGCTGGGGAAGCGGCGCTCCGGGTTGAGGTTCGCGCTCGCCGCAACCCCGAGGCTTCCCGCGAGCGCGGAGCCGAGGTCGGAGAGGATGTCCGCGTTGAGGTTCGACGCCACCACCACGGACAGGTCCTCCGGGTGCAGGATGAACTTCGCGCTCATCGCGTCGACGAGGACGCTTTCGGTCGCGACGTCCGGGTAGTCGAGGGAAACGCGCTTGAAGACGTCGTCCCACAGGACCATGCCGTACTGCTGGGCGTTGGACTTGGTGACACTGGAGACCTTCTTCACCGTGCGGGTGCGGGCCAGGTCGAACGCGAAGCGCATGATGCGCTCGCATCCCTTCTCGGTGAACAGCGCGGTCTGCAGTGCGACCTCGTTGCCCGGTCCGCGGCCGCTGAGGTTACGTCCGCCGAGGCCGGCGTATTCGCCTTCGCTGTTCTCCCGGACGACGACCCAGTCGAGTTCGGTGTCGTCCGCCTTGCGCAGCGGGGACTGCACGCCGGGGAGGAACTTCACCGGTCGCACGTTCGCCCACTGGTCGAAGTTCTGGGTGATGTTGAGCCGCAGCCCCCAGAGGCTGATGTGGTCGGGGACGTTCTCCCAGCCGACCGCTCCGAAGTAGATGGCGTCGAAGGCCTTCAGGGTGTCGAGGCCGTCGTCGGCCATCATCTTCCCGGTCTGCTCGTAGTACCCGCAGCCCCAGGGGAACTCTTCCCACTCGAAGGCGAAACGCCCACCGGACTGTTCTGCGAGGACGTCGAGCACGCGTCGTCCGGCAGCGACGACCTCCGTGCCGACGCCGTCGGCGGGGATCGATGCAATCTTGAACGTCTGCG
>NZ_JARJBD010000321.1:0-943 GCF_029269925.1 Rhodococcus sp. T2V
TCGAGATAGAGCACGCGCGCTCCCGAGTGGTCGAGAATGTATTGGATCTCGTCGGGGCGGAGGCGGAAATTGATCGGGACGAGTACCCGCCCCGACCCGCACACTCCGTAGAACGACCCCAGCAACCGTGCGCTGTTGTGGCTGACGACGGCAACGCGTTCGCCGACGCCGATGCCGAGTTCGTCCAGTCGCGCAGCTTGTCGACGCGCAAGTTCTCCGAACTCGGCGTAGGTCAGCTCTCCCAGTGAGGACGCCGACTGGTCGGGCTCGTCGACGACGCCGACCCGGTTTCCGTAGACCTGCACGGCCCGATCGAGGTAGTCGCGAATGGTCAGTGGGACGAACATCATTGCTCCTTCGGTAAGACGACGTGTGCGACACCGTCGAGTTCTCGATCAGTCCCGGGAGTGGGCGACGGGGAAGGCCTGGGCGGAAAACCCGAGGTGGCCCAGCCCGGCCGCTTCTGCGGCGCCGAGCAACTCGGTGGCCGTCTCGAGAATCCGGGCGCGATGGCCGGCCGCCTGCATCGCGTCGCGGCACAATTCGGCGCCGGCAGCGAAGACTGTGATGGTGGCCTGATCGGTGTCGTGCCGGCCGGTCTCGATGGCACGGGCAATGTCTCTGGTGGTGAGGGCCATCAGATCGAGGACGGCTTGGGTGACATCGGTGAGCTCAGCGGCCGTCAGTCCCTGGCTCAGGGCGTACGAGGCTGCTTCGACGTAGGCTGCGAGCGAGGCTGTGTAGAACCCGCCGGCCATGGTGACATCCAGGAGACTGGCGCCGCGCGTCCTCGCCGACCGTGGGTGGAGGTCCCGAGTCCTGCGAGCAATCTCTCGTGGGCCTGCCACACCTCGGTAGGACCCGAGAAGAGGAACAGGCCGGCCGGTGTGCCGACGTGCTGGGGGTAGCACAGGATCGAGCCGTCGAGGTATGCGACACCGCG
>NZ_JARJBD010000322.1:0-942 GCF_029269925.1 Rhodococcus sp. T2V
CCTAGAGCGTGTCTGCCAAATATTGGTGGTTGGATGCTCGAGACTGTCCCTGTGTTGCGTGCCAACGAGATTTCCGACGCCCTGTGGGCTGTGATCGAACCCGTCCTTCCTTCTCTGGCGGGACGGAGGGGACGTCCGTGGAACGATCATCGGTTGACGCTGGAGGGAATCGTCTGGCGATTCCGTACCGGGTCACCGTGGCGCGATCTGCCCGAATGCTTCGGCCCGTGGCAGTCGATCTGGGAGCGTCATCGCCGCTGGTCGGACGACGGCACCTACGTGCGGATGTTCGCCGCGGTGCGGGCGGCAGCGCCCGAACGAGAAGGACAGCTCGAACGTCTGCTGTCGATCGACTCGACCATCGTCCGCGCCCACCAGCACTCCGCCGGCGCCCTGACCGATGCCCACACAGGGGGCTCGGTCGAATGACAAGAATCTGGCAGGCGAACCCGCCGACCACGCACTCGGCCGCTCCCGAGGCGGTTTGAGCACCAAGATCCACGCTCTCACCGACACGTTCTGCTGCCCGTTGACGCTGCTGCTCTCTCCGGGACAGGCGGGCGACAACCCGTACCTGGTGCCGCTGCTCGACGCGCACCGCGCTCACGACACCGAAGCGTTCCGGTTGCTGGCCGACAAGGCGTACTCGCATCCGAGCACTCGAAAGAAACTGCGGGAACGCAGAATCTCGCACACCATTCCCGAACGCCGTGACCAGATCCGGCGCCGCAAGGCGAAAGGATCGGACGGGGGTCGGCCGCCGGCGTTCGACAAGGACCGGTACCGCGAACGCAATACCGTCGAGCGTGGGTTCGGGCGTCTGAAGCAGTGGCGTGGCATCGCCACGCGCTATGACAAGTACGCCACCACCTTTCTCGGTGGCGTACTCCTCGCCGCCTTCGTCATCCATCACCGCGTCCGCAAATAGCAGACACGCTCTAG
>NZ_JARJBD010000323.1:0-941 GCF_029269925.1 Rhodococcus sp. T2V
TGACGATGGACGAGCACGTGCAGAAGGCGGTGGACTGCTACGAGGCCGGCGCCACCGTGCTGCACATCCACGTCCGCGAACTCGACGGCAAGGGCTCCAAGCGGCTGTCGAAGTTCAACGAACTGCTCGCCGGGCTGCGGCAGGCGGTGCCGGAGATGATCCTGCAGGTCGGCGGTTCCATCTCCTTCGCCCCCGAGGGTGAGGGTGCGGACGCGAAGTGGCTCTCCGACGACACCCGGCACATGCTCGCCGACCTCGATCCGGCACCGGACCAGGTGACGATCGC
The DNA here is from genome assembly GCF_029269925.1 of Rhodococcus sp. T2V. Lineage (NCBI taxonomy): Bacteria > Bacillati > Actinomycetota > Actinomycetes > Mycobacteriales > Nocardiaceae > Rhodococcus > Rhodococcus sp. T2V. The sequence continues at coordinate 287 of NZ_JARJBD010000323.1, forward strand.
GATCAACACCTCGCAGATGAACATCATGGAGCTGATGACCGCCGACGACATCGCGGGCACCTCGATGCAGCGGCCCGAGCTGGCCGAGGCGTACCGGGAGATGACGGTCCCGGCCGGTCCGGCGTGGGTCGAGGAGCATCTGCGCCGGCTGCAGGCGGCCGGGATCCAGCCGCACTTCCAGCTGTCGAGCATCCCGCAGCTCGAGACCGTGGAGCGGCTGATCCGGCGTGGGGTGTACACCGGTCCGCTGAATCTGACCTGGGTCGGTATCGGCGGCGGTTTCGACGGCCCGAATCCGTACAACATCATGAATTTCGTGCAGCGGGTGCCGGACGGTGCGTGCCTGACCCTCGAGACGTTGATGCGCAGTGTGCTGCCGGTCAACGCGATGGCGATCGCGATGGGTCTGCATCCGCGGTGCGGGAACGAGGACACGATCTGGGGTCGCAAGGGCGAGAAGATGACGTCGGTCGCGCAGGTCGAGCAGTTGGTCCGGGTGGCCGGGGAGCTGGGCCGGGAGGTGGCCACCGGGAAGGAGGCCCGCGACATCTACCGGATCGGTCAGAGGTACGCCGACGCCGACGAGACGCTCGCCAAGCTCGGTTACGCCCCGAACCGCCGTCCCGGCCAGGTCGGCTTCACCCAGCACGCCTGA
>NZ_JARJBD010000324.1:0-901 GCF_029269925.1 Rhodococcus sp. T2V
CGAAATGACGAGCACGAGGAGGGCAGTGGCACACAGACCGCCGACTTGCCCGATGAGAGCAACGCGCACAAATGAGATGCGCCGTGACGCCAGACCGCCGATCACATCGGAGATCCCGTAGCTCAGGGCCGAGACCAGCGCCATGGCGATACCCACGACTTCACATCTCCTCCGCGCGTTCGGCCTGCCCGACCGGGCACGGGGCCGAACGCGTACAACTCTTTGGATCACAGAGGCGGCAGATGCGCTGGCCCTGCCCCGTCTCCTCGTAGACGTGCGTCAGGATCTTCTCCAACAGCGCGGCCAGCGCCTGCTGGTCTCTCTCGTCGAGCTTGGCGACGGTGTCAACGAGCGGAGCACTGCGGCCCCTGAGCAACTGCTGCGCGAGTCGATTTCCCTGTGGGGTCGGCCGCACGGTCATCCACCGTCGGTTGGCGGGGCTCGGAATTCGTTCCACGAGGTCATCGGCCTCCAGTGAGTCCACCATCCGAGCGGCGGCCGGCTGGCTCAGCCCCACCCGCCTACCCAGTTCGCTGACGCTCAGCCCCGGATGAGCGAATAGTGAGACCAGGGCTGCCGAACTACTCGCACTCAGCCGTCTCACCGAAGTCGCTCCGCCAACGGTGAGGTCGGTGAGCGCCAGGGAGGCTGCCCCAAGAAGATTGGCCGTGCGTTCGATGTCATGCATACTGCATTACTTCATGCAGCTTGCATGAACGTCAAGGTTGGATCTGAACATCGAGACCCATCTGTGCCTGTCCAATCAGAAAGCGGCGGCAGTTTCAGTCGACGTCTCGTTAGCCACAGCCGATCCAACTCCCACGGGTTCTCATACGGAACGTGCGCAGTGTTCGTCGCGGACCAGAATGCACCCGCATGGTGCCGCCGATGGTGACGACTT
>NZ_JARJBD010000325.1:0-900 GCF_029269925.1 Rhodococcus sp. T2V
GGGTGGTTGTCGCTACCGCGACGCGGAGACCAGCATGGGCTCGCGCAGGTCGAAGTAGTCGACCTCGCCCATCAGCCGGCCTTCCTCTTCGAACAGCGAACGCAGATCGTCGGGGACGGTGATCTTTTCGTGTGCGCGGGCCTCGGGCTCGGTGGTGAAGTACACCGCCTCGACGTATCCGCCGTCGCCGGCGGCGGCGAACGTACCGCCGAGGATTTCCGGCCGCACCCCGGGTAGCTTGTCGCCGGCCTGGGCCAACAGCTCGGACAGCCGGTGCGCGTCGGTGGTGTGGCCCTCCATGATCTGCACGAACCCGGCATCGTCGGAGCCGCCGCCGAGCCACTCCATCGCGTCCGGGCAGTCCATGAAGGTGACCGGGCCGTCGAAGCACCGCTCGGTCTCGGCCCACCAGGTTCCCTGCTCGGGACGTTCGCTGTTGCGGCGGGCCGCCTCCTCGGAGTCGAACCGAACCAGGGCGATGTAGGTGCCGTCATCGCGGGTGCCGGAGGTGGAGCCGAGGTAGCCGGTGGCCCCCGGTTGCAGTTCCTCGTTCCACCGGTCCATGCATTCGCGCAGCCGCGGCTGATCGGCGACCTTTCCCTGGATGACTTGGATGAACATCAGTAACCTCCTCCCGCGGGGACATGGGTCCCCTCGGTGAGTGCAACGGTGGCCGACCCGTCGCGGTCCACCGCCGGCGGGCGTCGACGGCCCGCGGCCGCAGCCACTGCGTACCCAATTTTTCTCCGCCGTACTATGTGGGGCAAGAGCACACACCGGCAGCTCGCCGCCCGGGTGAGGTCGAACGGGTGTCCGCCTCCCTCGATCGGCCCGGGCGCCCACACACAAGATGCGCCCCGTCACGCGGTCCTCGCGTGCACATCGGCGCTCCCCGAACTC
>NZ_JARJBD010000326.1:0-890 GCF_029269925.1 Rhodococcus sp. T2V
GACCGATTGCACGGGGTAACCGAAGTTGTCACCGCGTGAGGTGATTCGTGTGGTGTACCTGACGTAGCACACTTGAGACCGCAATCGATGCAGGCATGGAGGCCCATGATGACTCAACTTACTCATTCAAATGTCGGAACCGGTGACGAAGATGTGTTGCCCGTCGACCTCGAACTGCAGGGCCGTTTTCGTGACGTGATGGCCGGTGTCGCGACTCCGGTGTCGGTGATCACCAGCATGGCCGGCGACTCCCCGTACGGGACTACGGTAAGTGCGTTCGCGTCGCTGTCGATGACGCCGCCGATGGTGTTGGTGTCACTCGATCGTGGATCGGACTTGCTGGCAGTGGTTCAGAATTGCGGCCGTTTCGGTGTCAATGTACTTGGCTCGCATCAGGCTCATATTGCGCTGGGCTTCGCGAGGAAGGGTGGGACAGGAAAGTTCGCCGACGTCGTTTGGGACCGCGACATCGACTTGCCGCGTTTGCCCGGTGCGCCTGGCTGGTTGGCATGCGATGTCGCAGCCCTGGTGGACGGGGGGGATCATGTGATCGCGCTGGGGAACGTTGTCGCTGCGGAGGTGACCGAAGGTGCGCCGCTCACGTACCATGGTCGGACGTTCGGTTCTCATGCGGCGCTAGAGAAGTGATGAGTTCGATGGCGGCCCCCGCAGAGGCGGTACAGCGCGCAGTCGCCGCGCTCGTCGCAGGACGGATGATCATTGTGACCGACGACGCCGATCGGGAGAATGAGGGTGATTTGGTCGTTGCCGCCGAACTGATCAGCGATGAGCAGATGGCTTTTGTAGTTCGGCACACCACGGGAATAGTCTGCGCTCCGATGGGACAGACGAGAGCAGACGAGCTCAGCCTGCCTCCGATGGTGGCGGAC
>NZ_JARJBD010000327.1:0-872 GCF_029269925.1 Rhodococcus sp. T2V
CCGAGCGCCTTCTTCACGGCCGCGACCTCGTCCGCACCGAGGGCGGCACCGTGCGCCGCGCCCGTGTTCATCTTGGTCGGCGCCGGGTAGCCGATGATCGTGCGGAGCAGGATCAGCGACGGCTTGTCGGTGACCTCGCGGGCCTTGTTCAGGGCCTCCTCGATGGCGACGACGTTCTCGCCGCCCTCGACGATCTGCACGTGCCAGCCGTACGCCTCGTAGCGGGCGGCGGTGTCCTCGGACAACGCGATGGCGGTGTCGTCCTCGATGGAGATCTTGTTGTCGTCGTAGACCAGCGTCAGGTTGCCGAGCTGCTGCACACCGGCGATCGACGACGCCTCGGAGGTGACGCCTTCCTCGATGTCGCCGTCGGAGGCGATCACGTAGATGTGGTGATCGAACGGGCTGTCGCCGAGCGCGGGCTCGGGATCGAACAGGCCACGCTCACGGCGGGCGGCCATGGCCATGCCGACGGCGGAGGCCAGACCCTGACCCAGCGGCCCGGTGGTGATCTCGACGCCGCGGGTGTGGCCGTGCTCGGGGTGGCCGGGGGTCTTCGAGCCCCAGGTGCGCAGTGCTTCCAGGTCTTCGAGTTCCAGCCCGTAACCGGCGAGGTACAGCTGGATGTAGAGGGTGAGGCTGGAGTGCCCACAGGACAGCACGAACCGGTCACGGCCGATCCAGTCGGCGTCGGTGGGGTCGTGACGCATGACGCGCTGGAACAGGGTGTAGGCGAGGGGGGCCAGGCTCATGGCCGTGCCGGGGTGGCCGTTGCCCACCTTCTGCACTGCATCGGCGGCGAGCACCCGGATGGTGTCGACGGCCTTGGTGTCCAGTTCGGTCCAGTCGGCGGGATGAACCGGTTGCGTGAG
>NZ_JARJBD010000328.1:0-859 GCF_029269925.1 Rhodococcus sp. T2V
TGGACGCGCGGCAGTTGCGGTACTTCCTGGCGGTGGTCGATCAGGGTGGAATCAACCGCGCGGCGGAAACACTGCTGATCGCGCAGCCGTCCCTCTCGCAGTCGATATCCGCGCTCGAACGGGAACTGGGGGTGCCGCTCTTCCACCGCGTCGGACGCCGGCTGGTACTCAGCGACGCCGGCGAAACACTCGTCGGCCCGGCCCGGGTGGTGCTGCGCGACCTCGAGGACGCGAAGGCGTCCGTCGATGCGCTGAAGGGACTGCGTGCCGGCCGCGTCGACCTGATCACGATGCCGTCACCCGGGATCGAACCCCTCACCACGATCCTCACCAGTTTCAGCCGCACCTATCCGTCGGTCACCGTCAACGCCGAGGCGGCGTTCACACCCGAGGAGGTTCTGCACGCCGTGCGCACCGGCGTCTGCGAGGTCGGGATCCTCGGTTCCCCCGCCGCGGTGCGTGCCCCCGAACTCGACGTCGTCGCGCTGGAAAGCCAGCCGCTGATCCTCATCTCCGGGCCGGGCGCCGAAACGCCGGAGCGCCCGGAGATTCGGAGATCGGAGCTGTCCGGATTCCGGTTGATCGTGTCGCAGCGGGGGTCGTTGATGCGGACCCTCGTCGACGAGGTGCTCGCCAGCGGCGTCGCGGCCACCATCGTCGCCGAGGTCGCGCACCGCACGTCGATCCTGCCGATGGTGCTCAGCGGATTCGGCCAGGCCGTCATGCCGTCGTCCTGGGCGCCGTCGGCGCGGCAGGCGGGCGCCACCGTGCACCGCATCGTCCCCGAGTCGTACCTCCACGTCGCCGCCGTCTGCCGGCAGAGCCACCTCACGCCACCCGCGCGGACGCTCATGGACGA
>NZ_JARJBD010000033.1:0-99180 GCF_029269925.1 Rhodococcus sp. T2V
CGACGGCCTTGGTGTCCAGTTCGGTCCAGTCGGCGGGATGAACCGGTTGCGTGAGGACGTGGATGTCGTCTGTGATCGACACGGGCAGAAGTCTCCTGACATGGGTGAACGTGGAGCCTGAGGATGCGTGGGCCTCTTGTGCGACTCCAGCCTAGTGCGCGGTCGTATCCGGGTCGATTCGGTTCGCGCATTACGGCGGTCTACCATCGTTTGTAGTAGAACGGCCGGCCGTCGCGAAGGACTTCGGGAGCAGTCGCCGGCATTCGGATGTGGAATTACGCGTGGTGCGAGGAGAGAACGTGCGGACAGGGCATCAGCCGAGCGGACACGGCTTCGGCAGCCCCAGCCCCGCCCCCCGCGCGACCGGCACCGACACGGTGCTGGGTCGCGTCACGGGCAAGGTCCTGGCCTATATCGCGTTGACCAAGCCGCGGGTGATCGAACTGCTGCTGGTCGCGACCATCCCGGCGATGCTGCTGGCCGACCGCGGCAACGTCGACATCCTGCTGATCCTCAGCACGCTGTTCGGCGGATGGATGGGTGCGGCGAGCGCGAACTCCCTCAACTGCGTCGTCGACGCCGACATCGACAAGGTCATGAAGCGCACCGCGCGGCGGCCGCTGGCCCGCGACGCGGTGCCGACGTCGCACGCGTTCGTGTTCGGCATGACCCTCGGGGTCGCGTCGTTCCTGTGGTTGTGGTGGCGGGCGAACCTGCTCGCCGGGTGCCTGGTCGTCCTGACCATCGCGTTCTACGTGCTCGTGTACACGATGGTGCTCAAGCGCCGGACCTGGCAGAACGTCGTGTGGGGCGGCGCCGCGGGCTGCATGCCCGTCATGGTCGGCTGGTCGGCGGTCACCGGATCGCTGAGCTGGCAGCCCATCGTGCTGTTCCTGGTCATCTTCTTCTGGACGCCGCCGCACACCTGGGCGCTCGCGATGCGCTACAAGGAGGACTACAAGGCGGCCGGTGTCCCGATGCTGCCGGTGATCGCCACCGAAGAGCACGTCACCAAGCAGATCCTGCTGTACAGCTGGGCGATGGTGGTCACGTCGCTCGTGCTCGTCCCCGCCGCGGGGGTCGTCTACGCCGCCGTCACCCTCGTCGCCGGCGCCTGGTTCCTGCTCATGGCTCACCAGCTGTACCGCAGCGTGCGAGGCGGAGCAGCCGTCAAACCGCTCCGCCTCTTCCTGCAGTCCAACAACTACCTGGCCATCGTCTTCGTCGGGCTCGCCGTCGACTCCGTGCTGGGACTGCAGACCGTCGGCAGCCTGCTGAGCTGACACTGCGCCCCAGGACCTGAGTCGACGCTCCGCGTCAGGGAAGCAGGACGATCGATCCCGTCGTCGCCCGCGCCTCGAGGTCGCGGTGCGCCTCCTCCGCCCGCTCGAGCGGGTACTCCGCTCCCACCCGGACCGTGAGTGCACCGTCGGCGAGGGCGGCGAACACGTCTCCCGCCCGCCACGTCAGTTCCTCCCGGTTGCGGACGTGGTGCGCGAGCGTCGGCCGGGTGAGGAACAGCGAACCTGCCGGGTTCAGTCGCTGCGGATCGAACGGCGGCACCGGCCCGCTCGCCGCACCGAACAGCGCGACCGTTCCCCGGATCCGCACCGACGCCAGACTGGCTTCGAACGTGGACGCGCCGACACCGTCGTACGCGGCTGCGACGCCCTCGCCGTCGGTCAGTTCCCGCACCCGGGCCGCGATGTCGTCGTCGTAGCGCAGCACCTCGTGGGCTCCGGCGTCACGGGACAGCTGCTCCTTCGCATCGGAGGACACCGTGGTGATCACCCGGGCGCCCAGCGTCGTCGCCATCTGGGTGAGGATCAGGCCGACTCCGCCCGCCCCGGCGTGGACGAGGACGGTGTCGCCGGATCGGATCGGGTACGTGGAGTGGGCCAGGTAATGGGCGGTCATGCCCTGCAGCAGCGCAGAGGCGGCCTGCGGGGCGGGCACGGAGTCGGGGACGGCGATCGCGGCCGCCGCGGGCACGGCCACCTTCTCCGCGTAGCTGCCGGGAGCGGCGCACCAGGCCACCCGGTCGCCGGGTGCGAAATCCGCCACATCGCCGCCGACGGCCTCCACGACGCCGGAGCCCTCGTCACCCGGAACGTAGGGCAGCGGCCGCGGGTACAGCCCCGTCCGGAAGTATGTGTCGATGAAGTTGATGCCGATCGCGTCGGTGCGAACGAGCAGATCCGTCGCTCCGATCTCGGGTTCGGGAACCTCTACCGGTTCGAGGACGTCGGGACCACCGAGACGGGAAACCTGTATAGCGCGCATGGTTTCAGTTCTACACGGCGCGGCCCGCCGCACGGAGCCTGGCGGACGCGGCGCGTCTACCGCCCAGTATTCTCGGACCATGAGTACCGACACCCATGCGGAACAGGCCCCCTCGAGCCCGGCGCCCTCGCTGCCGTCCCACACGGTCGACGCGATCAAGAAGTTCGTCGCCGAGCACGGCGGTTCGGCCAGCGCCGTCATCCAGCCCATCGGGCTCGCCGGCGTCCGGATCACCCTCGTCGGAGCCGACGGCATCCTCGGTGACCAGGTCGTCGAGGATCTCGCCACCGCGAACGCCGTCGTCGCCTCGCTCGACGACGTCACCGTCTCGGAGTGGGACCGCGCGATCACCAGCATCGTCACGCCCCGCAAGGGTCACATCCAGAAGATGGCCGGCTGGGTCGCGCGGCAGACCCGGTTCCCGAAGGCCCGCAACGAGCGCTAGACGCTCGCGGTATCGGGCTGCGTGACGTACTCGCGGGTGCGTCCCGCGGCCCACACCGCCGCGGTGGCCGCGGTGCACAGCCCGGCCCCCGCGACGTGGAACGCCACCAGGGCGGCGGGAACGTCCGTGAAGAACTGGACCAGGCCGATCAGCGCCTGCGCCACCACCAGCGCGAGCAGAACCTGCACCCGGACCTTCACCGCCCGGCCGGCGCCGACGGCGTACAGACCGAAGCACAGGCCGACCAGCAACGCCAGATAACCCACGAGCAGTTGTGCATGCAGGTGCACGAGCGTGACGATTTCCACCTCGAGGCGGGGAACAACGCGGTCGAGACTCTTGTCTCCCGCGTGCGGTCCCGCACCCGTGACCAGCGTTCCGGCGGCGAGGACCCCGGCCAGAGCGACAGCCGACAGCGCGGTGAGCCAGCGCAGCGGTGCCGGGATCACGTTTATCGCCGGGGCGTCGTCCGGTTCGCAGATCTTCGCGTACATCACGGTCGCGAGCCACACCATCGCCATCGATGCGAGCAGGTGCACCGCGACCGTCCACCACAGCAGTCCGGTGAGCACCGTGACACCGCCGATGACTGCCTGCACGACGGTGCCGAGAGGCATCATCCACGCGTAGACGAGGACCTCTTTGCGGCGGCGCGCGCGGGTGACCGCGAGGACGATCAGGGCCGCAGCCACGACGACGACGAACGTCAGCAGCCGGTTGCCGAATTCGACCGCCTGGTGGACGACGGCGACCTCGCCGTGCCCGACCGGCACGAAGCTGCCGGGGAAGCACTGCGGCCACGTGGGGCAGCCGAGGCCGGAGGCCGTCACCCGGACGACGGCCCCGGTCACGGCGATGCCGCCCTGCGTGAGGATCACCGCGAACGCGATGACACGCTGCACGGTCAGCGACGGAAGGGGGAGACGGTCTACCAGGCTCAGAAACCCGCGATACAGCACGGCATCGATGGTAGAGGGCGGTCAACTACAGCGTGTCGTTGGGCCGGTGGCGGCGCGGCCGACTTCGTGCTACTCGCCGCGAATGCGCAGGATGCCGGTCACCGTGCCCTGCCAGAAGTCGCCGGTATCGGTGACGAGTCCGGACATCTGCAGGGTGTCGTTGACGGCGGTGCCGGGGAGTGGGCTGGTGTGCTCGACGGAGCCGTCGGACGGGTCGATCACCGCGAACGCGAAACCGTCCAGGGGCGTCGTGACGTCGAATCCCTGGCGGATCACGGTATACAGCAGGCCGTCGCCGGTCGACAGGTGCGGGACCGCGGCGCTGCGCACGTCGTTGCTCCACACCTGGTGGCAGCCGATCGGGTCGATGTCCACCCGCGTCATGCCGCCGGTGAAGGGCGCGTTTGTCGGAACGGCCGGTCCCGCCCCGTCCGGGACGGTGGGATACGGGTAGCCGTACGTCCCGGCGACGTACACCGAGTTGCCGATGCCGATCGGTGAGTTCTCGCTGCCGCCCGGGTTGCCGAGCACCGGGAGGGTGCAGATCTCGTCGCCGGAATCGGCGCGGAAGACCCGGAGATTCACCTGTGGGTCGGCGTTGTCGACGATCGCGACGAAATCGCTGCCGGTGGACGGTCCGAAGTAGGTGGGGGTGGATCCGGTGCCGTGGCTCAGCTGCCCCGGCTTCCGGTCCGGTCCGCGGTCGTACTCGCGGCGCCAATCCAGACGGACCTCACCGTCGCGGAGCGCGAACTGGTACAGGGCGTGCGTGGTCGCGACCGCGGCGCCTGCAGGCGAGGTGGAGATGCTGTTCTGCACCTGTTCGCCCGCGGCCAGCGGCAGGGTGTGCGCGACACCGCCACGGTCCACGGCTCCAATGACACCGCCGCCCGTCGCGAACCAGACGTTGCCTTGCCAGTCCGGCGTCAGCCCGGTCACGTTGTCGCCCTGGGGAACACTGCCGGACAGGTCGACGTGCGAGTCGACGGCGATACGCCACTGGCCTGCGGGATCCTTCGAATGTCCGAGGCGCAGTAGCTGACGGTTGCCGTCGACGACGACCAGGCGGTTGTCGTTGTCGAGGAACGCGTACACGCCACCGAGCAGGCTGCCCTTCGCCAGCGCGAACGTGGCGAGCGAGCCGCCGAACGGCGCCGCCGGGGCCGCGGGGTCGATCAGGTGCACGGTGGGAACCTGGCCGGCCACGGACGTGCACAGGGCGACGACGAGCCGGTCGGAACCCTGCAGGAGGGTCGGGCACGCGGACACGAGCGGGTACGCGGACAGCGTGACGGGGTCGCTGCCGGGACCGGGCAGCGGCGTCACGTCGGTGGACCCCGCGTCGCCGTGCATCGTGGACGTGCCCGCGGGTCCGAGGAACGGATTCGGCGACGCAGGCGGACCCCACTGCGGCGCGGCGCCCGCGGGCAGCGCGCCACCCCAGAGGACGGCGAGCAGAACAGCGAGAACGGTGCCTGCGCGGCGGGCCGTGAGTCGACGGATCACGTGAATCGGAACGTCCTGGCGGCCAGGGCTCCCGCGGCCGCGCCCCAGACGGCGAGGACCACGACGCTGAGCACGTCCACCGAACCCGACAGTGCAGCGTCCAGCGCGTGCGCGAGCGCTCCGGACGGAATCAGCCGGGCCCCGGTGTGGAGGAGCCAGGGGAGGTCGCCGGCGGCGAACACCACACTGCCGACGCCGACCATCACGAACCACAGGATGTTGGCGAGGGCGAGGACGATGTCGGCGCGGAGGGTGCCGCCGAGCAGCAGGCCCATCGCCGCGAACGTCACGGTGCCCAGGGCGATGACGACGGCGCCGAGGACGAGTCCCCACGCACTCGGTCGCCAGCCGAGGGCCAGCCCGATCGCACCGAGCAGGACGGATTGCAGGGCGACGACGATGACCACCGCGGCGCTCTTCCCGGCGATGATTCCCCAGGTAGGCAGGGGAGTCGCGCCGAGCCGTTTGAGGGCGCCGTACCGGCGGTCGAAACCGACCGCGATCGCCTGCCCGGTGAACGCGGTGGACATCACGGCCACCATCATCACGGCGGGCACCACCTTGTCGACGCGCGACGTTCCGAGGTCGCCGATGGGCAGCAGACACAGCCCGATCAGCAGCGTGATCGGGATGAACATCGTCAGGAGCAACTGTTCGCCGTTGCGCAGGAGCAGTTTCAGCTCGAGCGCGGTCTGCGCCCGCAGCATGACCGCCGCGCCGCTCGGGCGGGGATCGGGTGTGAACGTGCCGGGGGCGAAACGATTCTCCGTCAGACGGTCACTGGTGCTCATCGTCATCCCCTCAGTTCCCGGCCGGTGAGTTCGAGGAAGACGTCCTCGAGGCTGCGCTGGTCGACGCGGATGTCGCTGATCAGGGCGTCCAGGTCGGCGCACCACGACGCGACGGAGGCCACCACCTTCGGGTCGATCGGCCCCTCGACGAGGTAGGTGCCCGGTCCGGACTCGGCCACCCGGAAGCCGTCGGGGAGGGTCCGTGCGAGCGGCCCGGTGTCCAGACCGGCAGGTGCGGTGAGCCGCAACTGGCCCTCGGCGCCGCGGCTGGTGACCTCGGCGGGCGTTCCGGCGGCGACGATCGACCCGTGGTCGATGATGACGAGCCGGTCCGCGAGTTCCTCCGCCTCGTCCATCAGATGTGTCGTCAGCAGCACGCTGACGCCGTCGCGGCGCAGCGCGTCGATCAATTCCCACACCAGCAGGCGGGCCTGGGCGTCGAGCCCGGCGGTGGGTTCGTCGAGGAAGACCAGTTCGGGGCGGCCGACCAGTGCGCAGGCCAGGGACAGGCGTTGCTGCTGCCCGCCGGACAGCCGGCGGTACGGGGTGCGACGCGCCTCCTCGAGGCCGAGGCTGCGCAGCAACCATTCGGGGTCGAGGGGATCGGCGGAGTAGGCGGCGACCAGGTCGAGCATCTCGCCGGCCCGGGAACCGGGGTACGCGCCGCCACCCTGCAGCATCACACCGATCCGGGCCCGGACGGCACCGGCATCGGCAATGGGGTCCAGTCCGAGGACGCGGACGGTTCCGCTGTCGGGGCGGACGAAACCCTCACACATTTCGACGGTGGTGGTCTTACCCGCGCCGTTGGGACCGAGCAACGCCACGACCTGTGCCGGTTCGACGGTGAGATCGAGCCCGTCGACGGCCCTCACACCGTCGAAGGTCTTCACCACGCCTTCCAGGCGTACAGCAGGTTGCGCCGATCCGGGCGTTCGCGAGGTCACGGGGAATCAGCGTAAGCCCTGGCCGGGTGTGACCCGGCCGGTGCCCCGGCTTTCCGCGCTGGCGTCGTCCCGGGGCGGATCCTGCGGTTCCGGCACGGCCGGCTGCTGCCCCGGACCGACCCGCCACGGCAGGCGGTTGCGGGTGATCACGATGAGCGTTCCCGCCGTGAAGATGGTCGCGATGGCGGCCTGGACGATGACGAAGGGCTGGTACTCGCCGCCGTTCGGCATCAGGATGACGCTGACGATGGACGAGAAGACGATCGCGGGGACCCGGAACGCGGGTGCGGTGGCCCAGGCGGCGAGCGGCAGGACCGCCCACAGCAGATACCAGGGCTGCACCACGGGGAACAGCAGGACGACCGCGCCGAGGGACAGTCCGAGCGCGCCGACCGCGTGGATGCGGCCGACGAGGGTGGCGACGAGCATCCGGAGTGTGATGAACGCCGCAGCGACGGCGGCGATCGGCCGGGTCAGGCTCAGCACCGCCGTCGTGTGATCGCCGAGGCCCAGCAGAACCCCGGCCAGTCCGGTGCCCAGTCCGAGGAGCGTGGGAATCGACATCCAGCTGCGGACCGCGTTCGCCGTGCCGAGCGTGTGCACCCAGCCGATTCCGAGCCCGCTGGACGTGCTGATGACGAGGGTGACCACCAGAGCCACCCCACCGAGCAGTGCGGCCGCGGTGAGCACCGCTTTCGGGGTTCCGCCCCATCGCCTGGCCAGCGCCATCCCGACGAATCCCAGCGCGAGCAGGGAGGGGATCTTGATCGTCGACGACAGGGCGATGAGCGCCGCCCCCGACAGCAGTAGGAGAAGGGACTGCCCGCGGATCGGATCCGCCTGTTCGACGGCCCGCAGCGCCAGTTCGATCCCTGCCAGCATGAGGCCGAGCATCAGTGCCTCGTTGTGGATCCCGGCGACCAGGTGGAACAGCAACAGGGGGTTGGCGGCGCCCAGCCAGAGGGCGCTGACCTCGGCGACGCCGCAACGGCGCGCCAGGCGGGGGAGCGCCCACACGATCATGGCCACACCGGCGAGCGCAAGCAGCCGGTGCAGGAAGATTCCCGCGACGATGTTCTCGCCGGTCAGCCAGCTGATCCCGCGCCCCATCCAGAGGAACAGCGGGCCGTACGGCGCCGGTGTGTCCCGCCAGATCGTCGGCACGGTGCGGGTCAGGACGTGATCGACGCCGAGAGCGCCCGCGGGACCGATGGCGTAGGGATCGAGCCCGCGGGCCGCGATCTCGCTCTGCGCGAGGTACGAGTACACGTCCTTGCTGAACATCGGCGGCGCGACGGACAGCGGGATGATCCATAGCAACAGGGTGCGGTCGAGCTGGGACCGGTTGAGGCGGCGCACCGCTCCGGACTGCAGACTGCCGATCGCGAACCGTCCGAGCAGCAGCCACGCGAGCACGATCATCACGGTGCCGGTCATGGCGAGGGTCAGCGCGACGCTGGGGATCCGGGCGGGAAGTCCGATGATGCGCAGCCCCTGGACGGGGTTCTGCAGTACCGGCTGGGCGCCGGCGCCCAGTGCGCCGACGGCCATCAGGACGGCGCCGGTCGCGCCGAACCGGCGGATGCCGCGGAGCTGCGCGGTCTCCTGGCCGTTCAGGCCTGCGGTCTCCGGCTCGTCGCCGTGCAGAGAGGCCGCCACCGACGAGCGGGGGGAGGGTCCGTCGATGCCCAGCGCCCGCCGGACGAGCTCGGCCGGATGTCGAAGAGCGGCGCGAGCCGTCAAGGTCGGCTCCGCGCGGGTCGGCTCCGGGTTCTCGGGGGTCTGCGGCACACAGGCAGCGTAGCGGTGCGCCGAACACGGCCGGTTCGGCCAGTATTCCCGCGCCCGGGCGGCACATAATCACAGGTGTAAGGCAGGGCACCCTTAGTAGACCTGCGATCGGAATTCCGTCACACTGGTGTTGTGAAAACGGATACGACACCACGTGCAACGAAGGAAAGCGCAGTTCACGCGCCTTCTTCGGCGGCGCCTGTCGCAACCGCGTCACCCGTCGCCGTGGGCCACGAAGGGCACACCCGCGCGGCCGTCGTGAAGCTCCTCCTCGAAGAGGGGCCGATCACCGCGTCGGAAATCGGAACCCGCCTGGGCCTGAGCGCCGCCGGTGTCCGTCGTCATCTCGACGCACTCCTCGAATCCGGCGAGGCGCGCGAGGCGTCCTCCGTCGCCGTGCGTCACCGCGGACGGGGACGGCCCGCCAAATACTTCCAGATCACCGCCAAGGGCCGCGGCAGGCTCGGTCACGCGTACGACGACCTCGCGGGCGCGGCCATGCGCCAACTGCGGGAGGTCGGGGGAGACGCCGCGATCACCGAATTCGCTCGCCGCCGAGTGCAGGCGATCGTCGGCGACGTCACCCCGGCCGCGGATCACAGCGCCGAGGGCCTCGAAACCACGGCCGACGCCATCGCCGACGCGTTCACCACCGCCGGCTTCGCGGCCTCGACCCGCCCGGTCGGCAACGGCGTGCAGATCTGCCAGCACCACTGCCCGGTCTCGCACGTCGCCGAGGAATTCCCGGAACTGTGCGAAGCCGAGCAGGCCGCGTTCGCCCAGCTGCTCGGCACCCACGTCCAGCGGCTCGCGACCATCGCGAACGGCGACTGCGCCTGCACCACCCACGTTCCACTCGTCCCACCGTCCGGTCCCAAATAGCAACGCTATCCCGATAGATCCCCTAGTCAGCAACCTGTTTTCCACCGGCGACCAGCCCTCGCCGGTCTCGTAACAAGACTCCGGAAGGAGCTCGCATGACCGTCACATCAGACCAGGTGACATCCACTGCGTCGGCCAACGCCGAGCCGCTCACGCAGGAAGAGACCATCGCGTCACTCGGGCATTACGGGTACGGCTGGTCCGATTCCGACGAGGCCGGTGCCAGTGCGCAGCGCGGTCTGTCCGAAGACGTCGTGCGCGACATCTCGGCGAAGAAGAGCGAACCGGACTGGATGCTCGACATCCGGCTGCGTGCGCTGAAGACCTTCGACAAGAAGCCGATGCCGAACTGGGGATCGGACCTCGAAGGAATTCACTTCGACAACATCAAGTATTTTGTGCGCTCGAGCGAGAAGCAGGCCGAGAGCTGGGAAGACCTGCCCGAGGACATCAAGAACACGTACGACAAGCTGGGCATCCCCGAGGCCGAGAAGCAGCGCCTCGTCGCCGGTGTCGCGGCTCAGTACGAGTCGGAGGTCGTCTACCACTCGATCCGTGAGGACCTCGAGTCGCAGGGCGTCATCTTTCTCGACACCGACACGGGTCTGAAGCAGCATCCCGAACTGTTCCGGGAGTACTTCGGAACGGTCATCCCGGCCGGCGACAACAAGTTCTCCGCGCTGAACACCGCGGTGTGGTCGGGTGGCTCGTTCATCTACGTCCCGCCGGGCGTGCACGTCGACATCCCGCTGCAGGCCTACTTCCGCATCAACACGGAGAACATGGGCCAGTTCGAGCGGACCCTGATCATCGTCGACGAGGGCGCCTCGGTGCACTACGTCGAGGGCTGTACCGCACCGATCTACAAGTCCGACTCCCTGCACTCCGCGGTGGTCGAGATCATCGTGAAGAAGGGCGGCCACTGCCGCTACACGACCATCCAGAACTGGTCGAACAACGTCTACAACCTGGTCACCAAGCGCACCAAGGTGGAGGCCGGCGGATCCATGGAGTGGATCGACGGCAACATCGGGTCCAAGGTCACCATGAAGTACCCGGCCGTCTGGATGATGGGCGAGCACGCCCGCGGCGAGGTTCTCTCCGTGGCATTCGCCGGTGAGGGCCAGCACCAGGACACCGGTGCGAAGATGCTGCACCTCGCGCCGCACACGTCGTCGACCATCATCAGCAAGTCGGTGGCCCGTGGCGGCGGACGCGCGTCCTACCGCGGACTCGTCCAGGTCAACAAGGGTGCCCACGGCTCCAAGTCGACGGTCAAGTGTGACGCGCTGCTGGTCGATCAGATCAGCCGTTCGGACACCTACCCGTACGTCGACATCCGGGAGGACGACGTGACCATGGGTCACGAGGCCACCGTGTCGAAGGTGAGCGACGACCAGCTGTTCTACCTGATGAGCCGCGGGCTCACCGAGGACGAGGCCATGGCCACGGTCGTGCGCGGCTTCGTCGAGCCGATTGCCAAGGAACTCCCGATGGAGTACGCCCTGGAACTGAACCGCCTGATCGAACTGCAGATGGAAGGGGCGGTGGGTTAGTGACCACGCCAGAAACTGGTGTCCAGAATCTCGGAGTCACGGGAGCCGTCGCGGGCGAGAATCCGCGGATAGCGCGGACGTCCACCGGCTCGCCGATCGCCAACAAGGGCGAGGTCTTCACGTCGTTCGACGTCAACGCGTTCGAGATCCCGGGTGGTCGTGACGAAGTCTGGCGGTTCACCCCGCTGCGCCGTCTGCGCGGACTGCACGACGGATCGGCCGTGGCGAACGGTACGGCCACCGTCGACGTCGCCGACTCGGACGCCGTGAAGGTCGAGACCGTCGGACGCGACGACGACCGGCTGGGCAAGGCCGGCGTTCCCGCCGACCGTGTGGCCGCACAGGCGTATTCGGGTTTCGAGACGGCGACCGTCGTGACCGTCGGCCGCGAGGTCGAGGTCGCGGAGACGATCAACATCACGATCACGGGCCCGGGCGAGGGCAAGGTCGCCTTCGGGCACCTGCAGATCCGGCTCGACGCGTTCGCGAAGGCGACCGTCGTCATCGACCAGCGCGGCAGCGGCACGTTCGCCGAGAACGTCGAATTCGTGCTCGGCGACAGCGCCCACCTCACCGTCGTCGCCGTCCAGGACTGGGCGGACGACACCGTGCACGTGGTGTCGCATCACGCGCGCCTCGGCCGGGACGCGGTCCTGCGGCACAACGCCGTGAGCCTCGGCGGCGACCTCGTCCGCCTGTCCGCGACCGTCAAGTACGACGGCCCCGGCGGCGACGCCGAACTGCTCGGTCTGTACTTCGCCGACGCGGGACAGCACTTCGAGCAGCGACTGCTGGTGGATCACTCGCAGCCGCACTGCAAGTCCAACGTGGTCTACAAGGGCGCCCTGCAGGGTGATCCGGAGTCGGGGAAGCCCGACGCCCACACCGTGTGGGTCGGCGACGTCCTGATCCGTGCGGCGGCAGAAGGCACCGACACGTTCGAGCTGAACCGCAACCTCGTCCTCACGGACGGTGCTCGCGCGGACTCGGTCCCGAACCTGGAGATCGAGACCGGCGAGATCGTGGGTGCCGGCCACGCCAGCGCCACGGGTCGATTCGACGACGAGCAGTTGTTCTACCTGCGCGCCCGCGGAATCCCCGAGGACGCGGCACGGCGACTCGTCGTGCGCGGGTTCTTCCACGAGATCATCAACAAGATCGCCGTCGCCGAAATCCGCGAGCGTCTCGAGGCTGCCGTCGAGGCCGAACTCGCCGCAGTCGGCGTCTGAGCCGCGCCGCCGGACCATTACTTCCCATTTCTTCGAAGGATCACAATGTCTACCCCTGACGCTTCCACCCCCGAAACCTCGGTCCTGGAAATCAAGGACCTGCATGTCGACGTCGCGAACACCGACGAGAACGCCGAGCCGATCAACATCCTCAAGGGTGTGAACCTGACGGTTCGGTCCGGCGAGACGCACGCGATCATGGGGCCCAATGGTTCCGGCAAGTCGACGCTGTCGTACGCCATCGCGGGCCACCCCAAGTACCAGATCACCTCGGGGTCCATCACCCTCAACGGTGAGGACGTCCTCGAGATGACCGTCGACGAGCGGGCCCGCGCGGGACTGTTCCTCGCGATGCAGTACCCCGTCGAGGTTCCCGGCGTCTCGATGTCGAACTTCCTGCGCACCGCGGCCACCGCCGTCCGTGGCGAGGCCCCGAAGCTCCGCCACTGGGTGAAGGAGGTCAAGGAGGCGCTGACCGAACTCGACATCGACCCCTCGTTCGGCGAGCGCAGTGTCAACGAAGGCTTCTCCGGCGGTGAGAAGAAGCGCCACGAGATCCTGCAGCTCGGCCTGCTGAAGCCGAAGATCGCGATCCTCGACGAGACCGACTCCGGACTCGACGTCGACGCCCTGCGCGTCGTCTCCGAGGGTGTGAACCGCTACAAGGAGCGCGAGCACGGCGGAATCCTGCTGATCACGCACTACACGCGCATCCTCCGGTACATCAAGCCGGAGTACGTCCACGTGTTCGTCGGCGGTCGCGTCGTCGAGTCGGGCGGGCCGGAACTGGCCGACGAGCTCGAGGCGAACGGCTACGAGCGCTTCACCCAGGCTGCAGCAACGCAAGGAGCATAAACGCAGATGACCACCTCGGTGCGCGTATTCGACGTCACCCGGATCCGGGAGGACTTCCCGATCCTGGCGCGTACGGTCCGCGACGGAAAACCGCTGGTGTACCTCGATTCGGGTGCCACATCGCAGCGCCCGAACCAGGTGCTCGACGCCGAGAGGGAGTTTCTCACCACCTGTAACGCCGCCGTGCACCGAGGCGCTCACCAGCTCGCCGAAGAAGCCACGGACGCGTACGAGAACGCGCGGGCGGCGATCGCCGAGTTCGTCGGCGTCGACAGCGACGAACTCGTGTTCACCAAGAACGCGACGGAGTCCCTCAACCTCGTCACCCACGTCCTCGGCGACGATCGCTTCGAACGGCACCTCGGTCCCGGCGACGAGATCGTCATCACCGAGCTCGAGCATCACGCCAACCTGGTGCCGTGGCAGGAGCTCGCGCGCAGCACCGGTGCCACGTTGCGCTGGTACGGCGTCACCGACGACGGCCGCATCGATCTCGACTCGCTCGAGTTGACCGATGCCGTCAAGGTCGTGTCGTTCACCCACCAGTCCAACGTGACCGGGGCGGTGGCACCGGTCGAGGAACTGGTCCGCCGCGCCCGCGCGGTCGGCGCACTGGTGGTGCTCGACGCCTGCCAGTCCGTCCCGCACATGGCGGTGGACTTCCACGCGCTCGGAGTCGACTACGCGGCGTTCTCCGGGCACAAGATGCTCGGCCCGTCCGGCGTGGGTGTGCTGTACGGGCGCCGCGAACTGCTGAACGCGATGCCGCCGTTCATCACCGGCGGCTCGATGATCGAGACCGTCACGATGGAACGCACCACCTACGCGCCGCCGCCGCAGCGGTTCGAGGCCGGCGTTCCGATGACTTCGCAGGTGGTCGGTCTCGGCGCCGCGGTCCGGTATCTCGACGAGATCGGGATGGATGCGGTCGCCGCGCACGAGCACACCCTGGTCGAGGCGGCACTGGCCGCGCTCGGCGCCATCGACGGCGTGCGCATCATCGGACCCACGACCGCCGAGAACCGTGGCGGGGCAGTGTCGTTCGTGGTCGACGGGATCCACGCCCACGATCTCGGCCAGATCCTCGACGACGAGGGCGTCGCCATCCGCGTCGGCCACCACTGCGCCTGGCCCCTGCACCGGCATTTCGGTGTCGCGGCCACGGCGAGGGCGTCGTTCGCGCTGTACAACACGGTCGACGAGGTCGCCGCGCTCGCGGCGGCGGTGCGGCGCGCCCAGGAGTTCTTCGGGGAGGTTCCTGCATGAGAATGGAACAGATGTACCAGGAAGTGATCCTGGACCACTACAAGCATCCCCACGGCCGCGGCCTTCGTGAACCGTTCGGCGCCGAAGTCCACCACGTCAACCCGACGTGCGGCGACGAGGTGACGTTGCGCGTGCAACTCGCCGACGACGGCACGGTGGTGGATGTGTCGTACGACGGCCAGGGCTGCTCCATCAGTCAGGCGTCGACTTCGGTGCTCACCGATCAGGTGGTGGGGATGCCCGTCGAGCAGGCGCTGCAGACCGTTGCCGCGTTCAACGAAATGGTCAGCAGCCGCGGTACCGTCGAGGGGGACGAGGACGTCCTCGGGGACGGCATCGCCTTCGTCGGTGTCTCGAAGTACCCGGCCCGCGTGAAGTGCGCGTTGCTGGGATGGATGGCATTCAAGGACGCGGTTGTTCAGATAGTGGACGACCGGGTCGTGGACGAACAGGATTCGGCCGTTCCGACAGCAGACGGCGAACCAGCTCGAATCGGAGGACAGGCATCATGAGCGAGACGCAGACGCCGCAGGCGGACGCCACAGCCGCACCGGAGCAGGCGCAGGCGGACCAGGGCGGCGAATCCGCGCCCGCCGCATTGGGTGCGATCACCGACCCGAAACGCCTGGAGGAGCTCGAGGAGGCGATGCGTGACGTCGTCGATCCCGAACTCGGCATCAACGTCGTCGATCTCGGCCTGGTGTACGGGATCACCGAGGACGAGGACGTCGTGACCCTCGACATGACCCTCACGTCGGCGGCGTGCCCGCTGACCGACGTCATCGAGGACCAGTCCCGCGGTGCACTCGTGCGCAGCGGTCTGTGCAACGAACTGAAGATCAACTGGGTGTGGCTCCCGCCGTGGGGGCCCGACAAGATCACCGAGGACGGCCGCGAGCAGTTGCGCGCCCTCGGTTTCACGGTCTGACGACCCACCACCGTTGACGGAGGGGCTCGGCGAGAATCATCTCGCCGAGCCCCTTTTTCTCGGTGCCCGAACGGTGTGACGATAGACTCCCTGGCCCACTCGGAGCGGGACATGACACCGCCCAGTGCGACCCGGTGCCGACCTCGGTCCCGGCGCACCGCCGGGGCGGTGAGCACGGGCGACTCCGGGTCTGATGCGCCGGTATCGGCCAGTTGGGGTGGCGAACGCGAGCAGCGCGGATCTCTTGCGGACCAGTGCTACACCGAGCGCGGTGGTCGGCGTCGACTCGTTCAAGAGCGGCAGTGTCATGGTTTCCCAGAACAACTGCGTGTTACTTAAATTCTCATGAAAACGCCGAAACATTCGAGATCAATTCAGTGGATGACGCAACCTGATCGTCGAGTCGGTGGCGGGGTACGCTGCTGCACGTTCTGCGTTTGCTGCCGTAACCGACTCGAATGCCGGGCGGAACGCAGTTGAGACGGAGCGCAGGGTGAGTTATGCACCCGAGCTAATCACATTAGCTCTAATCGATTCGAGATTCGATTGGAACGGAATATAGGAGTGAAGAAAGGGTGACGACATCCGGAAGCGATGCGATATTCGAGACTCTCTTGGAATCGGCCAAGCGCCTCTCATTCGATCCGCGGGACCCCCTGGTTTGCGAGCCCGATTCAGGTGGCGTCGAATTTCACGGGATGACACCTGAGTGGTCGCCTCTGTTCGGCACCGCTACGTGGGACTCCATGACCGAGCCGGAGCGCGTCCGCCTCACCAGAAGCGAGGTTGCGCAGTTCCTGGGCGTCGGAATCTGGCTGGAGGTGGGATTGCAGGTGGCATTGCTGCGTGCGAGCCACAGTGCGGACCCCGCCCGCCCGGACGTCAAGTTTCTGTTCAATGAATGCGCCGACGAGAATCTGCACTCGTTGATGTTCGTCAACGTCATCCTCAGCATCGGATCGCATTTCTACAAACGCGACCGCTCACTGGATTTTTTCGGATGGCTGTTTCGGACCATCGCGTGGGACGAGGTGGCGTACGGAATCGTACTGGCCGGAGAAGAGATCTTCGACGTCATGCAACGCGACTGGATGGCGAGCGAAGACGTTGCCGCGCCCATCCGCAGGGCTTGCTATATCCATGTTGTCGAGGAAGCCCGGCACATGGCGTATGCGCGTCAGAAAATCCGGACTCGGTTGATCACGATTTCGCGCGTCCGACGGTTTATCAGCACCCTGGTCATCGCGTTGGGAACGCATCTCATCGCGAAGAGCCTGATCAATCGTCGAATATACGAGGATCTCGGCCTGGATTGGAAGGTCGTGGGCGCGGAAATCGACGCAAACGAACACCACCGGATAATGTTCCGCAGGGCCGCAGAACCGTTTATCGAATTCCTGAGCAGAGAAGGGCTGCTGAATTTCGGCGCGCGATGGATCTACCGAAAATCGAATCTTCTCTGAGCAAGCAGGAGTCGTTGTGACCCACGTTGTCCTGGGGCATTGCTGTAAGGATGCCTCGTGCGTGCGGGTGTGCCCGCAGAACTGCATTCATCCCGCCCCGGGTGAAGCGGGTTTCGAGTCGGCCGAGACGTTGTTCATCGACCCGCGCTCGTGTATCGATTGCACTGCCTGCGTCGAGGCCTGCCCGGCGTCTGCCATCAAACCCGAGTGGACGTTGACCCTCACCGAGCGGCGCGACGCGGCCCGCAACGCAGAGTTCTTCGAGCAGGCTCCCGAGTCCCGGCCCCTGTCGCGACGGATCCGCTTCGAGCAACCGCTGGGCAGGCCGAGCGACAGGCTGAGGATCGCCGTCGTTGGATCCGGGCCGGCGGCGATGTACACCGTTCGCGAACTCCTCCGGCGATCGACCTCGGTACGCATCACCGTCTTCGAACAGCACGGCGAGATCGGGGGCCTACTGCGCCGGGGTGTCTCCCGGGACCACGTCGGCGTTCGCGACATGATCCGGCTCTTCGACGTGCCCTTCAGCGACGATCGCGTCACGATCATCCACAACACAGAAGTCGGTGTGGATGTCTCGGTCGACGACCTTCGGACCGGATTCGACGCCGTAGTGCTCGCGTGTGGCGCTTCACAACCGCGCAGACTCGGACCCACGACTGCGGATCGCGGCGAGGGTGTCCATGAGGCCATCGACATTCTGGTGGCCGAGAACTGTGGGGTGTCCGGTATCCGCCCGCACGGACCGCTGGGACCGAGATCCATCGTGATCGGGGCGGGAAACGTCGCCTTCGATGTCATCCGATGGATGGCCAAGACACTCGACCGAGGTGCCGCGGCCCGAGCGGTGACGGAGGTGGTCGTGTTGTCGCGATCGGCCCCGGATCGCGCCTCCTTCACGCCGTCGGCGTTCTACGAACTTCTGGACCTCGAGAATGCCGAGGTGCTGATCGACCGCTCCGGCCGCCCGCCGGTCGCCGGTGCGGACACCCCGTTGCTCCGTGACCTCTCCGCCCTGCCCGCTGTCGATCTTTGCGCGGCAGACGGCCCGACCGCCACCGCCGCAGGCCTGCTGCGCGTGGTGTTGTCCTTCGGGCAGGAGGTGACCGATCTCGGGAAGACAGCGGCCGGCGGCGTCGCGGTCACCACGACGACCGGTCGGACCTTCCTCGCGGACTCCGCGATATGCGCGACCGGATTCACGACGAAGCAGATCGACGGCATCCCCGTCGACGAGCGGGGGCGGGTGCCCAACCGCCGAGGGCGAGTGATCTCGATCGAGACAGGCGAACCGCTCGACGGACTGTATGTCGTCGGCTGGGCGAAACGAGGCGCCTCCGGCGGCGTCGGCGACAACCGCAGCTGCGCCTCGGGGACCGTGACACAGCTCGCCGCAGACCTGCACTCGCGGGTGTGACGCCCGGGTCGGCCGGCCGACTACGACGCACCCAGAGTTAGCTACACCGACGACGAGCCATCGAGGACTCGCTCGACCAGCTCGAGGCCAGTGGGAACGAATCACAGTCGGCCGTCATCGACGTCGACGAGACGGACACCGCGGAGTCGTTCGAGCTGCCCGGGACCGACCTGTCCGGCGAGGCAATCACGGTACGGGAGATTCCCGAGGAGGCAGGCGAATTCACCTGCACCAGTTGTTTTCTCGTCCATCACCGCAGCCGCCTCGCGGGCACGGCCGGTGGGCAGATGGTCTACCTGGACTGCGCCGGCTGAGCACATCCCAGTATGTTGGGATTTCACAACCGGGCCATGTGTGACTGCATATCTATGCGGGATTCCCGCACGAGCTGGAGTCGCCGGGGCGAGCCGGTTCCGCCCGCCGTCCGCTTCTCCTATCCTTAGTGGGTATCCATGTCCCGGTACGCGGTAGACGGGCGGGTGTTCGTTCGCGCAGACGGGTTTGGTGTACACCGAGAGCCCGTGCGTCCTCTCTCATCGCTGCGCCCCCGTGGGCGCGGGTTGCGGTACTTGTAGCAGGAGGTATGAGCGGGCCTCGTCGTATCGATACGACGGAGGAGGCTGAGATGAATCAGCCAACCATGGACCCGACCTTCTATCGCAGCGCAGCCGAGGCCGCCGCCGCCGCGCCGGAGCAACTGGCCTACGTGGTCGCGTTCGATCGCGCAGCGGAGAAGCCCGATGCGCTGAGCGTGATCGACGTGGATCCCGGCTCGGGCACATACGGCCGGGTGGTGGGCTGGACCGAGGTACCCCATCGGGGCAACGAGTTGCACCACTTCGGCTGGAACGCCTGTAGCAGCGCGCTGAAACACGAGGGTCACCACCTGGAGGGGTTGGCTCGCCGGTACCTGATCGTGCCGGGTCTGCGCTCGTCCCACCTGTATGTGTTCGATACTCGGCCCGATCCACGCCAGCCCACGCTGGCCAAGATCGTGGACAGCGCCGAGCTCGCAGCCAAGGCCGGTTACTCCCGACCACACACGTTGCACTGCGGGCCGGACGGCGTGTTCATGACCTGCCTCGGCGGTGCCGACGAATCGGACGGGCCGGGCGGGATCGCACTGCTCGATCACTCCACATTCGGTGTGCTCCGGCAATGGGAGACCGACCGGGGGCCTCAATATCTCGCGTACGACGCCTGGTGGCATCTCAACCAGAACACACTGATCAGCAGCGAGTGGGGCACGCCGTCGATGATCGAGGACGGGCTGGTACCGGAGCTGTTGCTGGAGAACAAGTACGGCCACGCGATCCATTTCTGGGACCTCGGCACCGGCAAGCATCAGCAACGAGTGGACCTCGGCGCGCAGCACCAGATGCCGCTCGAGCTACGCCCGTCGCACGACCCGGAGGCCACGTGGGGATTCCTCGGCGTGGTGATCTCGACCGAGGATCTGTCGGCCTCGGTGTGGCGTTGGCACCGCGACAGGGACAGCTGGGCGGTGGACAAGGTGATCACCATCCCGGCCGAGCCGGCCGATCCCGACCTGTTGCCGCCTGCGCTGAAACCGTTCGGTGCGGTGCCACCGCTGGTGACCGATATCGACCTGTCGGTCGACGACAAATTCCTCTACGTCTCGTGCTGGGGTATCGGGGAACTCAAACAGTTCGACGTGCACGACCCGGCCAGCCCCATAGAGACCGGGTCCGTCCGGCTCGGAGGGATCGTGGGCCACAGCGCTCATCCGGCGGCACCGAACCGGTCGCTGTCCGGTGGCCCACAGATGGTCGAGATCAGCCGTGATGGTCGGCGGGTCTACGTCACCAACTCCCTGTACGGCGCCTGGGACGATCAGTTCTACCCGGACGGCGTTGGTGCCTGGATGGCCGAGATGCACGCCGATCCTCGCGGCGGAATGACCGTCGACGAGGCCTTCTTCCCCCATGACGAGGACTTTCGGGGTCTGCGGGTACACCAGGTTCGCCTCCAGGGCGGCGATGCCTCGTCCGATTCCTACTGCTACCGGTAGCAGTCGGCATCGGCGTCGGCGCGCCGCGCCCTGCGCCGCGAGCACCGGGGTTCGGCTCAATTCCATGTCCTCGCGGCGGTGGTCGGATGCGGGCCGTACGTGATCACGCCCATCGCCGACACCTGATGAGGGGCAGCCGGATTCCCCGGCTGGGCAACGGTTCTCGGTGACACGTCGGGGTGCCGCCGTGAGCGAGGTGTGCACCTTTCGGAGGCGGTGGCCACGTCTTCTTCGAGCCGCGCCGGATCTGAGGAGTTCCGGGGCCGTCCGGCCGCGCCCTGTCGTCGGTTCAGGCGCGTTTGCGTTCCGAGGTGGACGACTTCGCTGTGGCCTTCTTCGCCGCGGTCTTGGCCGGGGCCTTCTTCGCCGGCGTCTTCTTGGCGGGTGCGGCCTTCTTCCCCGCGGCATCGACGCTGCGCTGCAGTGCGGCGACGAGATCCACCACTTCGGCGTCCTCGCCGCTCTTCTCGACCTCGGCGACGGGAATGACCTTCTTGCCGCCCGACTCGATCATCTCGTCGAGCAGTTCACGCAACTGCACCTGGTAGTCGTCGGTGAATTCGGTGGGGTCGAAGTCGTCGGCCATGCTGTCGACGAGGGTCTCGGCCATCGCGAGTTCCTTCGCCTTCGGCCTGTCCACGTCGTCGAGTGAGGAGAACTCGGCCGCGCGTACCTCGTCCGGCCACAGCAGAGTCTGGATCACCAGCACTCCGTCCCGCGAGCGCATCGCGGCCAGTCGAGTGCGCTGGCGGAGCGTGAAGTGGACGAGAGCGGTGCGGTCGCTGTTCTCGAGGGCAGTGGCGAGTAGGACATAGGCCTTCGGAGAGCTGGAATCCGGTTCGAGGAAGTAACTCTTCTCGAACAGAATGGGGTCGATCTGTTCGGTCGGCACGAACTGCAGAACGGGAATCTCGTGTTTCTCGGCGGCGGGTAACTTGCCGAAATCGTCGTCGGTCAACACCACGCGGACCCCGTCATCGGAGTCGTAGGCCTTGTCGATATCGGCGTATTGGACGACGTTGCCGCATTCGGAGCACACGCGGTTGTATTTGATCCGGCCGCCGTCCTTGGCATGGACCTGGTGAAATCTGATGTCGTGATCTTCGGTTGCCGAATAGACCTTGACCGGCACGTTCACGAGTCCGAACGCTATCGAGCCCTTCCATATCGACCGCATGCGTTCCATGATGGTCTCCTTTTCGCGTTCGCGCGACAGTTCATCGAACTTCCCGGCGAAGCGTGGAACGGAGAATCACACCGCGGATATCGCCGGAGGATGCGAGAAACATCCGGCCCATTGCCGACAGTGTTCCACGCGGATTCGACCGTTCGGACAGATATGCGGCCTGCAGTTGTGGCGGCAGATCGAAGAAATGCCCGAAGAATTCGGGGACGTGCTCGGGCCCCAGATCCAGAAGGACGCGCAAGCCGATCGATCGCAGTGACGCGACGGCGCGCGCCTTCCACGGCCACAGTCGCGCGTTCGAGCCGTCACGAAGGTCCCGGGCCAGGGCATCTGCGTACAGAAGTGACGCGGCGACGCTGTAGCCGGTGCCGGGGTGCATCAGCCCGGCGCGGGCTCCGAAGCGAACCTGGTCCGAGCTGTGGGAACGACCGGCCTCGGGTGGTGGCTCCACGGCGAACCTCACGCGCTCGACGTCCGAATGGGACGGCACGGTGATGCCGCGCGCCCGGAGCCGGTCGTGGAGTCTGGTGGCGAGTTCGGAGATCGGGAGTGGGGGCCGGCCGACGAGGCAGGTCTCCTCGAGCAGGAACCGGTCCCGGGTGAGCGGGACCCCGTAGAGGAAGGACGGCGCGTCCGTGGATGACGTGCCGTTGTCGCGGCGCCAATCCATGAACACCGCGGCCTCGCCGCCCAGTGCGTGTGCGGCCGTGCCGGGGTCCACTACGACGCCGTACGCCGTCTGCTGGGCGAGGTCGGGGCTGTCGCCCGTACCCCGGGCATCGACGACGGCGTGAGCGTTCAGCGTCGAACCGTCGTCCAGTCGGACGGAGGTGGGGGAGAGGTCCACGGCTCTACCTGCGATAACAGTTCCGCAATCGTCACCGAGTATTGATTGCAGCCTATATGTATTCAAAACGCAGTAGGTGCGGTCGATGGTGTGGCGGCGCATTGTCCACGCTGCCGGGCGGTCGGTTCTCGTCGCGACGGCATCCCGCGGGAGCCAGTCGGGGAGTTCGTCTTCCCAGGCGGCATACGTCGCGGTCCACGATCTGCGGGGGAGGGGATCGACCGATACGACTGCCGAACCGAGGGCGGTGGCCCGGTGGGCGAGGGCGCGGCCGGCGGGACCGAGGCCGACGATCGCAACGTCCCAGATCGGCGGACGGGAAGTGGCTGTCACGCCGCCAGCCTGTCACGACTGCCGAGTTTTCCGCCGCCATGTGACCCGATTCCATAGTCGGACCGAGACGGAAGTGCGTAGTTTCCCGAATTCTCGGTTGGACAGCTCACCATCGAACCAACAGAACTCACCACCGTGCGCTGGTCCGGACAGCACTTTGCACGTTCCATTCAGCAACGAAGACCGGGCCGGAGGTCGCCGGGGGGTCGGGCACGGCGGCGAACGTTAGCGGGATCACTGGCGCGCGTGGTCCGAGCGGGCAGTGGTCGGGTAAAATCGCTGGTTCGTGTGTTCTTTGCGCAGTTTCTCTCATTCAGCGCCTGTGTCATTTTCCTAGGAGTTCTTGTTGATCACCGCTACCGACCTGGAAGTTCGAGCTGGAGTGCGGACGTTGCTGTCTGCTCCCGGGCCGGCTTTGCGGGTACAGCCCGGCGACCGCATCGGGCTGGTCGGCCGTAACGGTGCCGGCAAGACGACCACCCTCCGCATCCTCGCGGGGGAGGGGGAGCCGTACGCGGGAGCCGTCGTACGCACCGGCGACCTCGGGTACCTCCCGCAGGACCCGAAGGAAGGTGACCTCGACGTCCTCGCGAAGGACCGGGTGTTGTCCGCGCGCGGTCTCGACTCGCTGCTGCGGGACATGGAGAAGCAGCAGATCCTGATGTCGGAGGTCGTGGACGACGCCGAACGCGACAAGGCGGTCCGCAAGTACGGCAACCTCGAAGACCGGTTCTCCGCCCTCGGCGGGTACGAGGCCGAGAGCGAGGCGGCGCGCATCTGCAACAGCCTCGGACTGGCCGACCGCATCCTCGGTCAGCAACTGCACACCCTGTCCGGTGGTCAGCGCCGCCGAGTCGAATTGGCGCGCATCCTGTTCGCCGCGTCGGACGGCAGCGGCGGGCGGTCGGACACGACCCTGCTGCTCGACGAGCCCACCAACCACCTCGACGCCG
The DNA here is from genome assembly GCF_029269925.1 of Rhodococcus sp. T2V. Classification (NCBI taxonomy): domain Bacteria; kingdom Bacillati; phylum Actinomycetota; class Actinomycetes; order Mycobacteriales; family Nocardiaceae; genus Rhodococcus; species Rhodococcus sp. T2V. The sequence continues at coordinate 23,670 of NZ_JARJBD010000033.1, forward strand.
ACTCGATCACGTGGCTGCGGGGATTCCTGCAGAACCACGAGGGTGGTCTGATCGTGATCAGCCACGACGTCGATCTGCTCAACGACGTCGTGAACCGGGTGTGGTTCCTCGACGCCGTACGCGGCGAGGCCGACGTGTACAACATGAGCTGGAAGAAGTACCTCGACGCCCGCGCGACGGACGAGCAGCGTCGACGGCGTGAGCGCGCGAACGCGGAGAAGAAGGCCGGAGCGCTCCGCGCGCAGGCCGCGAAGCTCGGCGCGAAGGCCACCAAGGCCGTGGCGGCGCAGAACATGGCGAAGCGCGCCGACAAGCTGATGTCGAACCTCGACGCGGAACGCGTGTCCGACAAGGTGGCCCGGATCCGGTTCCCCGAGCCGGCCGCGTGCGGCAAGACGCCGCTGATGGCGGAGAACCTGACCAAGGTCTACGGGTCGCTCGAGATCTTCACCGGCGTGGACCTCGCGATCGACCGTGGGTCACGCGTCGTCGTGCTCGGCCTCAACGGTGCGGGTAAGACGACGCTGCTGCGCATCCTCGGCGGCGTCGAGTCCCCCGACGCCGGGGGACTCGTCCCCGGCCACGGACTGAAGATCGGCTACTTCGCGCAGGAACACGACACCCTCGACGACAACGCGTCGGTGTGGGAGAACATTCGCCACGCGGCGCCGGACACGGGGGAGCAGGAGCTGCGTTCGCTGCTCGGTGCGTTCATGTTCACCGGCCCGCAGCTCGAGCAGCCGGCAGGCACACTGTCCGGTGGTGAGAAGACCCGCCTCGCGCTCGCGGGGCTCGTGTCGTCGGCGGCGAACGTCCTGCTGCTCGACGAGCCGACGAACAACCTCGACCCCGTTTCCCGCGAACAGGTGCTCGACGCGCTCCGCAGCTACACCGGTGCAGTCGTGCTGGTGACCCACGACCCGGGTGCCGCCGAGGCGCTCGACCCGGAGCGGGTCATCCTCCTGCCCGACGGCACCGAGGACCACTGGTCGCAGGACTACCTGGAACTGATTCAGCTCGCCTGAGCCGGCGCGTAGATATCGCGGTCGCTCCGCTCTACCGTGGAAACCACCGTCGCTCGCCGACTGGAGGAGTTCATGGCTGACATCGGGGTCTTCGCCAAGAGCGCTCGGATCACGGGACCGTCGCGTGCCGATCTGCAGGCGGAGCTGAAACAGCGCTATCAGGCCGGGGCGAGTATTCGTTCCCTCGCCCGGGAAATGGGGCGGTCGTACGGGTTCGTCCGCAACATTCTCGCGGAGTCCGAGGTGGAGCTCCGCGGACGAGGCGGAGCTCACCGTCGTAAGACCTGACCGGTGTCGGTGGGGGAGTGCCGTGTCAGTCGCGGCGTCGGACGGATTCCTCGACGAGGTCGAGCACGGCCGACAGGTTGTCACCGGCGTGCCCGGAGGCGATGCGCGCGACGAGGCCGTCGAGCACCAGGTCCAGGTAGCCGATGAGGACGTCGGTCGGCACGTCGTCGCGGAGGCGGCCGGCCGACTTCTGCCGCGCGAGGCGTGCCATGGTCGCCTCGGTCAGTTCCGCCGACCGTTGCGACCAGCTTCTGCGGAAGTCGGGATCGTTCCGCAGCCGCCGGGCGATTTCGAGTCGGGTTCCCAGCCAGTCGAACTGGTCGGGCTGGGCGAGCATGTCCCGCATCACCTGGACGAGACCCTCGTGGGCGACCACGTCGGCCATCCTGGTCGCGTCCTCGTGGGCGAGCGCGAGGAACAACCCGTCCTTGTCCTTGAAGTGATGGAAGATCGCCCCGCGTGACAGTCCGGTCACTTCCTCGAGCCGGCGGACGGTGGCGCCGTCGTAACCGTATTCGGCAAAGCATCGGCGGGCGCCGTCCAGGATCTGACTGCGCCGGGCCGCGAGATGGTCTTCACTGACCTTGGGCAAAGTGCCTCCTTCGTCGGCCTGTGCACTGTTTCCGGCCCTTCGCGAGAAAAGGTGACCTCAAGCACTGAGCGCGCACGACCAGTCATTCGGGACGGTGAGATCCGCTCGAAGTGGTCGTGCGCGCTCGGTGCCTGTTCAGGCCGGAAACACGCACAGGCGCGGAGCGCCTAGAGCGCCTAGCCCTTGATCATGTTGCGGAGCACGTACTGCAGGATGCCGCCGTTGCGGTAGTAATCCGCTTCACCAGGGGTATCGATGCGTACGACTGCGTCGAACACGACCTTCTCGCCGTTCTCGCGCGTTGCCGTGACCTTCATGGTCTTCGGGGTGACGCCCTCGTTGAGCTTCTCGACGCCTTCGATGTCGAAGGTCTCGGTGCCGTCGAGCTTCAGCGACGCAGCCGACTCGCCGGCCGGGAACTGCAGCGGGACGACGCCCATGCCGATGAGGTTGGAGCGGTGGATGCGCTCGAACGACTCGGTGATGACGGCCTTGACGCCGAGGAGGCTGGTGCCCTTGGCGGCCCAGTCACGCGACGATCCGGAGCCGTACTCCTTGCCGCCCAGGACGACCAGCGGGATGCCGGCCTTCTGGTAGTTCTGCGACGCGTCGTAGATGAAGGCCTGCGGGCCGCCGTCCTGGGTGAAGTCGCGGGTGTAACCACCGGAGACGTCGTCGAGGAGCTGGTTGCGCAGACGGATGTTCGCGAACGTTCCGCGGATCATCACCTCGTGGTTGCCGCGACGCGAGCCCAGCGAGTTGTAGTCCTTGCGCTCGACGCCATGGGAATCGAGGTACTGCGCGGCGGGGGTGCCGGACTTGATCGGACCTGCCGGGCTGATGTGGTCGGTGGTGACCGAGTCGCCCAGCAGGGCGAGGACGCGAGCGCCCTTGATGTCCTTGACCGGAGCCGGATCCTTCGGCATGCCGTCGAAGTACGGAGCCTTGCGGACGTAGGTCGAGTTCTCGTCCCACTCGAAGGTGTCACCCTCAGGGGTCGAGAGGTTCTGCCAGCGGCTGTCGCCCGCGAAGATCGTTGCGTAGGACTTGCGGAACATGTCCTGGCTGATCGCCGTCTTGATGGTCTCTTCGATCTCCTGCGTGGACGGCCAGATGTCCTTCAGGAACACGGGGTTGCCATCGCTGTCGTCGCCGAGCGAGTCGGTTTCGAAGTCGAAGTCCATGGTTCCCGCAAGGCCGTAGGCGATGACGAGCGGCGGGGAGGCCAGGTAGTTCATCTTCACGTCGGGGGAGATGCGTCCCTCGAAGTTGCGGTTGCCCGAGAGCACCGCGGTGACCGACAGGTCGTTGTCGTTGATGGCCTTGGAGACCGCCTCGGGCAGCGGGCCGGTGTTGCCGATGCACGTGGTGCATCCGTAGCCGCCGAGGTAGTAGCCGAGCTTCTCGAGGTACGGCCAGAGGCCGGCCTTCTCGTAGTAGTCGGTGACAACCTGTGAACCGGGTGCCATGTTGGTCTTGACCCACGGCTTGGTGGCGAGGCCCTTCTCGACGGCATTACGCGCAAGCAGCGCAGCGCCGAGCATGACCGACGGGTTGGACGTGTTGGTGCAGGACGTGATGCCGGCAACGACGACGGCGCCGTGATCGAGAACGAACTCGCCTGCGTCGGACTTGACGACAACCGGCTTGCTCGGGCGGCCTTCTGCGCCGTTGGCGGCGGAGAGAACGTCGACTGCTCCGTCATCGGCAAACGACAGAACTGCGGGGTCGGACGCCGGGAAGGATTCCTCGACGGCCTCGTCGAGCTGAGTGTGCTCGGTCGGGTAGTTCTCTTCCACGTAGTTGTGGATGTCCTTGCGGAATGCGGTCTTCGACTCCGACAACAGGATTCGGTCCTGCGGGCGCTTCGGGCCGGCGATCGAGGGAACAACGGTTCCCAGATCGAGCTCGATGTACTCGGAGAAGACGGGCTCGTTGTCGGGATCGTGCCACAGGCCCTGTTCCTTGGCGTAGGCCTCGACGAGGGCGAGCTGCTCGTCGCTGCGGCCGGTCAGGCGCAGGTAGTCGATCGTCTCGCTGTCGATCGGGAAGATGGCTGCGGTGGAACCGAATTCGGGGCTCATGTTGCCCAGGGTCGCGCGGTTCGCGAGCGGAACCTCGGCAACACCCTTGCCGTAGAACTCGACGAACTTGCCGACCACGCCGTGCTTGCGGAGCATCTCGGTGGCGGTGAGCACGACGTCGGTCGCGGTGACGCCGGGCTTGATCTCCCCGGAGAGCTTGAAGCCGACGACGCGGGGGATGAGCATGGAGACCGGCTGGCCGAGCATGGCTGCCTCGGCCTCGATGCCGCCGACGCCCCAGCCCAGCACGCCCAGGCCGTTGACCATGGTGGTGTGCGAGTCGGTGCCGACACAGGTGTCGGGGTATGCCTGGCCGTTACGTGCCATGACGGTCGGTGCCAGGTATTCGATGTTGACCTGGTGAACGATGCCCATTCCCGGGGGGACGACCTTGAAGTCGTCGAATGCGCCCTGACCCCAGCGGAGGAACTGGTAACGCTCGCCGTTGCGCTCGTATTCGAGGTCGACGTTGCGCTCGAGTGCATCGGCCTGGCCGAAGATGTCGAGGATGACCGAGTGGTCGATGACCATGTCGGCGGGGGAGAGCGGGTTGACCTTGTTGGGGTCGCCGCCGAGGGTGGTGACAGCCTCACGCATGGTGGCGAGGTCGACGACGCAGGGAACGCCGGTGAAGTCCTGCATGATCACGCGAGCCGGCGTGAACTGGATTTCGATGCTCGGCTGAGCCGAGGGATCCCAGCCTGCAATTGCGCGGATGTGATCCGCGGTGATGTTGGCTCCGTCTTCGGTGCGGAGAAGGTTCTCGGCGAGAACCTTCAAGGAGTAAGGCAACTTCTCGGTGCCGGGGACGGCCGCGAGTCGGAAGATCTCGTATGAGTTCTCACCGACCTCGAGGGTTCCCTTTGCTCCGAATGAATCAATACTGGTGCTCACGTCAGCTCCACTCGTCTATGTGAGGGTCGCCACCGACGGGGCTGTGTCGACGGCTGCAGGCACTGCGGGCACGGCTGATCCGTGTGCGCTGTCGTGCTAGCGATGTACGGAATCGGCCCCTACCGCGGTACCTCCGATAGTCTAACAGTACGCTTGTCCTGTGAGGATCCGGGGCGGAAACGGGCCCGTACTCCCGGCGATTCTCCACGACCGCGGCAGGGACGCACCCGCACGGAACGGAACTTCGGGGACTCCTCACGTAGTGTTCACGCGAGGCTTACGTTCCTACAGCACACCCGGATGAGAGATGCCTGCCCCTATCGCCACCGCACTTCCTGCCCGTGTCACGGTCCCCGTCCATTCGGCCCTCCCGTTCGCGACGGACCTTCCGGACGACATCGACGTCTCCGACGTGGTCGCGGACGTGTCCGACGACGGGGTGTCGGCACCGTCCGACGAGACCGGTGAGCTCGCCGCCGTCGTCGACCGCGCGGCCGAGCACGGCATCAAGCTGAGCATCGTGGTGCTGGACGAGGATCCCGGCCGCGACTCGCAGCTGCGCGACCTCGCCACCGAGGTCGGCGCGGAGGAGGGCGGCACCGTTCTGGTCCTGAGCCCCAGCTGGGTCGGCACGTACAGCGATTCGATCAGCCGGGTGCTGCTCGAGTCGGGTCAGGACCGCACGTACACCGGCGACGCGGTGGTCTCCGCGAATCACTTCGTCGACGAGGTGATCGAGCCGGGACCGCCGTGGGCCCTGTTCACCGCCGTCATCGTGGCGATCGTCGTCATCGCGTCGGCCGCGACGTTCTTCGCGAAGTCGCGCCGGGCATCCGGCTCGAAGGACGGCGACGCCGCGAAAAAGGGCGACGGTGCCGCGGGCGCCGGCACGACGTACGAGCGACAGAAGCCCTGACCGCTTCCGAATTCCCGGGATAACTCGGCGGCAATTTCACGATTCGCCCGTGTGCGGCCGCTGCCTGCGTCGATGCGCGTAAATGGCGCCGACGATTCACAGTTCGACATTTCCGCTGGTCAAATTACTCATGTGTTATTTGTGACTAAAGTTTCCATAGAGTCCGGAAGTGTCGTACGGTGCATTTGGCGCTCTTGGGGAAGAAGTGTCGCAGACTGGTGATTGACGTTCAGAGTGACGACGTTCCGGCGTACGTCGGTGTCGCCGAAACACGGAAGGTGTGACTGCCGCAATTTCTCCCCACGACGAGCACAGCGCGGCCTGCGCGATCGGTGCAGAACCGAGGGAGAGAGTTGTGAAGCGACAAGCACGAGCTGGAGTGGGGCACCGTAGCTTCTCCCGCAGGCGCGCTCGCGTCGTGCGCCTCCTGATCGGACTGGGCATCGTCGGCGCGCTGGTCTGCAGCACGCCCGGCCTGGCCGCCGCAGTGCCGCCCCCGCCGCCGAATCCGTCCGACTCCGACATCGCGCAGGCCCAGTCCCAGGTATCGGCCGGCCTCGGGCAGGTCAGCGAACTGATCAACCAGGTCGCCTCCGCAGATCAGCAACTCGCCCAGCTCGACAACGAGGTCGCCATCAAGCGCGAGGACGTGAACCGGGCGCTGGTCGATCTGCAGAACGCCCGCAGCGCCGCCGATCTGGCCGCCAGTGTGGTCGGCGCCTCCCAGCAGGCGCTGCGCGACGCCGGCGCACAGATCGAACTGGCGCAGAAGGACTTCGACAAGTACGCCCGGTCGAGCTACACGCAGGGTACCAACGTCTCGGCGATCTCGACGTACCTGGGCGCCCAGGGGCCCGGTGACGTCCTGGACCGCGCGCAGGTTCTGAAACTCCTCGCCACCAGCCAGAACGCGGTGCTCGAGGGCCTGCAGCGCGCCCGGACCGCGCAGGCCAACAAGGATTCCGCGGCGCGCGAGGCGAAGCAGCAGGCGGACGTGGCCGCCGACCAGGCCGCGTCGAAGAAGTCACTGGCCGAGCAGGCGATCGCGATCGCCCGGTCGGCGTTGCAGGACCAGGCAGCGAAGAAGGCGCAGATCGAGAGCAACCGGGCGGCCGCGCAGGCCCAGCTCGACGCCGCCCGAGGCAACGTCGCGGGGCTGCAGGGGCAGCGTGAGGCGTACGCGACGTGGGAGGAGCAGAAGCGCGCCGAGGACGCGCAGAAGGCTGCCATCGCCGCCGCGGCCCGGGAGGCCGCGACGCAGGCCGCCGCGCGGGTCGCCGCCAACGAGGCGGCACGTCAACGCGCCGCGGAACTCGCCGCGGGGCAGCGGGCGCACACCACGATCGAGGACGATTCCGAGGACGAGGACTCCGCCACCGGCGGGGGAACGACCACGCCGAAATCCACCCCCAAGTCGAAACCGTCGATCAGCGGTGAGAACCTGACGGGCAGTGAGGCCATCGAGACCGTCATCGACCGCGGCCTGTCCCAGATCGGTGTGGAGTACGCGTGGGGCGGCGGCGACGAGGAAGGCCCCACCCTGGGTATCCGCGACGGCGGTGTCGCCGACAGTTACGGCGACTTCAACAAGGTCGGCTTCGACTGCTCCGGTCTGATGATCTACGCGTTCGCCGGGATCGGCATCTCGCTGCCGCACTACACCGGTTATCAGTACACCGCGGGCGAGCAGGTTCCCTCGGAGGAGATGCAGCGCGGCGACATGCTCTTCTGGGGCCCGAACGCCAGCCAGCACGTCGCCCTGTATCTCGGGGACGACCAGATGCTGGAGGCGCCGCAGTCGGGGGACGTCGTCAAGATCTCCCCGGTGCGATGGGACGGCATGACCCCTTACGCTGTCCGTATGGTGTCGTGATCCATGATGTCGATGAAGTAGTCCGCGGTGCGGATCGTGCTTGGTTGCGGCGGGGGTTGCTTGCACCTGGAATAGTTGAGCAAGTACGTGAACGGGCGGAACGATCTAGGTGAAAGCGGTGGATTCTTGGTGACCTCACGTGATGATGCGGTATCGGAGGGTGCAGCCCGGAAGGAGTCGCCCGCGAAGGCCGCTCCCGAAGGTGTGAAGAACGGGGGTGCGTCCAACGGATCGGGTCCCCAGAACGCCACCGCGCCGAAGGCACCCTCACAGGATGCGGGCACGCAGACCGCGCTGACGAAGTCGGTCGCGCCCACTCTCGCCGCCGACGTTCAGACGCTGGAACGCGCGATCTACGAGGTCAAGCGCGTGATCGTCGGGCAGGACCGGCTGGTGGAGCGGATCCTGGTCGGTCTGCTCGCGAAGGGGCACGTACTGCTCGAGGGTGTGCCGGGTGTGGCGAAGACCCTGGCCGTCGAGACGTTCGCGAAGGTGGTCGGCGGGTCGTTCTCGCGCGTCCAGTTCACCCCGGACCTGGTGCCCACCGACCTGATCGGTACGCGCATCTACCGGCAGGGGCGGGAGGAGTTCGACACCGAACTCGGCCCTGTCGTCGCGAACTTCGTGCTCGCCGACGAGATCAACCGCGCACCGGCGAAGGTGCAGTCGGCGCTGCTCGAGGTGATGGCCGAGCGGCACGTCTCGATCGGCGGCAAGCGGTACCACATGCCCGACCCGTTCCTGGTGATGGCGACGCAGAACCCGATCGAGAACGAGGGTGTGTACCCGCTGCCGGAGGCGCAGCGCGACCGCTTCCTGTTCAAGATCCTCGTCGACTATCCGACGGTGGAGGAGGAGCGCGAGATCGTCTACCGGATGGGTGTCGATGCGCCGGAACCGCACCAGGTTCTCGATCCCGAGGAACTCGTCCGCCTGCAGAAGGTCGCGAGCGGTGTGTTCGTGCACCATGCACTCGTCGACTACGTGGTCCGGGTCATCGCGGCCACCCGCACGCCGGCGGAGTTCGGTCTCCCCGACGTCGACGGCTGGATCGCGTACGGCGCGTCACCGCGTGCGACGCTGGGCATCATCTCCTCGGCGCGGGCGCTGGCGTTGCTGCGCGGGCGTGACTACGTGGTGCCGCAGGACGTGCTCGAGGTGATCCCGGATGTTCTGCGTCACCGTCTCGTGCTGTCCTACGACGCCCTCGCCGACGAGGTGAGCCCGGACGACGTGATCTCCCGCGTGCTGCAGACGGTGGGTCTGCCGCAGATCGCCGCACAGCCGACGGCGGTCCCGGCCACTCCCGCCGGTCACAACGGACCGCCCGTCCCGTCCACGTCGGTGCCCGGACCGACGGCGATGAGCCAGCCACGGTGAGTGCGCGTACCGCCGGGGCGCAGAGTTCCGGCCCGCCGCCGTCGTTTCGCTCCGGCGAACTCCGTGATCCCAAACTGTCCGCTGCGCTGCGGACGCTGGAACTGACCGTCCGCCGCCGCCTCGACGGTGTGCTGCACGGCGACCATCTGGGCCTGATCCCCGGTCCGGGCTCGGAGCCGGGTGATGCACGCGAATACCAGCCGGGTGACGACGTCCGTCAGATGGACTGGTCGGTGACCGCCCGGACGACGCACCCGCACGTCCGGCAGTCGGTCGCGGACCGGGAGCTGGAGACGTGGCTCGTCGTCGACCTGTCGTCGAGCCTGGACTTCGGTACCGCCGGGTGCGAGAAGCGGGATCTGGTGGTGGCTGCGGCGGCCGCCGTCACGCATCTGACCAGCGGCGGCGGCAACCGGATCGGGGCGATCGTCTCCACCGGCGCCCAGACCACCCGGATCCCGGCCCGCGGCGGCCGGATCCACGCGCAGGCGATGTTGCGTCAGATCGCGACCACCCCGCACGCCCCGGACGGGGTGCGGGGCGACCTGCAGGGGGCGGTGGAGTCGCTGCGCCGGCCGCAGCGCCGCCGCGGTCTGGCGGTCGTCATCAGTGACTTCCTGGGACCGATCGACTGGGAGCGGTCGCTGCGGGCCATCTCGGGGCGCCACGACGTACTCGGTGTCGAGGTGCTCGACCCGCGAGATCTGGAATTACCCGACCTAGGGGATGTAGTGCTGCACGATCCGGAGTCCGGACGGACCCGCGAGTTCACGACCACACCGCAACTGCGCGCCGACTTCGCGCGCGCCGCGGACGAGCACCGCCTGCAGGTGGAGCAGTCGTTGCGGGGGTGCGGTGCCCCGCTGCTCAGCCTGCGGACCGACCGGGACTGGATCTCGGACGTGGTGCGGTTCGTGTCCGCCCGGAAACACAGTTACGGGACCGCGACGAACCAGAGGTCCCGCCGGTGAGTCTTTCGCAGTTCACCTCACCGTGGTGGTTGCTGTTCCTCCTGGTGGTCGTGGCGTTGGTCGCGGGATACGTGTGGGTGCAGCGGCAGCGGCAGAAACACACCCTGCGGTTCACCAATTACGCGTTGCTCGAGAAGGTCGCGCCGTCGCGGCCGGGCCGGGCCCGGCACATCCCGGCGCTGCTGATGGTGCTGGCGCTGGTGTTCTTCAGTGTGGCGCTGGCCGGCCCGACGGAGGACAAGCGGGTTCCGCGGAACCGGGCCACCGTGATTCTCGTCATCGACGTGTCGTTGTCGATGAAGGCGACCGACGTGGAACCGACCCGGCTGGCCGCCGCGCAGGACGCCGCGAAATCGTTCGCCGACGGACTCACCCCCGGCATCAACCTCGGTCTCGTCGCGTTCGCAGGCACCGCGTCGGTACTGGTCTCGCCGACCACCAACCGGGAGGCCACCAAGGTCGCGATCGACAATCTGCAGCTGAGCGAGCGGACCGCCACCGGCGAGGCGATCTTCACGTCGCTGCAGTCGATCGACACGCTGGCCGCGGTGCTCGGCGGCAGTGATCAGGCGCCGCCCGCCCGCATCGTGCTGCTCTCGGACGGCAAGCAGACGGTCCCCGAGAATCCGGACGATCCGCGCGGCGGGTTCACCGCGGCCCGGCAGGCGAAGGACAAGGACGTTCCCATCTCGACGATCTCGTTCGGCACCAGCTACGGCAAGGTCGAGATCGAGGACGAACGCATCCCGGTGCCCGTCGACGACCCGTCGCTGCGGGAGATCGCGAATCTCTCCGGCGGCAGCTTCTTCACGGCGTCGAGCCTGGAGGAACTGCGCGACGTCTACGACACCCTCGAGGAGCAGATCGGATTCGAGACCACCCGCGGCGACGCCAGCCGCCCCTGGCTCGTGCTGGGTGTCCTCTCCGCCACGGCGGGGCTGATCCTCGCGCTGGTCCTGCGTCAACGGCTGCCGTGATCTGCATTCCGGCGGCGTGCTCGGCACCAGCGCCCTGCTGACCGCGGCCCCGCGTTTCCACTCCTGCACATCTGAACAGATAGGTTTATCCGCATGTCTACCCCAGAAACTACTGACGCGTCGGTGAGGACGGTGTCCACTCCCCGGTCGGTGCTCGTCACCGGCGGCAACCGCGGGATCGGCCTCGCTGTCGCGCAGCGCCTCGCGGCGGACGGGCACAAGGTCGCGGTCACGCACCGCGGTTCGGGTGCGCCCGAGGGTCTGTTCGGCGTCCAGTGCGACGTCACGGACACCGAGTCGATCGACCGTGCCTTCAAGGAAGTGGAGGCGCACCAGGGTCCGGTCGAGGTCCTCGTCGCGAACGCCGGCATCACCGACGACACGCTGATCATGCGGATGACCGAGGAGCAGTTCACCTCCGTCGTCGACGCCAACCTGACCGGCGCGTTCCGCGTCGCGAAGCGCGCCACCCGGTCGATGCTACGGTCGCGGTTCGGCCGGTTCGTGTTCCTCGGGTCGGTCGTCGGGCTCGCCGGCGGTCCCGGCCAGGTCAACTACGCGGCCTCGAAGGCCGGTGTGGTCGGCATCGCGCGGTCGCTGACCCGCGAACTCGGGTCCCGGTCGATCACCGCGAACGTGGTGGCCCCGGGATTCATCGACACCGACATGACCGCGGTCCTCGACGACAAGTACAAGGACATGATCACCGGCGCCGTCCCGCTGCAGCGGCAGGGCAAGCCCGAGGAGGTCGCCGCGGTGGTGAGCTTCCTGGCCTCCGACGATTCCGCGTACGTCTCCGGCGCGGTGATCCCCGTCGACGGCGGCCTCGGCATGGGCCACTAGAACCCCCACACCACTTCCCGGACTTTTCTTCACAGGAGGACACCTCATGGGCGGATTGCTCGAAGGTAAGACCATTCTCGTCACCGGCATCATCACGGACGCGTCCATCGCGTTCCACGTCGCGAAGGTCGCCCAGGAACAGGGCGCCAAGGTGATCATCACCGGATTCGACCGTCTGCGGCTGATCGACCGCATCGCGCAGCGGCTGCCGCAGCCGGTGCCGCCGGCGCTCGAACTCGACGTGCAGAACCCCGAGCACCTCGCGAGCCTCGCCGACCGGATCCGCGAGATCGCGCCGGAGGGTGTCGACGGCGTCGTCCACTCCATCGCCTTCGCGCCGCGGTCCTGCCTGGGCAGCCCGTTCTTCGACGCACCGTGGTCCGACGTCGGGGTGGCGTTCGAGGTGTCGGCGTACTCGTACGCGTCCCTGTCGAAGGCGCTGCTGCCGGTGCTGAACGACAACGCGTCGATCGTCGGCATGGACTTCGACCCGGCGCGGGCGGTGCCGTTCTACAACTGGATGGGCGTCGCCAAGGCCACTCTCGAGTCGGTGAACCGGTATGTCGCCAAGGAGGTCGGCGAACGCGGTATCCGTTCCAACCTCGTCGCGGCGGGTCCGATCAAGACCCTCGCCGCCAAGGCCATCGCCGGCACCGCCACCGACGACGCCAAGCAGATGAACGAGCTGAACACGGCGTGGGACGAGCGCGCGCCCATCGGCTGGAACGTCGACGACCCGGAGCCGGTCGCGAAGACCGTGTGCACCGTGCTGTCCGACTGGCTGCCCGGCACCACCGCGTCGATCATCTACGTCGACGGCGGCGCCCACGCGATGGCCGGCTAGGACACTACCCGGGGAGTGCGCCCCGAACGGCAGCACGGAAGATGGGGATCATGATCGCTGTGAATTCGACGGACGGTTCCGATTCCCGGTTCGACGCCCTTCTTCTGCTGTCGTTCGGGGGTCCCGAGAAGCCCGAGGACGTGCGCCCGTTCCTGGAGAACGTCACCCGGGGCCGGGGGGTGCCGCCCGAACGTCTGGACGCGGTCGCCGAGCACTACCTGCATTTCGGGGGTGTGTCGCCGATCAACGCCCTCAACCGCGACATCATCTCCCGCGTCGAATCCGAATTGGCAAGCGCCGGAATCGATCTGCCCGTCTACTTCGGTAACCGGAACTGGCATCCGATGGTTGAGGACACGGTCGCCCGGATGGGTGCGGACGGTGTCCGCTCGGCCCTGGTGTTCCCGACGTCGGCGTGGGGCGGGTACTCGGGGTGCCGGCAGTACCACGAGGACGTCTCCCGGGCGCGGGCCGCGGCCGGCGACGGGGCTCCGCACCTGCTGAAGCTGCGGCAGTACTACGACCACCCGCTGCTGATCGGGGCGTTCGCCGACGCCGTCCGCGCGGCCGCCGCGCAGCTCCCCGACGAGCACCGGGCGGACGCGCGACTCGTGTTCACCGCCCACTCCGTTCCGGTCTCCGCGGACGTCAACGCCGGACCACCCGCGGAGGGCGGTCGCCTCTACAGCCGGCAGGTGGCCGAGGCCGCGAGGCTCACCGCCCGCGCCGCCGGCTTCGACGACTTCGACCTGGTGTGGCAGTCCCGGTCCGGGCCACCCCAGGTTCCGTGGCTCGAACCGGACATCTGCGACCACCTCGACGCCCTCGCCGGCGACGGTGTGCGCGCGGTGATCGTGTGCCCGGTCGGATTCGTCTCCGACCACCTCGAGGTGGTGTGGGACCTGGACACCGAGGCGCGGGACAAGGCCGCCGACCTCGGCATCGCCTTCGTGCGCGCGGCCACACCCGGGACGGACCGGCGGTTCGCGGAACTCGTGGTCGAACTCGTCACCGAGCAGCTGGCCGGCGCGTCCGCCGCGCGGCTCGGATCCGAGCCGCTGCTCGGGTCCACCCTGGACGGCGCGTCCTGCGCGGTCGACTGCTGCAAGGCCGCCGTCAGGCCGTCAGGCCGTCCCGCGCACACGCATTGACGGCGGCGGTGCGCGCCGAGCGCACCGCCGAACGCAGCGGCCGCAGCAGGTCCTCGAGGGTGGCCGCGCCCGACGCGGACACGGTGCGGGCGGGGGCCATCTGCTCGGCAACGGTGAGGATCGCGGCCACCTGATCGGCCGAGTCCAGGATCCGCAGCGCCCGCGGCGCGATCGTCGCCGGGTACCGGTGCAGCGCGGACTTGGCGAGCGCATCGGCGATCAGTGCGCGCGGATCGGCGCCGAAACCGGAGTCGAGCATGTGCAGGGCCTCGAGCGCGGCCGCGGCGTCACGCACCGCCTCCCGCATCGTGAACTCGGCCTCACCCAGACCGGTGTGGTGGGCGTCGAGGGGGAGCCGCTCGATCGTCGACACCGTCCACCGCAGCACGTCGGGACCCTCGACGTGCGGGACGAGCCCCGTCCCGGACCGGCCGGGCGGCCCGACGAGGACACCCTCGCCGGTGCCGATCGCGGCGGACGCGAACTCGGTGCCCGCGGGCAGCCCGCGCACGTCCCCCGGCCCGGGCAGGACCAGCCGGATCTCGGTCTCGGGTTGCGACACGGAACGGCGCATCGTCTGCAGCAGCGCCGTCACCCCGGCGTCCTGCGGGTCGGGCCACGGCAGTCCGGTGCGCCGGGCCGTGCCCTGATCCTCCGCGCAGGCGAGGTGCATCGGCGCCCACGCGTGGAGGGCGTCGATGACGTCGTCGGGTGCACTGTTCCCGGCGAGCCAGGAACTGGCCCACACGGTGAGAGTGGCGCTGGGTGAAGTCACGATAAACGAGCATATGTCGGCGTGGCGGCGTGTGCGTAACGGCGCCGCTGGCATAGCGTCAGCGCCCGTGAGCGGAGGCGACAGATACGGCGACATCTTTTCCGGACACCCACGCGCGAGGAAGCCCGTGACGCCGACGGTCCCGGCCGAGCGGGACCTCGTGGTCGAGGACGCGGGCACCGGGTTCTGCGGGGCGGTGGTGGGGTTCGAACGCACCTACGACGGCGATTTCGTCCGGCTCGAGGACGGGGCGCGGCGCACCCGGTTGTTCGCGATGCGGGAGGCGGCGTTCCTGATCGACGGGAAACCGGTCACCCTAGTGCGCCCCGCGGCCCAGCCCGCCGGTCCGCCGGCCACCCGGTCGGCGTCGGGATCGACGAAGGTCGAGGGGCTGCGGGCCCGGACCGCGCTCGCCAGCCGGATCTGGGTGGAGGGCGTCCACGACGCCGCCCTGGTGGAACGGGTGTGGGGGCACGACCTGCGCGTCGAAGGGGTCGTCGTCGAACACCTCGAGGGTCTCGACAACCTCGGGGAGCGGCTCGCCGAGTTCCGCCCCGGACCGGGACGGCGCGTCGGCGTGCTCGTCGACCACCTCGTCACCGGGTCCAAGGAAACCCAGCTGACCCAGGGGCTCGGGCCGAACGTGCTCGTCACCGGGCACCCGTTCATCGACGTGTGGGAGGCGGTCCGGCCGTCGGCGGTGGGCATCGCGGCCTGGCCGAAGATTCCGCGGGGTGAGGACTGGAAGACCGGGGTGTGCCGCGAGTTGGGCTGGGGGACACCGCGCGACGGGTGGCGCCGGGTGTACTCGGCCGTCGACACGTTCCGCGACCTGGAGGCGCCACTGATCGGGGCGGTCGAACAGCTGGTCGACTTCGTCACCGTCGGTTCCGGAGATTCTGGTTAGATGGTGTTGTGGCTGCATTGATTTGGCTGGTAGCGGGGGTGCTGCTCGCCGCCGCCGAAGCGTTGACGGGGGACTTCTTCCTCCTCATGCTGGCGGGCGGTGCGCTGGCCACGGCCGGGGTCACCGCGATCACCGACTTCCCGGTCTGGGTCGACGCGGTGATCTTCGGAGTACTGTCCCTCGCGCTGATCCTCGGGGTGCGCCCGGTGTTGTTGCGCAAGTTCGAGACACCGCCGCCGACCCCGACGGGGATCGAGGCGCTCACCGGCAAGCAGGCCCTGGTGCTCGAGGAGGTCGCCGAGCACGCCGGGCAGATCAAACTCGGCGGGGACGTGTGGACGGCCCGCCCGCTCGACAGCACGGAAGTGTATCCACCGGGAACGACCGTGACGGTAATGCAAATTGACGGCGCGACCGCCGTCGTATGGAGGGGACCGTAGATGGCAGCACTCATCGTGTTGATCGTGCTCGTGTTGTTCGTTGCGCTGGTGGTGGCCAAATCGGTGGCGCTGGTGCCGCAGGCCGAGGCCGCGGTGATCGAGCGACTCGGCCGGTACTCGCGGACCGTGTCGGGTCAGCTGACGTTCCTGATCCCGTTCGCGGACCGCATCCGGGCCAAGGTGGATCTGCGCGAACGGGTGGTGTCGTTCCCGCCGCAGCCGGTGATCACCCAGGACAACCTGACGCTGAACATCGACACCGTGGTGTACTTCCAGGTCACCAACCCGCAGGCCGCGGTGTACGAGATCAGTAACTACATCGTCGGTGTCGAGCAGTTGACCACCACCACGCTGCGCAACGTCGTCGGCGGCATGACGCTGGAGGAGACGCTCACCTCGCGTGACTCCATCAACGGGCAGCTGCGCGGGGTGCTGGACGAGGCCACCGGCCGCTGGGGTCTGCGCGTCGCCCGGGTCGAACTCAAGAGCATCGATCCGCCGCCGTCGATCCAGGAATCGATGGAGAAGCAGATGAAGGCGGACCGCGAGAAGCGGGCCACCATCCTCACCGCCGAGGGGCACCGGGAGTCGGCCATCAAGACGGCGGAGGGCGACAAGCAGTCCCGCATCCTCGCCGCGGAGGGCGCGAAGCAGGCGTCGATCCTCACCGCGGAGGGTGAGCGGCAGTCCCGGATCCTGCGGGCGCAGGGCGACCGGGCCGCCAAGTACCTGCAGGCGCAGGGTCAGGCGAAGGCGATCGAAAAGGTGTTCGCCGCAATCAAGTCCGGCAAACCGACCCCCGAACTTCTCGCGTACCAGTACCTGCAGACGTTGCCGCAGATGGCGCAGGGCGACGCGAACAAGGTGTGGCTGGTGCCCAGCGACTTCGGTGACGCCCTCAAGGGGTTCGCGAAGACGCTCGGCGCGCAGGGGCAGGACGGGGTGTTCCGGTACGAGCCGTCCACCACGGACGAGGATCTGCCCAAGCCCGAGGACGATTCGGAAGAGGTCGCCGACTGGTTCGAGACCAAGTCCGACCCGGCCATCGCGCAGGCCGTCCGCGCCGCGGAGGTCGAGGCGCGGCAGCCCGTCGACGGTCCGCTCACCAAGCCCGGCGGCGCCGACGAGCACGCGCCGCTGTACCCCGGGGGAGCGCCCGGGCAACTGCCTCCGCCCGTCCCCCCGCACGGCTGACCCCCGCCTACCCGGCCGCGGCGTAGCGGCGCAGCAGCGGCCGGAGCACCCGGAAGAGCTGTTCGGGTGCGTGGTCGAGGTAGAAGTGATCGCCCGCCAGCATGCGCACCCCGGACAGCCGGGTGGTGTGCCGATCCCAGGCGTGCAGTTCCCGCTCGCCGACCAGTGGGTCGGCGAGCCCGCCGAACACGTGCGCCGGGCAGCTGAGCGGCGGGTCGCCGGGGTCGCGGAAGCCGGTGCACAGCCGCAGATCGTCGCGCAGCGCGGGAAGGTAGCGGGCCGGGAACTCCGGCAGGTCCGGGAGGCCGGCGGGAACACCACCGGCGGCGCGCAGCACCGCGATCAGGGCCGGGTCGTCCAGCCCGTCGACCGGCGGTAGCGGTGCGGGCAGGTGCGGCGCCGCGTACCCGGACAGCAGCAGCGCCCGCGGGAGTGGGTGACCGGTCGCGCGCCGACGGCACGCGAGCCGGTACGCCACCAGCGCACCCATGCTGTGGCCGAAGAACAGGTGCGGCGCAGTGAGCTGTTCGCCGAGTTCGGAGTCGAGCGCGGCGACGAGGGAATCGAGGTCGGTGAACCCGGCCCCGCCCGCGCGCCCGGGCAGGTGCACGGGCCGTACCGACACGTGCGGGCCCAGGGCGCGGTGCCAGCGGCGGTACGTCGTGGGCCCGCCGCCGGCGTGCGGGAAGCAGAACAGCCGTAGGGGCACGGCGCTACGCGGCCGCGGCGAGCGCGGCGAGTTCCTCGGCGAGAGCCGCCACGGTGGACCGGATCTGGTCCTCGGTGTGGCAGGAGGTGACGAAGAAGCGCAACCGCGCGAGATTCTCCGGCACCGCCGGGTAGAGGATCGGGTTGACGTTGATGCCGCGCCGGAGCAGCGCCCCCGACAGCGCGAGGGTGCGGAGCGAATCCCCGACGATGCAGGGGATGACCGGGGTGTCCCGGCTGTCCCCGGTGTCGATTCCGGCGTCCGCGGCGAGCTGCAGGAACAGCCGGGAGTTGCGACGCAACCGGTCGAGGGCCTCGGGTTCGGCGTGCATCTGCCGGATCGCGGCCAGGGACGCCGCGGCATTCATCGGGGTCATCCCGACGCTGTAGACGAAGCCGGGCGTCGTGTATTTCAGGAATCGGATCAGTTCGGCGTTGCCCGCGACATAGCCGCCGCAGCCCGCCAGCGCCTTCGACGTGGTGCCGGACCACAACTCCACGTCGTCGCGGTCGACGCCGAAGTGCTCGCCGATGCCGCCGCCGGTGGAGCCGAGCACCCCGATGCTGTGGGCCTCGTCGATCATCATCAACGCCTGGTGCTTCTTCTTCACCGCGATCATGGCGGGCAGGTCGGGAATGTCGCCGTCCTGGCTGTAGACGCCCTCGATGAGAATGAGGACCCGCCGATACCGCGAGCGGATCGCGGTGAGCAGGGCGTCGAGCGCCGCGTGGTCGTTGTGCGGGAACGGGCGCCGGGTGGCGCCGGACAGTGCGCAGCCCTGCAGGATGCTGTCGTGTGCGAGGCTGTCGTGGACGACCAGGTCCCCCTCCCCGAGGAGGTGGCCGATGACCGTGACGTTGGTGGCGTGTCCGCTGACGAGGGCGATGGCGTCGTCGGTTCCGAGCAGCCCGGCCAGTGCGGCCTCGAGTTCGCGGTGTACCGGTTTCTCCCCGGACAGCACGCGGCTGGCCGAGCAGGAGCTGCCGTAGCGGGCGACGGCGTCCTGGACCGCGGAGACGACGGCCGGGTGCCCGGACATGCCGAGGTAGTTGTAGCTGGAGAAGTTGAGGACCTCCGCGCCGTCGATCGTCGACGTGTCCCGGGTGACGCCGTCGTTGACGAGGAAGTACGGGTTGGTGACGCCGAGCCCCTCGGCGGCGGTCAGCCGTGCGGCGAGCGCCTGCACCTCCGGGAAAGCGGCGATGCGGAACTCGGGTGCCACCGCCGGTTCCGGGTCCGGGACGGGCGTGACGGCGGGCCGCGACCCGGGGACGCGGTGCGCCGTCACATGGTCGATCACCTCGCCGAGCGTGCGGCCCGGTGTGAACCAGTCCGGTTCGACGACGAGACCGGGGAATGCGCGGCGCAACCCGCCGAACAGGTCGGTGATCATGATCGAGTCGAATCCGAGGTCGCCGGCGATCGTCTGCGTCGCGGCCAGCGCGGCCGCGGGGAATCCGCTGACCCGTGCGACTTCCGCGCGCACCCGGGTCGCGGTGTCGCCGGCCGCCGCCGCTGGACCGGGCCCGGTGTCCGGTGTCGCCGCCGGGACGGACAGTCCCGAACCGGGGACACCGGCGGCGGCAGCGAGCAAGGCGGCCTGCTCCCGGAAGAGAGCGATCAGGTGGTCCATGGTGGTGTCCTCGGGCTCGGCGGTGACGGTGGGTGGTGCGGGTTGCGCCGCGGTGGGTGCGTTCTCGGGTGTCCAGAAGCGGGCGGTGGTCGCGAACGGGTACCCGCGCAGTCGCCGGCGGACCCGGGCGCCCGGCTTGTACAGCGCGTCCCACGCCGGGTCGTGGCCGTCCCGGTACAGGGCGGCGACGGTTGCGGGGAGTTCGTCGCCGGTGGCGGCCGGGCCGGGGCACGGCGCCAGGTGCCGCGCCGTCGAGCCGGGATGGGCGCGGGCGGTCAGCGACAACAGGATTCGTGCGGGGCCCACCTCGATCAGGTGGGTGGGATCGCAGGTCAGGGCGGCCGCGGTGGCGTCCGAGAAGCGCACGGTGGCCGTGATGTGGTCGGTCCAGTAGGTCGCGTCCATCGGTTCGTCGACGTCGAGCAGCCGCCCCCAGATGGTCGAGAAGATCGGGATCTCGGGCGGCCGATACGTGCAGTCGGCGGCGACCTCCGCGAACGCGTCCCGGATCGGCGCCATGGCGGGGGAGTGGAAGGCGTGCGAGACGGTGAGCCTGCGGACGGGGACTTCGGCCGCGGTCAGCGCGGCGCCGATCCGGTCGACGGCGTCTGCCGCTCCCGACAGCACCACGTCCCGCGGCCCGTTCACCGCCGCCAGTGCGGCCGCGGGTTCGCCGGCGAGCAGGGCGGCGACGTCGTCCGGGGTGGCCCGCACCGCCAGCATCGTGCCGCCGGCGGGTAGTTGCTGCATGAGCCGTCCCCGCGCGACGATCAGCCGGCACGCGTCGTCCAGGCCGAACACGCCTGCGTGGGCGGCGGCCGCGTATTCGCCGACGCTGTGGCCGATCAGCCACGCCGGTTCGATGCCCAGTTCACCGAGCGTCCGGGCCAGTGCGTACTCGACCGCGAACAGGGCGGGTTGCGCGAACTCGGTGCGGTGGATGTCTTCGCCGGTGCCGAACAGCACGTCCCGGACCGAGCGGCCCAGGTGCGGGGTCATCCGCTCGTCCACGTCCGACAGCGCCTGCCGGTAGGTGCCGTGCTTCTCGTGCAGTGCGCGGGACATTCCCGGGTACTGCGCGCCCTGCCCGGTGAATAACCAGCCGACGCTGACGGGGCGGGCCGTCCCGGACAGCGACTCGAGCAGGTGTTCGTCGCCGGCCGCCGCCCGCAGTGCCGCGACGGCCTCCTCCCGGTCGTGGGCGGGGAGCGCCAGCCGGTGGCGCCCGGATGCCTTGACCGTGTTGGTGCTCCAGCACACCGGGCCCAATTCGGCGTGGGGGTGGGCGAGCAGATCGTCGGCCAGGGCGGCGGCGGTGCGGGCGAGGCCGTCCCGGTCGTTCGACGACAGGGTGAGCACGCCGCCGCCCGCACTCGCCGTGGGCGGGTCGCCGGCGGGCGCCGCGGCCAGCAGCAGGTGGGCGTTGGTGCCGCCGAGCCCGAAACTGCTCACGGCGCCGTGCACGTCGCCGCCGGGCAGCGGCATCGGCTCCGTCAGGATCTGAAGACCGTTGTCTACCAACCGGAGTCGCGGGTTGACGTCCGCCGCGCCGCGGCTGGGCGGCACCACCCGGTGGTGCAGCGCGAGGGCGACCTTGATCAGTCCGGCCACCCCGGCCGCGCCCTCGGTGTGGCCGAGATTGCCCTTGATCGACCCGATCGCGCACGGCTGCGGGCGGGGTACCGCGTGGACGTGACCGAGGGCCTTGATCTCGATCATGTCGCCGAGCACCGTCCCGGTGCCGTGCGCCTCCACGAACGCGACCTGTGCGGGCGTGACACCCGCACGCCGGTACGCCTTCTCGACGACCTGCTGCTGGGCCCAGCGGTTGGGTGCGGTGATCCCGTTGCTGCGGCCGTCGTTGTTGACGGCGCTGCCCTTGATGACGGCGTAGATCGGCAGACCCTCCGCCTGCGCGTCCGCCAGCCGGCGCAACACGAGTACCGCGACCCCCTCGCCGCGGCCGATTCCGTCGGCCGCGGCGCCGAACGGTTTGCACCGGCCGTCCGGCGCGGACAGCCCGGCCTGCGTGTAGAAGACGTTCACCGTGGGGGTCAGGGTCAGGTTGACACCCCCGGCGAGGGCCTGGTCGCAGTCCCCGGACCGCAGCGCCGCGCAGGCCAGGTGGACGGCGACGAGCGACGACGAGCAGGCGGTGTCGATCGCCATGCTCGGGCCCTGCAGATTCAGCTGGTAGGAGACCCGGTTGGCGGTCATGAAATAGCCGTTGCCGCTGCCGAGTTGCGGAGTGATGCGTGGGAGGTCGCGCATCTGGAGATTCCACTCGTTGGCCATGACGCCGACGTACACGCCGGTGTTCGAACCGGCCTGGGCCCGCGGATCGAGCGCGGCGTCCTCGAACGCCCGCCACGCCGCCTGCAGCAGCAGCCGCTGTTGCGGGTCCATCGCCGCGGCCTCGCGGGGTGAGATGCCGAAGAAGTCGTGGTCGAAGGCGTCCGCGTCGGTGGGGAATCCGCCGCTGCGGTTGTTGACCGAGCCGGGGCCACCGGCGGCGTCGAACACGGCGTCCGCGTTCCAGCGTCCGGCGGGGACGTCGGTGATGCCGTCGCTGCCCTCCATCAGCAGCGTCCACAACGCGGCGGGGTCGGGGGCCTGCGGGAAGCGGCAGTCGAGGCCGACGATCGCGACGTCGGTCATGAGGCCTTCCGGTGCCGCAGTGCGGTTTCGCCGACGACGAAGACGGCCATCTCGGCGATCGTCGGGTAGTCGAACACCACGGTCGGATCGAGTTCGAGGTCCCAGCGGTCCTCGATCTCGCCGCACAGGCTCACCGCGGACACCGATTCGATTCCCAGCTCGGCGAGGGGGAGGTGCGGATCGACGTCGTGCACCGGCCGTTCGGTGTGATCGGCGACCCGGCAGGCGAGCCAGTCGATGACGGGGGCGAGGTCGCGGCGGGTGATCTGCTCGGGGACGGGCATCGGGTTCTCCTGGTCGGTGATCGGGGTCAGGCGGTCGCGGCGGTGGTGGTCCGGAGGCGCTGCACCGCCGGGTCGATGTCCTCGTGCAGGACGGCGTCGACGCGGGACCGGAGGAACGAGGCGCGCATCGATCTGCGCTGGACCTTCCCGCTGGTGGTGCGGTGCACGCCGCGGCGGTCGACCAGCACCACGCTCGGCGCGTGGACGTCGAAGGCCCGGGCGACGCCGAGCCTGATCCGGCGGGCGAGTGCGGGCAGTGTCAGGTCGTCGATCAGCGCGGTCCTGACCTCGTGGATCACCAGCAGCCGCTCGTGCAGCCCGGTGTCGAGCGAGAACACCACCCCGGCGGAACCGGCGAGCGCCGGATGCAGGTCCCGCACAACCTCCTCGATGTCCTGCGGGTACAGGTTGCGGCCGTTGACGATCAGCAGGTCCTTCAGGCGGCCGGTGACGTAGAGGTGCCCGTCGTCGAACACCCCGAGGTCGCCGGTGCGCAGGTACGGTCCGTCGCCGTCGAGGACGGCGCGGAACTTCTCCGCGGTCTCGTCGGGCCGTCCCCAGTAGCCGGCGGCGACGCTGCCGCCGGAGATCCAGATCTCCCCGACCCGGCCGTGCGGTTGCTCCCGGCCGGTGTGCGGGTCGACGATGCGGATGTCGCACCCGAACGGCCTGCCGCTGCCGACCAGCCGGGCGCCGTCCGCCTTCGGGATCAGTTCGTGGCGCTCCAATGCGGCGGCGTCGACGTCGAGATACCTTGGGGCGCAGCCGACCTCGCTGGCAGTGGCGAGCAGGGTCACCTCGGCCATGCCGTACGCGGTCAGGAAGGCGCCCGCCCGGAAACCGACGGGCCCGAGCCGGTCGACCACGGCGTCGAGGGTGCGGGGCCGGATGGGTTCGGCCCCGTTCAGCGCCACCCGCACCGAGGACAAGTCCAGCCCCGCCAGTTGGTCGTCGGGGATCCGGCGGGCGACGAGGTCGTACGCGAAGTTCGGGCCGAGGGTCATGTCGGCGCGGTAGCTGTCGATCAGCTGCAACCAGCGCACCGGCCGTTTGAGGAAGGCCGTCGGCGACATGAACGCGAGGTTGCCGCCGAAGTAGAGCGGCAGCAGCAGCATGCCGATCAGCCCCATGTCGTGGAAGTGCGGGAGCCAGCCGACCCCGGTCGCCGTGTCGTCGGCGCCGTTGGCCTCGGTCATTGCGGCCGCGTTGTGCAGCAAGTTTCCGTGGGTCACCATCACGCCCTTCGGTTCGCTGGTGGAACCGGAGGTGTACTGGAGGAAGGCCAGGGTGCCGGCGTCGAGTCCGGGCAGGCGCCAGTGGTCGGGGTCGCCGAGTTCGGCGGTGTCGGTGGCGGCGACGGAAACCGTGGCGGCGAGCCCGGACTCGCGGATCCACCTGTCGAGCGGTTCGGCGACCGCGGACGTGGTGAGCAGGAGGCGCACGTCGGCGTCCGCGAACATCGTGGCGACCCGCTGCATGCTGCGCTCGTCGTGCGGGACCGGTGCGGGTACGGCGACCACGCCGGCGTAGAGGCATCCGAGAAACACGCGGAGGAAGTCGATTCCGTCGACGTACAGCAGCATCACGGGGTGTGCGGCCTCGGGCCGCGTCGCCAGCCACACCGCCAGCGCGCGGGCGTCCCGGTCCAGTTCGCGGTACGTCACCGTCTCGGCGACGAGGTCCCGGCCGACCTCGCGGTGGTAGACGTAGGACCGGTCGTCGCCGTACGTGGCGACTTGGGCGCGGACGTGTGACACGAAATCGGTAGGCACGGATGATCTCTCCTTCGGGCTTGGACGAGTACGACTCTCGTCCGCGCCGAGGCGGAAACCATCACCCCCAGGGCTGGTTTCGCGCACCCCCGGAGGGGTGAAGGTTTCCGGACCTGGAGGGCTACGTGATGAGGGCGCGTCCCGTTCCACACACCGCGATCGCCCAGAGCACGCTGGTGAACGTGCCGATGATGAATTGTTCCGAGGCGTGCGCCTCGCGCAGTTCGGGGTAGCGGGCCAGTCCCTTGACCGCCAGGACGACGGCGATGCCCTCCGGCCAGGCCGCGAGGATCGAGACGGCGACGGCGGCACGCTCGAGGAGGCCGATGATCCGTCCGCCGCGCAGCGGCCCGGCGTCGGGTGGCGGGTCGGATCCGGCGTCGGGCTGGCGGCGCGCGATGCGGAACGCGGCCAGCACGAGCGGCGCCCCGCCGGTGGTCGCGGCGGCGACGCACAGGACGAGGGTCGCGGCGAGGGCGAACCCGGTGACCGGTGTGGTGGCGGACGCGGCGACCGCCGCGACGGTCAGGGCGAGCACGATCACGATCGGCGCCGCCCACTGTGACATCCAGCGGGGCCCTCGGGGCGCCGCGAGCACCAGGGGTGCGAGCGCGGCGACGCCGAGGGCGATGAGGGCCAGGGTCGTCACGTGTCCGCCTTGCGTAGGAGTCGTTCGGCCAGTCGTCGTCCCGCGGTCTCGACGTGCCAGCCCGCGGTGGAGAGTCGTTGGGAGACGGCCTGCTTGCTGATGCCCAGCGCGCGGGCCGCCTCGGTCTGGGTGGAGCCGCGCCGCATCTGCTCGACGGCCTCGCGGCCCTCCTCGGTGCGGCGCGCGAGGAGGACCGCGACGAGGGCGAGCGCGGTGTCCGCGTCGGCGGCGCCGTCCGGGTCCGGACCCTCGACGGCCACCCGGCCGGGGGCGCTCTTGGCGCGGTCGACGGCGATCCGTGCGGATTCGAACGCGGGGCCGCGCCCGGCCCGGGTCTCGCTGGGGAGGGGTTCCTCGACGGGTCCGGTGCCGATGCCGATGCTCCAGTGTTCGCGTGCGACGAGGTCGAGGGCGAGGTCGACGACAGTGGCCGGGTCCGCGACGACGGCTTGGACCTCGTCGCCGGCGGTCCGCTGGAACGGGCGGACGAGGTCGCGGTGCGCGAACTCGGCGAGGAGTGGGGCGACACGGTCGATGTCGCGGCGGCTGCCGCGCTGGTCGACCGTCAACACGAACATGGGTCAAGGTTAGAAACTGGACACCGTGATGTCAATACTCAAAGCTTGACTTCAATGGTTCAAGGCTGCGGGATTGACTCGTCCTCGGCGGGGCGGTCGACGGCCGGGTCCGCCACCGCGTCACCGGAACCGTCCAGCGGCCGTCGGGAATCCACCACCAGCCCGGCGATTCCGACGGCGATGCACACCGCGGACAGCACCAGGAGTCCCGGCTTCGTCTCCCCGGTGAGCGCGTCGCCGAGCACGACGATGCCGACGGTTCCCGGCAGCACACCGATCACCGTGGCCAGCACGTAGGGGAGCAGCCGGATCGAGGACACGCCTGCGCAGTAGTTCACCACGGAGAACGGGACGAACGCGATCAGCCGCAGCGACCCGACGGCGAGCCAGCCGCGCCGGGCGATCCGCTCGTCCACCCGCCGGATCGTCGGGTTGGAGATGCGCTGCCACACCACCTCCCGGCCGACGGCACGCACCAGGTAGAGGGCGAGGACCGCACTCAGCGTCGACGCCAGCACCGCGATCGCGATGCCCAGCCACGCGCCGAACAGCAATCCGGCACTGAGCGTGAACACCGTGCGGGGGAACGGGAACACCGTCACCACCGCGTGCACGGCGAAGAAGACGAGGGGAAACGCCGGCCCGACGGAGTGCGCCCATTCCCGCACCTGCAGCACGGACGGATGCGGGGCCAGCAGCGCCACGACGACCAGCGCGACTGCCAGTACTGCGACGCCGATCACCCTGCGGTCCCCGAGGCGTCTCTTCACAGGGCACCAGGCTACCCGGGAGACCGGTCCGGGGCGCCGCGAGCGCCGGTCAGGGCAGCCGGCGGCGCCCGGTCACCGTCGCCTCGACGCAGACCCGCCCGCCCGACGTCCCGGCCACCCGCGTCGTCGCCACCGCGCGGCCCGCCCGCACCACGTCCGCGGTGAACGTCGTGTCGCAGTCCAGCGGAACCGGGCGGAAATAGTTGATCCGCACGGACGCGGTGTCCATGTCCGCGCCCTGCCCGCTCAGGGCCGCGCTCGCTGCGAGGTCAGTCGCGCAGGCCTGGACGCCGCCGTGGACGAACCCGAGTTTGTTCGCGATCAGCGGGTTCGCCGGCACCACCACCCGCGTACCGGCGTCCTCGATCCGCCCGCCGATCCAGTCGAGTGGCGCGACCCCCGGTTCCGGGAACTGGGGGAGGGCGCCACCGTCCGGCGGCGGCGCCGGCAGGTCCACGAAGTTGCCCCACAGGGTGCCGGTGGCGATCAGGGTCCCGGCCGCATCGTGGACGCGGGCGGTGGAGGTGCCGCCGTCGACCGTGACCGCGAGGAGCCGGCTCTCCGCCCACAGCGTCGGGCCCCGCCACCGCCGGGGCGTGACGACGTCCATCGACAACTCGGCCGTGACCAGGCCGTCGCGTGTTCCGCGCCGGTCCCACACCGTGAATCCGAGGAGGTCGTCGAGCAGCACGGCGAGGACGCCGCCGTAGGAGATGTCGGCGGTCTTCGCGGCGAGCGCCGAGATGTCCATGCTCATACGATTGAGTGGTTCGCCGCGGTCGTCGACGTCCCGCGTCGGCGCACCGAGCCCGAACAGCCGCTGGGTGTTCGTGCGACCGGTCACCGCCGGTTCGTGCGCAATGCTCATGACCTGAGGTTATTCATCGTGTGGTGATCCTCACGATAGGGGGCGCCGAACTGCGGCTAGCATCACAGTCACACAACGTATTGATCGATCGCTCATCAGGGAGAGGAAGCCGACACCGTGTCACTAGCTTCAGAAACCGAGGAAGCTGCGCGGGCGTACGCCGACTGGCAGCACTCCGTGGCCGGAGTCCTCGCGAAGTCGCGTCGGATCGACGCCGCGGAACTCGGTCCGGAACCCCAGAAGCTCCTCGAGACCGTCACCTACGACGGTGTCACCGTCGCACCGCTGTACAGCCCCCGCGACGAGCGCCCGGAGCAGCCCCTGCCCGGCACCTTCCCCTACGTGCGCGGCGCCGACGCCACCCGCGACGTCAACGCCGGCTGGCTGGTCAGCGCCCGCTTCGGTGAGGGCGCGGAGGCCGCGGACGTCAACCGCTCCGTCCTGGACTCCCTGGAGAACGGGGTCAGCGCCCTCTGGCTCGCCGTCGGCGGCGCCGACCTCCCCGTCCGGTCCCTGGAGACGGCCCTCGACGGTGTGCTCCTCGACCTCGCCCCGCTGACCCTCGACGCCGGCACCGACGCACCGCTCGCGGCGCGGGCGCTGTTCGCGCTGCTCGACGCCCGTGCCGCCGCCGGCGACGGGGTCACCGACCGCACCGCGGTCCGTGTCGACCTCGGCGCCGCACCGCTCACGAGCGCGTTCGCCGGTACCGCCGACGTGGAACTCGGCGACGCGGTGACCCTCGCCACCGAGTCCGCGGCCCGGTCCGAGAGCGTGCGGGCGATCGCCGTGGACGGCACCGCATTTCACGACGTCGGCGCCTCCGACGCCGAGGAACTCGGCGCATCGATCGCGGCGGGACTCGAGTACCTGCGGGCGCTCACCGCGAGCGGACTGACCATCGGGCAGGCCCTCGGGCAGCTCGGCTTCCGGTTCTCGGCCACCGACGACCAGTTCCAGACCATCGCCAAGTTCCGTGCCGCGCGGCTGGTGTGGGCGCGGATCGCCCAGGTGTGCGGCGCCTCCGACTTCGGCGGTGCCCCGCAGCACGCCGTCACGTCCGCCGCCATGATGGCGCAGCGCGACCCGTGGGTGAACATGCTCCGCACCACCCTCGCCGCGTTCGGTGCCGGCGTCGGCGGCGCGGACGCCGTCACGGTGCTGCCGTTCGACTCCGCTCTGCCCGCCGGGGCGCTGGGGGTGTCGAAGACCTTCGCCGCGCGCATCGCCCGCAACACCCAGCTGCTGCTGCTCGAGGAGTCGCACCTCGGCCGGGTGCTCGACCCCGCGGCCGGGTCCTGGTACGTCGAGGACCTCACCCAGCAGGTCGCGGCGAAGGCGTGGGAGTTCTTCCAGCAGATCGAGGCGGCAGGCGGCTACCTCGCCGCACTCGACGCCGGCCTGATCGGCGAACGGATCGCTTCCACCCGCGCGCAACGTGATTCGGACATCGCGCACCGCAAGACCACCGTCACCGGCGTCAACGAGTTCCCGAACCTCGGCGAGGCACCGCTGCCCGCGGGCGCCGCGGACACGGGCCGCGTCGCCCGGTACGCCGCCGCGTTCGAGGCGCTGCGGGACCGCTCCGACGCCTACCTGGCGGCCAACGGTGCGCGCCCCACCGTGTTCCTGGCCCCGCTCGGACCCGTCGCCGAGCACAACGTGCGGACCACGTTCAGCGCGAACCTGCTGGCGTCGGGCGGCATCGAGGCCCTCAACCCCGGCCCCCTCGCGGTCGGTGACGGCAGCATCGCCGCCGCCGCGAAGGACTCCGGC
This sequence comes from Rhodococcus sp. T2V, assembly GCF_029269925.1. Lineage (NCBI taxonomy): Bacteria > Bacillati > Actinomycetota > Actinomycetes > Mycobacteriales > Nocardiaceae > Rhodococcus > Rhodococcus sp. T2V. Next base: position 52,521 of record NZ_JARJBD010000033.1, read on the forward strand.
GCCGGCATCGCCGTGATCTGCGGCACCGACAAGCGGTACGCCGCCGAGGCCACGGCCGCGGTGGAGGAACTGCGCGCCGCCGGAATCGGCACCGTGCTGCTCGCCGGCCCGGAGAAGGTCGTCGCCGACGCGGACGGCGCCGCCCGGCCCGACGGATTCGTCACCGCCCGCATCGACGCAGTCTCGGTCCTGTCCGGCCTGCTCGACACCATCGAGAGCCCGAGCGACTCCTCGGGCGACACAGGGAGCAAGAAGTGACTACTCGCGAGGTCAAGCACGCGATCGGCAGCTTCGCCGAAGTGCCACTGGAGGATCCGCAGTCTCCGCAGCCGTCCGCTCCGACGCCGGAGCAGACGGACGAGCTGATCGCGTCCGCCGCGGCGGCGAACCACTACAGCCCGGAACAGGTGGTGTGGTCCACCCCCGAGGGCATCGACGTCAAACCGGTCTACACCAAGGCCGACCGGGACGCCGCCGAGGCCGAGGGCTACCCGGTGGGCAGCTTCCCGGGTGCCGCGCCGTTCGTGCGCGGGCCGTACCCCACCATGTACGTGAACCAGCCGTGGACGATCCGCCAGTACGCGGGCTTCTCCACCGCCGCCGAATCCAACGCCTTCTACCGCCGCAACCTCGCGGCCGGGCAGAAGGGTCTGTCGGTGGCGTTCGACCTGGCGACGCACCGCGGCTACGACTCCGACCACCCGCGGGTGCAGGGCGACGTCGGCATGGCCGGGGTGGCGATCGACTCGATCCTGGACATGCGTCAGCTGTTCGACCACATCCCGCTCGACAGTGTCAGCGTGTCGATGACAATGAACGGTGCGGTGCTGCCGATCCTCGCGCTGTACGTCGTGGCCGCCGAGGAGCAGGGTGTCGCCCCGGAGCAGCTGGCCGGAACCATTCAGAACGACATTCTGAAGGAGTTCATGGTCCGCAACACCTACATCTACCCGCCGAAGCCGTCGATGCGGATCATCTCCGACATCTTCGCGTACACCAGCGCGAAGATGCCGAAGTTCAACTCGATCTCCATCTCCGGCTACCACATCCAGGAGGCCGGTGCCACCGCCGACCTGGAGCTGGCGTACACCCTCGCCGACGGTGTCGAATACATCCGCGCCGGCCTCGACGCGGGCATGGAGATCGACAAGTTCGCGCCGCGGCTGTCGTTCTTCTGGGCGATCGGCATGAACTTCTTCATGGAGGTCGCGAAGCTCCGCGCCGGCCGCCTCCTGTGGAGTGAGCTGGTCGCGAAGTTCGAACCGAAGTCCGCGAAGTCGTTGTCGCTGCGCACCCACTCGCAGACGTCGGGCTGGTCGCTGACCGCGCAGGACGTGTACAACAACGTGGCCCGCACGTGTGTCGAGGCGATGGCGGCGACGCAGGGGCACACCCAGTCGCTGCACACCAACGCGCTCGACGAGGCCCTCGCCCTGCCGACGGACTTCTCCGCCCGCATCGCCCGCAACACCCAGCTGCTGCTGCAGCAGGAGTCGGGGACCGTCCGTCCCATCGACCCCTGGGGCGGTTCGCATTACGTGGAGTGGCTCACCCACCAGCTGGCGAACCGGGCGCGTGCGCACATCGCCGAGGTCGAAGAGGCCGGCGGCATGGCGCAGGCGATCAGCGAGGGCATCCCGAAGCTGCGCATCGAGGAGGCCGCGGCCCGCACCCAGGCCCGCATCGACTCCGGCCGGCAGCCGCTGATCGGCGTCAACAAGTACGTGCCGGACGAGGCCGACGAGATCGAGGTCCTCAAGGTCGAGAACTCGCGGGTCCGCAAGGAACAGCTCGAGAAGCTGGACCGGCTGCGCGCCGACCGGGACTCGGGAGCCGTCGAGGCGGCGCTCGCGGAACTGAGCCGCGCCGCGGCCGCCACCGAAGGCGGCATGGAGAACAACCTGCTGGCGCTGGCGATCGACGCGGCCCGGGCGAAGGCCACGGTCGGGGAGATCTCCGAGGCGCTGGAGAAGGTGTACGGGCGTCACCAGGCCGAGATCCGCACCATCAGCGGGGTGTACCGGGACGAGGCCGGGAAGGTCGACAACATCAACAAGGCAACCGAACTCGTCGAGAAGTTCGCCGAGGAGGAGGGCCGGCGTCCCCGTGTCCTCATCGCGAAGATGGGGCAGGACGGTCACGACCGCGGCCAGAAGGTGATCGCCACGGCCTTCGCGGACATCGGATTCGACGTGGACGTCGGACCGCTGTTCCAGACCCCGGAAGAGGTCGCCAACCAGGCGGCCGACAACGACGTCCACGTGGTCGGTGTGTCGTCGTTGGCCGCAGGTCACCTCACACTGGTGCCTGCTCTCCGGGAAGCACTCGCGGCGGTGGGACGTCCCGACATCATGATCGTGGTCGGTGGCGTCATCCCGCCCGGCGACTTCGCCGAACTGTACGAGGCCGGTGCGGCGGCGATCTTCCCGCCGGGAACGGTCATCGCGGACGCCGCCAGCGGTCTGCTCGAGAAGCTGGCCGCGCAGCTCGGCCACGATCTGACGGGCACCCCGGAATAGCATGGGGCGTCCTCCAGTCGACATCGACGCCCTCGCCCAGGCCGTGCGCGCCAATCAGCGCGCCGGCCTGGCGAAGGCCATCACCCTGGTCGAGTCCACCCGCACCGATCACCGGGAGGCGGCGCAGCGGCTGCTGCTCGAGCTGCTGCCGGAGTCGGGGAAGGCGCACCGGGTCGGGATCACCGGGGTGCCCGGCGTCGGGAAGTCCACGTTCATCGACGCGCTCGGGATGCACCTGATCGGGCAGGGGCACCGGGTGGCGGTCCTGGCCGTCGACCCGTCGTCGACGCGCACCGGCGGGTCGATCCTGGGTGACAAGACACGGATGGCGCGGCTGACCGTCGAGAAGGATGCCTACATCCGGCCGTCCCCGACGTCGGGGACCCTCGGCGGCGTCGCGAAGGCGACCCGCGAGACGATCGTGCTGCTCGAGGCGGCCGGTTTCGACGTGATCCTCGTCGAGACGGTCGGTGTCGGGCAGTCCGAGGTGACGGTCGCGAACATGGTGGACTGCTTCTGCTTCCTCACCCTGGCCCGCACCGGCGACCAGTTGCAGGGCATCAAGAAGGGGGTCCTCGAACTCGCCGACCTCGTCGCCGTGAACAAGGCGGACGGCAAGCACGAGCGGGAGGCAAAGGGCGCCGCCCGGGAACTCGCCGGGGCGCTGCGCCTGATCTACCCGCACGACGCCGTCTGGACGCCGCCGGTGATCACGATGAGCGGTCTCGAGGGTGTCGGTCTCGAGGACTTCTGGAACACCGTCTGCAAGCACCGGGACGTGCTGACCGCGGCCGGGCAGTTCGAGGAGAATCGGCGCCGCCAGCAGGTGGACTGGACGTGGACGATGGTCAACGACCAGCTGCTGCGCCGCCTCGCGTCGAACACGAGGGTCAAGGCGATCCGCGGCGACGTCGAACAGCGGGTGCGCGACGGATCCCTGACGGCGGCGCTGGCCGCCGCCGAGATCCTCGACGCGTTCGACGGTGCGGACGCGTCAGCCGACTGATTTCGCGAAGCGCCCGACCCGGTCGACGAGATCGTCGAAGAACGCGGCCGGGTCGGTGCTCACCGCGACGTCGACGTTGGGTTCCCGATTCCAGTGCCCCACCCAGTCGGCGACCGTGGTGCCCCGGGTGAGCCGGCCGTGCAGTTCGACGTCGACGGTCGCCGGCCGGGTCCGTGCGATCGCCGGGTTCAGTGCCACGGCCGCCGCGAACGGGTCGTGCATGTGCGCCAGGAAACCCTGGTCGTGGGTGCGGTGGAAGTCCATGTAGAACCGGATGGCGTCGGACAGGTGCCGGATCACCGCGTTGCTCGCGGTCGAACGCACGTGCGGGCCGTCGTCGGGGGAGATGATCTCGGCGGGGGTGCTGCCGGCGGCCTCCGCGAGCCGCCGCACGTGGTCCGGTGTCATCTCGATCGTCTCGGTGACGTCCAGCCCGCACAGGATGGGCCGCCTGCCCTCGGGCAGACCGGAGAAGGCGTCGAACACCTCCTTGGCCGCCTCCGGATCCACCGACACGTTCCATTCACTGGTGGGGGTGGTGTTGCCGGGGTGGTTGAACGCCCCGCCCATCACGACGAGGCGTCGCAGCAGCCGGGGCAGTTCCGGTTCCTCGCGGATCGCGAGGGCCAGGTTCGTCAGCGGCCCGGTCACCAGCCCGGTCAGCTCCCCGGGAGCGTCCCGGACCAGGTCCACCCACAGGGTGGTCGCGTCCCGCTCGGACAGCGACCGGCCGGACGGCGGGAGGACGGCGTACCCGATGCCCTGCGGGCCGTGCGTGTCCTCGGTGGTGCGCAGCGGGCAGTCCAGCGGCACCCGGGCGCCGAGCGCCACCTCGACGTCGGGTGCCCCGCACAGCGCGAGCCAGTTCAGATTGTTCGCCGCGACCTGCTCGACGGGCACGTTGCCCGCGGTGCTGGCGATGCCCGCGATCTGGGCCTCCGGGCTGGCCAGCAGATACAGCAGGGCGAGGGAGTCGTCGATGCCGGTGTCGACGTCGACGATCAGCCGCTGGCTGCTCACGCCGTCACCACCGTCGGCCGGTGGTGCACGGGGAACGCGACCGACCGGGCGATGAAGCACTTCGCGTGCGCCCGGGCGTGCAGCGACTCGGCGCGCGCGGCCATCGCCGCCTCCGCGACGGTCACCGTGGGATGCAGCACCACCTCGGTGAATTCGCCTGCCCCGTCCGCGTGTTCGACCATCGAGCCCGTCGGGTCGTCCCGGTAGTCGACGACGACCACACCGGCCGCGGCGGCCAGGCCCAGATACCAGAGCATGTGGCACTGCGACAGCGACGCGACGAGCAGTTCCTCCGGATTCCAGCGGGCGGCGTCGCCGCGGAACGACGGGTCGGCGCTGCCCGGCAGATCCGGTTTGCCTGCCGCCGCGATCACGTGGTCCCGGTCGTAGGTGTCCGGGCCCGACGTCCCCGCGCCGCGGTTGCCGGTCCAGGTGACCGTCAGCGTGTAGTCGTGTGTGCTCACGCGATCATTCTTCACGGCCGCGCGATGAGTTTCGCGGGCGGGCACGGTCTGTTTACGTACAGCACGACACGGCGACCGGAGGAGATGGACATGGCACGGGACACGGCCCCGGACTGGGTCGCGGGGGAGCGGCGCGACCTGGCGTCGATGCTGGCGGGACTGACGCCGGAGCAATGGGACGCGCCGTCGCTGTGCTCGGGGTGGCGCACCCGGGAGGTGATCGCGCACATCACCATGCCGTATCGCCTGTCGACGCCGCGGATCTTGCTGAAGATGGTGAAGGCGCGCGGCAAGTTCAACCGGATGTCGGACGCGCAGGCCCGCGAGGACGCGCGGACCCTGACCGCCGACGCGCTGCTGCGCACACTGGAGGAGAACGTCGCGCACCCGTGGACGCCGCCGGGCGGCGGCTTCGAGGGGGCACTGTCCCACGACGTGATCCACGGTCTCGACGTGTCGGTGGCGCTCGGCCTGGGCAGGCGGGTCCCGGACGACCGCCTCGACCGGGTCCTCGGCGGCGTCGGCCCGAAGCACGTGAAGTACTTCGGCATCGACCTGACGGGCGTGCAGTTGACGGCGGACGATCGCCCCTGGACCTTCGGTGGGGGTGCGCCGCTGCGTGGTTCCGCCCAGGACCTGCTCCTCGTGCTGTGCGGTCGCCGGTTGCCGCCGGGACATCTGAGCGGGGAACCGAGCGCACGGTTCACGGCGCCGGGGTGAGCCCGGGCCAGGCGGGGGCGTCGCCGCCCCAGGGCCGGGCCGGGAACGGGTAGTCGTCGAATTCGGCCAGGGCGGGGCGGGCCGTCACCAGGTCGCCGTGCGTGGTGAGGCAGCGGGGTCCGGGCACCGCCGGCGGCGGCGGATCCTCGGAGCGGCCGTCCGCGGTCAGCAGCCACGCCGCGGTGCGGGCGAGGGACACGTCGACGGAGCGGCCGCGCCCGTCGGTGTACCCGGCGGCGAGGGCGTCGACGATGCCCGCGGCGAGCAGATACCCGGTCGCGTGATCGAGTGCCTGCGCGGGCAGCGCGCCCGGGATGTCGCCGCCGCCCTCGATCGTCGCGATCCCCGACGCCGCCTGGACGATGCTGTCGAATCCCCGCCGGTCCGCCCAGGGACCGGAGCCGCCCCACGCGCACACCCGTCCCCGCACCAGATGCGGTGGGGCGTGGTCGAACAGCCCGTCCAGCGCGCCCGGACGGTAGCCGGTGACGACCACGTCCGCCTCGGCCAGCAGGCGGTCCCACACCGCTCGGCCGGCCGCGGACCGCACGTCGAGCAGCGCGGACCACTTGCCCTGCCCGGTGTCGCGGTGCTGCACGACGATCTCGGGGAGCGACGGCGGATCGATCCGCAGCACCTCGGCGCCGAGCAGCGCCAGCGTGCGGGTGGCGACGGGACCGGCGATCACCCGGGTCAGGTCCAGAACCCGCACCCCCGCCAACGGTCCCGGGCCGGGAACGATGCGGGAGCGCTGCCCGGCGGCGTGCACCACGGTGGTCACGAGGTCGCCCGCCGTGGCGGCCGCCCCCTGCGGGCTCGCCGCCCACTCCGCGGCCGTCCGCACCCGCACCGCGACGGCCTGCGCGGCGGCGGCCCTATCCTCGACCTCGGCAGCGGTGAGGGTCCCGATCCGGGCGGCCACCGCGTCCCGGCCGGCGCCGGCGGACAGGCCGAGCGCCGACAGCAGCCGGGTGCGGTGGTGCGGGTAGTTGGCGTGGGTCCGCACCCAGCCGTCCCACGCCGGAAAGAACCCCGACAGCTCCGCGAAACCGGACACCGGGGCGCCCGACAACCGCAGCAGACGGTCGCTCGCGAACGACGCGGCGATCCGCTCGGGGTCGAGCCGCCACTGCCGGGGGTCGCGGCCGTGCGCGCGGTCGAACCGGTCGACGGCGCCGGTGAGGGCGGTCAGCGAGCCCGCCGCCACCGCGTACACAGGGAGGCGGGCCGCCAGGTAGTCCCCGGCGTGGTCGGGCACCGGGGGAGTCACGGCCCCACGGCGGCGAGCAACCGGCGGCACCGGTCGTGCAACGCGGCACGCAGCGGGGCGGCGCGGGCGGCCAGCGCCGCCTGCTCCCGGACGTATTCGGCGCGGCCGTGCGGGGTCTCGATCGGGATCGGGGTGTAGCCGTATCCGCTCAGGTCGTACGGGCTGGCCCGCATGTCGAGTTCCCGTGCGGCGAGGGACAGTTCGAAGCAGTCGACGGTCAGGTCCGAGTCGATCATCGGCGCCAGCTTGTAGCAGTACTTGTACAGATCCATCGACGCATGCAGGCACCCGGGCTGCTCCCGGCCGAGCTGGTCGGCCCGGGTCAGCGGCACGCTGTTCCGGGGTTCGGCGGCCGGGGTGAAGAAGCGGTACGCGTCGTAATGGGTGCACCGCAGTTGCAGCGACTCCACCACCGAGTCGGTGCCGCCGGCCCCGAGCCGCAGCGGTACGCCGCCGTGCCGCACCTCCTCGGACCGGTACACCATCGCCCACTCGTGCAGGCCGAAGCAGGACAGGTGCGGGGGCCGCCCGCCGGTCGCCTCCATCAGTCGTGCGGTGAACGCGACCGTGTCCGCGCGGCGCCGCAGGAATTCCGGGTCGACGGTGACACCGCCGTCGGTGCGGTGATAGCCGCGCAGGTCGGCGTACTCGTCCGCGCCGGCGAGGACGGTGCCCCACCCGGCGTGCCAGCGGAGCAGCTGGTTCGGCCGGTAGCTGTAATAGGTGAACAGGAAGTCGTGCACCGGGTGGGTCTCACCGCGGTCCCGCCGCTCGAGGTGCGGCCCGATCAGCGCGGACACCCTCGCCCGGTGCCGGTCGCGGCGAGGGATCCATTCCGACGCGTCCAGAACGTTCATCCGATCAGCTCGTTCGCTGTCCCGGATTGACGCCGTTGTTCCGGTGGGTGCCGTCGCGGACGGTGCCCACGTATTCCTCGACGAGGTCCTCGAGGGCGACGATGCCGACGATCTGCCCCGACGGGTCTGCCGCCGCCCCCAGGTGGGAGCTGGCGCGGCGCAGACTCGCCAGTGCCTCCGCGAGCGGGGTGGTGGTCGACATCCGCGGCAGCGGGCGGATGTCCGACCGCGGAATCAGGGTGTCGGGTCCGGCCTCCTCGTCGAGGATGTCGTCGAGCACGTCCTTCAGGTGCAGATACCCGACCAGCGACCCGTCCTCGGCGCGCACCGGGTACCGGGAGTAGCCGGTCTCGACGACGGCCTGCTCGATGGCGCCGAGCCGGGTACCGCCCTCCGTCAGGGGGATGGTCCGTGCCTCGCTCAGCGGGATCATCACCTCGGTGACGGTGCGGTCCGTGGTCTCCAGCGCCTGGGTGAGCCGGCGGTGTTCCTCCGCGTCGATCAGCCCCTCGGACCGGGATTCGCCGATCATCTCGGACAGTTCCACCGCCGACACGGTGACGTCGAGTTCGTCCTTCGGCTCCACCCTCAGCAACCGCAGCGTCAGGTTGGCGCACAGGTTGTAGAACGAGATCAGCGGCCGGGCCAGCTTGATGAACACCAGGTGCACCGGGACCAGCAGCATCGCCGTCCGCTCCGGGCCCGCCAGGGCGATGTTCTTCGGCACCATCTCACCGAGCAGGATGTGCAGCACCACGACGAGCGCCAGCGCGATCGTGAACGCGATCGGGTGCAGCAGCCCGGCGGGCAGCCCGACCGCGTGCAGCGGGACCTCGAGGAGATGCGCGATCGCCGGTTCGGCGACCTTGCCGAGCAGGATCGAGCAGATGGTGATGCCGAGCTGCGCGGCGGCCAGCATCAGCGACAGGTTCTCGCCCGCGAGGATCACGGTGCGGGCGCGTTTCTTGCCCTGCGATTCGAGGGCCTCGAGCCGGTCGCGGCGCGCCGAGATCAGCGCGAACTCGGCGCCGACGAAGAAGGCGTTGCCCGCGAGCAGCACGAACGTGAGCAGCACACCGAAGAGGTCACTCATCGTCGTCCTCCTCGCTGCCGGTGCCGGTGGTCCGATCGGGTTTCGGGGTGAGCAGCACCCGGTCGATGCGCCGGCCGTCCATGTGGGTCACGGTGGCCACCCACCGGCCGCCGGGGTCGTGCGCGCCCTCGGGCAGTGGGAGTTGCACCTCGTCGCCCTCGTCGGGGATCCGTCCGAGTTCGGTGAGCACGAGACCGCCGAGGGTTTCGTATTCCCCCTCGGGGGCGGTGTAGCCGGTGGTCTCGGAGACCTCGTCGACGCGCAGCAGCCCGGAGCAGGACCAGCTGTCGCCGATCCGCTGGACGTCGATCTCCGGTTCGTCGTGCTCGTCGCGGACGTCGCCGACGATTTCCTCGATCAGGTCCTCCATGGTGACCATTCCGGCGGTGCCGCCGTATTCGTCGACGACGAACGCGACCTGCATGCCGTCGGACCGGATCCGTTCCATCAGCGTGTCGCCGTCGAGGCTGGACGGCACCACCGGCACCTTCTGGGCCAGCGTGTTGAGGCGGGTGGTGCGGCGGCGTTGCGCGGTCACCGCGAACGCGTGCTTGATGTGGACGATGCCGACGGCGTCGTCCAGGTCGCCGTCGACGACGGGGAAGCGGGAGAACCCGGTGCGGGCGGCGGTGTCGATCAGATCGGCCACCGTGTCCGTGGTGGACAGGGTCTCGATCTTCACGCGCGGGGTCATCAGTTCCTCCGCGGTGCGTTCGCCGAAGCGCAGCGAGCGGTTGACCAGCAGCGCCGTGCCCTTGTCGATGGCACCGCGCTGCGCGGACGTCCGCACGAGCGAACCGAGTTCCTGCGGGGACCGCGCGGACCGCAACTCCTCGGCCGGTTCGATGCCGAGGCGTCGCACCAGCCAGTTCGCGGTTCCGTTGAGCCCGTTGATGGCCCATTTGAAGATGAGCGAGAACGCGGCCTGCATGCCGGCCGTCGCCCGCGCCGTGGGCAGGGGGTGCGCGATGGCGAGGTTCTTCGGGACGAGTTCGCCGAATACCATCGAGAATGACGTCGCGAGAATCAGGGCGATCACCAAAGACGTTGCCGCGGTAGCAGATTCACTGAACCCGATCGCGGACAGTACCGGAGTGATGAAGCGCGCGAGGACCGGTTCGGACAGGTAGCCGGTGATCAGCGTGGTGATGGTGATGCCGAGCTGGGCTCCCGACAACTGGAACGACAGGGTGCGGTGCGCGTGCTGCACCTGGCGGGCCCGCCGGTCACCGGTGCGGGCGTGCGCGTCGACGGTGCTGCGTTCGAGGGCCGTGAGGGAGAACTCGGCCGCCACGAACAACGCGGTACCCGCGGTCAGGGCGAGAAAGCCGAGCAGGGCGAGAATGCTGAGCGCGATGTCCATCGGTCATCGCCGCCGAGCGGAGGAACGGGGGTCGCCGGGTTTGTCACCCGGCTCGATAGAGGAGCCCTCCGAACCGGCGGAATCGGAGTCCGATTCCACGGAGCAGGAGGGGACGACACTCCCGGAGACGGCGGGTGGAGCGCTTGCTGCGTATGTGGGTGCCGCGGGCACCGGAGTCCTCTCGTTCGGCCTCGACGGCCCGGACGGGTCCGGCGCCGAGAACTGGTGGGGTTGAGCGACCCATGATACCGGGGGATGTCCGGTTCCGTGGAACAGGACACCCTCCGGCACTTCAGGATGCAGTCCTCACCAGCCGGCAGGCAGCGGGCGGCCCTCCGCGAACCCGGCGGCCGACTGCACGCCGAGAACGGCCCGCTCGTGCAGTTCCGCCAGCGTCCGCGCGCCCGCGTACGTGCAGGTGCTGCGCACCCCGGAACAGATGTGGTCGATCAGGTCCTCGACGCCGGGACGCTCCGGGTCCAGGCGCATCCGGGAACTCGAAATACCCTCCTCGAACAGCCCTTTCCGGGCCCGGTCGAACGCGGTGTCGGTGGCGGTGCGCGCCGCGACCGCACGCTTGGAGGCCATCCCGAAGCTCTCCTTGTACGCGTTGCCGGACTGGTCCACGCGCAGGTCGCCGGGCGACTCGTAGGTGCCGGCGAACCACGATCCGATCATCACGTTCGACGCGCCCGCGGCCAGGGCGAGCGCCACGTCGCGGGGGTGACGGACGCCTCCGTCCGCCCACACGTGCGCACCCATCGCGCGGGCCTGCGCGGCGCATTCCTCGACGGCGGAGAACTGCGGCCTGCCCACCCCCGTCATCATCCGGGTGGTGCACATCGCGCCCGGCCCGACCCCGACCTTCACGATGTCGGCGCCCGCGTCGATCAGGTCCCGGGTGCCGGCGGCGGACACGACGTTGCCTGCGACCAGCGGCACCCCGAGATCGGCCTTCTTCAGTGCGCCGAGGACGTCGATCATCTTCTGTTGGTGGCCGTGCGCGGTGTCGACGACCAGCAGGTCGGCCCCGGCGTCGACGAGGGCGCGCGCCTTCGCGGCGACGTCGCCGTTGACGCCGACGGCCGCGGCCACCCGCAGCTTCCCGTTGCCGTCGACGGCGGGCTGGTAGATGCCGTCCCGGATGGCGCCGGTGCGGGTGAGGACACCGGCGAGGGTGCCGTCCGGGTGCACGATCACGGCGAGGGAGTCGTGCGTGCCGTCGAGGAGTTCGAACACCTCCCGCGGCGACGCGGAGACGGGGGCGGTGACGAAGTCGGTCAGCGCCACCGCGCGCAGCCGCGCGAACCGGTCGACGTCCGAGCACGAGGCCTCGGTGACGACACCGACGGGGCGGTCGTCCTCGACGACGACGACGGCGCCGTGCGCCCGCTTCGGCAGCAGCGCCAGCGCGTCGGACACGGCGGCGTCGGGGCCGAGGGTGACCGGGGTGTCGGCGACCAGGTGCCTGCTCTTGACGAAGGCCACGGTCTCCGCGACGGCACGGGCGGGAAGGTCCTGCGGGAGGACCACCAGACCACCACGGCGGGCGACGGTTTCGGCCATGCGGCGCCCGGACACCGCCGTCATGTTCGCGACGACGATCGGGATGGTGGTGCCCGAACCGTCCGCGGTGGCCAGGTCGACGTCGAATCGCGACGTGACCTCGGTGCGGTTGGGCACCAGGAACACGTCGTCGTACGTCAGGTCATAGGGAGGGCGATGCCCGTCGAGGAACTGCACATTTCAGGACGATACCGGGGAAATTGCGGCGACGCCGGATGTCCGCTGGGCCTGCGACCTGGACAGTCCGATCGTGGCCACCACCATCACCGCGACCGAGCAGCCGACCACCACCAGTCCGGGTCCTGCGACCCGCAGGCGTTCGTCGAGGACGGTCATGCCGAGGAACACGGCCGCGAGCGGTTCGGCGATGGTCAGCGCGGGCAGGGACGCGGACAGCGGCCCCACCTGGAAGCCGCGTTGCTGCAGATACACCCCGGCCAGCCCGGCGGCGACCAGCGCCCACGCCTGCCAGCTGCTCAGCACCGCCCACAACCCGCGGGGGAAGAGTTCGACGACGTACTTGGTGAACGCGACCGCCACCCCGTACAGGATGCCTCCCGCCCCGCCGAGCAGCAGGGCCCGCCACCCGGGGTCGATCTTCGTCATCCCCGCCGCGGCCGCGACCGCCACCACGGCGAGCAGGATGCCGAGGGGCACCACCCATTCCCGGAACGGGGCGTCGATGTTCCCCTCGGTGGGGTCGCCGATCACCAGGAAGATCGCGAGCGCCACGGCCAGCGCGACGGCGAGGGCCCACGTGGTGCGGCTGAGCCGGTACCCGGAGAACTTCGCCGACAGCGGCAACGCGAACAGCAGCGCCGTCACCAGCAGCGGCTGCACCACGAGCACCGACCCCAGCGCCAGTGCCACCGCCTGCATGACGTAGCCGCCGCCGTCCCCGACGATGCCGGCCCACCAGCGGGGACTGCGCAGGAGGGTGGACAGGAACGCGGCGTCCTCGGGGACCTCGGACGCCGCACTCTGCTGCGCGACCGACGCGCACGCGAACAGCAGCGCCGCGATCAGCGCGCACACGACCGACGCGAACGGCAGGGACATGCCTCTCAGTGTGCCCCGCGGTTGCGGTGTCCGTGGGGAGTTGACGCAGGTCCGGGTTTCCGGCCGCGGCGCGCACCCGACCGGGCCGCTCCGCCGTCGCCGGGCCTGCCGCGGCGGGCGGCGCGACCCGCGGGGTCGTGCGCCTGCCTGCCCTTCTTCGGGGTGTCCTGCGCCGGCGCCCGGGTGTCCGGGGCGGGGACCGCCTTCCCGGTGGGGCGGCGCGCGCCGGTGAGCTCGGCCAGCACCCGGTCACCCGGCCGCACCGGGGTGCCGGTGACGTCGAGACCGGCCTTGCGGGTCAGCTTCTCGACCGCGTCCCGCTCGTCCTCGGTGACGAGGGTGACCACCACCCCGGACTCGCCCGCGCGGGCGGTGCGCCCCGCCCGGTGCAGGTAGTCCTTGGCCTCGGTGGGCGGATCGACGTGGACGACGAGCGTGATGCCGTCCACGTGGATGCCGCGGGCCGCCACGTCGGTGGCCACCAGGACCGGGGTGGTGCCGTCGGCGAACGACTCCAGGGTGCGGGTGCGGTTGTTCTGCGCCTTGCCGCCGTGCAGAGCCCCCGCCGCGACGCCGGCGGCGTGCAGTTCCTGCGCCACCCGGTCCACCCCGTACTTGGTGCGCACGAACATCAACGTCCGGCCGGATCGTGAACCGATATGTGCCACAACGGAATACTTGTCCTGCCGGTCGACGTACAGCAGGTGGTGCCGCATCGTCGGCACCGCCGCCGCGGCCGGCGCCGTCGAATGTGTCACCGGGTCGTGCAGGTACCGGCGCACGAGGGTGTCGACCTCCCCGTCGAGGGTCGCCGAGAACAGCAGCCGCTGACCCCCGGCCGGCGTCTTGTCGAGGATCGCCGTGACCTGCGGCAGGAACCCCAGGTCGGCCATGTGGTCGGCCTCGTCGAGGGCCAGCACCGTCACGTCGTCGAGGGACACCGAGCCCTGCGCCAGGTGGTCGGCGAGGCGCCCCGGCGTCGCGATCAGCAGGTCGACACCCCGCGACAGCGTCTCGACCTGCCGTTTGATCGGAACCCCGCCGACGACGTTCGCCACCCGCAACCCCACCGACAGGGCCGGCTCGTCCAATGCGCGTTCGATCTGCACAGCCAGTTCGCGGGTGGGCACCAGCACGACGCCGCGCGGGTACCCGCGCCTGCTGGCTGCGCCCTTGAGCCGCACGAGCATCGGCAACCCGAACGCGAGGGTCTTCCCCGACCCGGTCGGTGCCCGGCCCAGCACGTCCCGGCCCGTGAGGACGTCGGGAATGGTGGCCGCCTGGATCGGGAACGGCGCGGCGATGCCGCCGCGGTCGAGGGCGTGGGTCATCACCGCGGGGAGACCGAGCGCGAGGAACGTCTCACCCACCGGTGCGGGCGAGGCGGACTCGTCGTCGGGCATATCCAGAAGGCTACCGCCTCCGCGGTGGGGTATTCGATGGCCCGGCCTTGGGCAGGCCACGGCGCGGCCCGGCCGTGACACACCTGCGGTATGCCACGGCCGGGGACGGTCGATCGGGGAGGGTCAGGCCTGCACTTCGCTGCGGTCACCGCTCCAGAGGGTGTGGAACTTGCCCTCGGCGTCGACCCGCTCGTAGGTGTGGGCGCCGAAGAAGTCCCGCTGCCCCTGCGTCAGGGCGGCGGGCAGCCGCTCGGCGCGCAGGGCGTCGTAGTAGGACAGCGAGGACGCGAACGCCGGCACCGGGATCCCCAGCAGGGTGGCGGTGGACACCACGCGGCGCCAGCTGTCGATGGCCGTCTCGATGGCATCCCGGAAGTACGGGGCGAGGATCAGGCTCGGCAGCTTCGGGTTCTCGTCGTACGCGTCCTTGATGCGGTTGAGGAACCGGGCGCGGATGATGCAGCCGCCACGCCAGATGGTCGCGAGGTCGGCGGGGTGCAGGTCCCAGTCGTATTCGGCGCTGCCCGCAGCGATCTGGTCGAACCCCTGCGCGTACGCCACGACCTTCGACGCGTACAGGGCCTGCCGGATGTCCTCGGTGAACTGGGCGGCGTCGGCGGGCTTGTCGGCCAGCTGACCGGACGCGAGACCGACCGCGGCCTTGCGCTGCTCGCGGGCACCGGACAGGGCGCGGGCGAACACGGCCTCGGCGATGCCGGTGACCGGGACACCGAGGTCGAGGGCGGACTTGACGGTCCAGCGGCCGGTGCCCTTCTGCTCGGCGGCGTCGACGATCACGTCGACGAGGGCCTTACCCGTCTTCGCGTCCTTCTGCCGCAGCACCTCGGCGGTGATCTCGACGAGGTAGCTCTCGAGGTCGCCCGCGTTCCACTCGGTGAACACGTCGGCGACCTGGTCGGCGTCGTAGCCGAGGGCGTCGCGGAACAGGTTGTACGCCTCGCCGATCAGCTGCATGTCGGCGTACTCGATGCCGTTGTGGACCATCTTCACGAAGTGCCCGGACCCGTCGGGGCCGATGTGCGTGCAGCAGGGGGTGCCGTCGACCTGCGCGGCGATCGACTCGAGCAGCGGGCCCAGGGCCTGGTAGGACTCCTTCGGTCCGCCCGGCATGATCGACGGGCCGTTCAGCGCGCCCTCCTCGCCGCCGGAGATGCCGGCACCGACGAAGTGCAGGCCACGGTCCCGGAGCGAAGCCTCGCGCCGGATCGTGTCCGTGTACAGTGCGTTGCCGCCGTCGATGATGATGTCACCGGGCTCCATCGCCGAGGCGAGTTCCTCGATGACGGCGTCGGTGGGGTCGCCGGCCTTGACCATGATCAGCACGCGGCGCGGCTTCTGCAGCGCTGCCACGAACTCCTCGATCGTCTCCGTGCGGACGAAGTCGCCTTCGCTGCCGTGCTCCTCGATGAGGGCGTCGGTCTTGGCGATGCTGCGGTTGTGCAGCGCGACCGTGTGACCGTGCCGGGCGAAGTTGCGGGCGATGTTCGAGCCCATGACGGCCAGTCCCGTGACGCCGATCTGCGCGCGGGCACCCTCAGTGTTGTCGATAGTCATGGATACAGCATTCCCTCTCGCTCGGCGGTAGTGAAATCGGCGGCTACGAAAAGCTCGACCGGCTAAGCCAAACACACGAAGGCCGGCCGTCGCACATGCGACGGCCGGCCTTCGTGTCACGGCATCGTTCGATCAGCTGCGGCGCTCACGGCGCGGGCCGTCGAAGCCGTCGTAGGAGCGACGGTCGGTGCGGCTGCGGAACCCGCCGCCGGTCGACGCGGGACGCCGCTCCGACGTGGCTGCGGGGCGGCGATCGTCCCGGCGGTCGTCGCGGCGGAACCCGCCTGCGGCGCCGCGATTGTCGCCGAAGTCGCGGCGCGGTGCGCTGCGGTCGAAGCTGCGCTCGCCGGAACCGCGGTGGCTGTCGCCGCGGTCCCCGTAGTCGCGCCGGGGTGCGCTGTCTCCGAAGTCTCGGCGCGGAGCCCGATCGGAGAACGTCCGGTTGTCGCGGTCACCGCGGTACCCACCGCGGTTGTCGCCGTCACGCTGGGGGCGGTCGCCCCGGTCGCCCCGGTAGCCGCCGGACCGGTTGTCGGTCTGGTCGCGGCGCGGGCCGCGCCCTTCGTAACCCCGCCCCTCGTAACTCCGGCCCTCGTTGCCGCGGCCCTCGAAGCTGCGACCACCCGACGGGCGGTCACCGTAGCTGCGCTCACCGGCGTCGCGGCGCGGGCCGCCCCGGTCGGAGGAGCCGCGACCGTCGAAGCCGCGGTTGCCGCGGTACCCGCCGCCGTCGCGTCCGGCGTACCCGCCTTCGCGGCGGGGTCCGCGGTCACCGAACTTGCGGTCGCCGCCGCGCTCGCCGCGGGAGTAGGTGTCGCGCACCGGTTCTCCGCTGGGCGCCTTGGCGCCGGTGATGCTGGCCAGCTTCTCCGAGCCGGGGGTGACGGGCACGGCGGTGGCGTCGACGCCCGCCATGCCGGTCAGGCGGCGGAAGGTGCGCTTCTGGTTGGGGAGCACGATCGCGACGACGGTGCCCTTCTCGCCTGCGCGGGCGGTCCGGCCTGCGCGGTGCAGGTAGTCCTTGTGGTCGGCGGGCGGATCGACGTGCACGACCAGGTCGATGCCGTCGACGTGGATGCCGCGGGCGGCGACGTCGGTGGCGACGAGCACCGGGGTGCGGCCGTTCTTGAAGCGTTCGAGGACCCGGGTGCGCTGGTTCTGCGCCTTGCCGCCGTGCAGGGCCTCGGCGGCGATGCCCACCGCGCGGAGCCGGTCGGTGATGCCCTCGCAGCCGAGCTTCGTGCGGGCGAACATGATCGTGCGGCCTTCGCGGGCACCGATTTCGGCGAGAACGTTGTCCTTCTGGCCGCGGTCGACGAGCAGCACGTAGTGCTCCATCGTGTCGACGCTGGCGCGACCGTCCTCGGTGGAGTGCTGCACGTGGTCGGGCAGGAACTGGCGGACCAGCGACTGCACCTCACGGTCGAGGGTGGCGGAGAACAGGAGCCGCTGGCCGTCGGCCGGGGTCTCGCCGAGGATGGACCGGACCTCGGGCAGGAAGCCCATGTCGGCCATCTGGTCGGCCTCGTCGAGGGCGGTGATCTCGACGGAATCGAGGATGCAGGTGCCCTGACGGAGGTGGTCGCCGAGTCGGCCGGGGGTGGCGACGAGGATGTCGACGCCGCGGCGCAGCTGGTCGACCTGTTTGGTGAACGGGGTGCCGCCGACGGCGGGGCGGACGGTCAGTCCCATTGCGCCGGCGTACGAGTTGAGGGAGTCGACCACCTGGAATGCGAGTTCCCGGGTGGGGACGAGCACCAGTGCGCGGGGCCGCTTGGCGGCGGGCCGGTCCTCGTGGCGGGCGAGCCGGGCGAGCATCGGCAGGCCGAACGCGAGGGTCTTGCCGGAACCGGTCTGTGCGCGGCCGAGGACGTTGGTGCCGGCCAGCGCGTCCGGGACGGACAGCGCCTGGATCGGCGACGGGACGGTGATGGAGTTGCGGGCGAGGGCCTGCACCAGGGGTGCGGGCAGGCCGATCTCGGCGAACGTCACGGTGGCCGTGTCGGCCTCGGTGGCGTTCTGATCAGGGGTTTCGGTCTCGGTCTGCTCAAGTGGGGCAGACGTCGTCTGGACAGCGTTGGTCACGCAAATACCTCTCCGGGCATAGGGCGCGTCGCGGAGCGGGGGCTGTCATGCAGCACGCACAAAGGGACGAGCCAGGGCACATGTCACCTGGTCAATCCATTCGCGGAAGTGCGGGGAATTGGGCTGTGTGCCGTTTCAGTGTTGATGGGCCGCAGTGGCGACCGCCGACCAGTGTACGCGACGGGGCACTCGGTTATCGAACCCGGCGGACTGTGAGGTGGGCGACTATACGGCGCTGAACAACCGACTCAGTTCGGTGAGCCAGGGGACGGCGACGGCGATGGTCGGCACCACGAGGATGGCCACGGACGCCGCGTAGGCGGCGAGCGCGACCCGGGTGCCCTGTTCCGTGGACGCCAGGCGCTGCACCCGCAGCAGGGTGCTGGGACCGCCGGCGGCCATGGCGCCCTTCGGGGCGATCGACCCCGAGCAGGCGACGAGTGCACGAGCCAGTGCGGTCGGCCCGGTGGCGCGGACGGCGGAGTCGTCGGCGAGCATCTCCACCAGCAGCTGCACCGATCCCAGCGCGGACTTGCTGCGCACCACGGTGGGGAAGGCGGCGTTGACGGCGGTGAAGGCCTCGAGGACGAGGTCGTGCCGGGCCCGCAGGTGGGACCGCTCGTGGGTGAGGATCGCGGTGATCTCCGCGTCGTCGAGGTTGGTGAACGTGCCCTGGCTCAGCACCACCCGCTGCCGCAGCCCGGGCAGGCAGTAGGCGATGGGCTCGGTGACGTCGAGGACCCGCAGGTCGGGGGTGCGGGCGAGCGGGGACGACGAGTCGCAGCGGTCGAGGAGATCGACGAGCATGCGGTGCCGGGCGCGCCGACGCCGGGTGCGGACACCGACCTGCACGATCGCGAAGATCAGTTTGGCCCCGACGAGGAGGGTCAGCGCGAACACCACCACGTACAGCAGCCACAGCGGCAGGCCGAGTGCGTCGATCTCGGCGACCGGTGCGGTGGTGGGGCGGCCGTCCGGTCCGGGAACGAGGAGCTGGCTGGCGATCGCGAGTCCCGAACTGAACGCGGACAGGACCGCGGCGAGGGCGATTGCCTGCCACAGCACGAGTGCTGCTCGGGGGGCGTGATGTGGCCATCGGGCTCGACTCAGCAGCGCAGGGACAGGCCCTGCGAGAAGAAGTGCGAGTACTCCGAATACCAGCGCGGTGGTGGCGTCCATGTCCTACTCATCATGCATGACGAACGTCAGCCGGCGCGAACGGTTCCCGACTGATTGTCTCCGGTGGTCCGTTCCTTGGCCTCGAGCGCGGCGAGGGCCTCGCGGAGCGCGTCGGCCTCGTCGGCGCCGACCTGGCCGACGAAGTGCACGAGTGCGGCGGCGCGGCTGCCGGACTTGTCGGCCTGCTGCAGGGCGTCCACCATGAGGCTCGCGACGAGTTCCTCTCGCTGGTGTACCGGCAGGTACCGGTGGGCGCGGTCGTCGCGCTGCTGGATGACGAGGTGCTTCTTCGCCAGCCGCTGAAGCACTGTCATGACAGTGGTGTACGCGAGTTCACGGCGTGCCGCCAGTGCCTCGTGCACCTGCCGTACCGTCTGCGGTTCCGAAGTGGACCACAGGTGATCCATCACTGCGCGTTCGAGTTCGCCGAGTCCAGCCATAAACCGATTCTACGGATACGACGACGCAGATACGTACTACTGGTAGTAGTAAAACTGCGTCACTGCGTGTGGTATTGGCCATAGTCCGAACGGGTGGATTACGGTCGGGTTGGCTAGCGGCCGACCCGCCGGGCAAGCTTTCGTTCTCGACATCGCGGAGAGAGTGGGGACCTGGCGGATGAAGACCGACGACAGCGCGGCAACCGGACACGGTACGGCAGCGAGGGTCAAGGGTCGGACGGGGCGGGCCGCGGAACGGGTCTGGGGCGGGGTGCGGGGCGCGCCGGTCAGCATCTCGCTGCTGGTTGCGATCTGGATCCTGGCGATCGCCACGTCCAGCGTGATCAGCGGGCCCTCCCACGACCTGTCCCAGCACGTCGCGATCGGGATCCGGGCGTTCCAGAACGGCTGGGTGTGGACGCTGCTCACCGCCGGGCTGTGGGGCGACGACGTCCTCGCGTACCTGTCGACGACCGTGCTGCTCCTGGTGGTGGCCGCGCCGTTGGAACGCCGGATGGGGTCGGCGCGGTTCACCCTGGCCGCGGTCGCCACCCAGGTGCTCGGCGGCTTGCTGGCGCTGTCGGTGGCCGCGGTCGCGAAGGTCGTCGACGCGAACTGGGGTTTCCGGCTGCACGTGGGGATGGCAGTCGGCCCGAGCACCTGGATCGTCGGCGCCGCGATGGTGGCCAGTTCCAACATGGGCACGCTGTGGCGGCGGCGGATCCGTGTCGGAGTCCTCGCGTTCACGATCACCCTGGCGCTGTTCAGCGGGTCGCTGCAGGACGTGGTCCGGCTGGCCGCGGCCGTGGTGGGGCTGGTGATCGGCCGCTGGATCGTCGGCCGCTCCGCCCGCGGCGAGCGGATCGCGGGCACCCAGCGGGAGGGCCGGGTGCTCGTCGCGATCGTGGTGGCGGCCAGCGCGATCGGTCCGATGATCGCCGCGCTGTCCGCGGAGGCGGTCGGGCCGCTCGCCGTGCTGCGCGACCTGTTCCGCGGCGTGCCGTACACGGCCGGCGAGGTCCGCGACCTGTGCGAGGTGTCGGCGGCGGACCCCGAATGCCGGCGCGGGCTGCTCGAACTGCGCCTGTCCGGGGTCGGGCCGACCCTGCTGAGTCTGATGCCGTCCCTGTTCCTGCTCACCCTCAGCGACGGCCTCCGACGGGGTCGTCGCTTCGCGTGGGTGGCGTCGGTGGTCGCCCAGGTCGTCCTGCTGGTGCTGTCGCTGCTGAACTTCGCGGTCCGGTTCGTCGACTCCCTCGACGAGGACTCCCTGTTCTACGGTCTCGCCGACCCGAACCTGTACCGGACGCTGGTGCCGTTCCTGACCCCGCTGGCGATCCTGATCGTGCTGCTCGCGACCCGGCGGTTCTTCGACGTCTCCGCCCCGGCCGGGACGTATCGGCGGCTGGCGGGCATCCTGGTGGCGCTCGTCGCCGGTCTCGCCGTCCTCTACGTCCTGGGCGGATTGTGGGCGCGGCACGGGTTCGACCCCCGGCCGGGAACGACGACGCTGCTGGCCGACTTCCCGGAGCGGCTGATCCCGCCCGTGTACCTGCAATGGCTCGACCCGCGGCTGCTGCCGGAGAGCATCCCCGCGACGCTGCTGTACGAGTGGACGGGGGTGGTGTTCTGGGTCGCCCTCTGCGCGCTGGTCGCCGCGACGTTCCTCAGCCCCGCCATCGGCTCGGACTCGAAGTCCACCGAACGCGCCCGGGCCCTCCTGAAGTCGGGGAGCGGGAGCCCGCTGTCCTGGATGACGACGTGGCGCGGCAACAACTACTGGTTCTCCGCCGACGGCACCAGCTACGTCGCGTACCGGGTCATCGCCGGTGTCGCCCTGACCACCGGCGACCCGGTCGGCCCACCGGACCGGTTGCGGGACACCGTCGAACACTTCGCCGAGTTCGCCGCCGCCAACGGCTGGATTCCGTGCTTCTACTCGGTGACCGGTGAGGTCCGCGACATCACCGACGCCCTCGGCTGGAGCGGCATCCAGGTCGCGGAGGAGACGGTGCTGGATCTGGGGCAGATCGCGTTCACCGGCAAACGGTTCCAGGACGTCCGCACCGCCCTGAACAAGGCGAAGAAATCGGGGATCACCGCCGAATGGGTCAGCTTCCCCAGCGCCCCCCGGGCGATCACCGATCAGATCACCGCGATCTCCGAGGAATGGGTGGCCGACAAGGGCATGCCCGAAATGGGTTTCACACTCGGCGGACTCGACGAGGTCGACGACCCGGAGGTCCGCTGCCTCATCGCCGTCGACGAGGACCGCACCGTCCACGGCATCACGTCCTGGCTTCCGGTGTACCAGGACGGACGGGTGGTCGGCTGGACCCTCGACTTCATGCGGCGGCGGGCGGAAGGGTTCCGGCCGGCGATGGAGTTCCTCATCGCGTCCGCGGCACTGAAACTGGAGGAGGAGGGGGCCCAGTTCCTGAGCCTGTCCGGCGCCCCGCTCGCGAAGGTCGAGCAACCGGACGGCGACGCCGACGAGCGGGAACGGTCGGAGTCGTCGAGCCTGTCGGCGGTGATGGACAGCGTGCTCGATCTGCTCGGCCGCACCCTGGAACCGGTGTACGGGTTCCGTTCGCTGCTGGCGTTCAAGTCGAAGTTCCAGCCCCGGTACGTGGCCATGCACATGACGTTCGCCGACCCGGCCGCCCTCCCCAGCATCGGCAACGCCGTCGGCAGGGCGTACCTGCCGACGGTGTCGCTGGGGCAGAGTTACCGGCTGGTGCGGACGATGATCGGCGGGCGGCGCTGACCGCCGCTACTTCGCGTCCGGTCCGCCGATCGCGCCGTACACGTGGCGGGTGCCGATCGGCACCACCAGCGGGCGGTCGGACACCGGGTCGGCGATGACCGCGGCCTCGAGACCGAACACCTCGAGCAGCAGTTCGGCGGAGATGATGTCCTTCGGTGCGCCGGACGCGACGATGGTGCCGTCCCGCATGACGATCAGCTGGTCGCTGTAGCGGATCGCGAGGTTCAGGTCGTGCAGCACCATCACCACCGTGCGGCCCAGTTCCTCGTGCATCCGGTCCACCAGGTCGAGGACCTCGACGGAATGCGCCAGGTCCAGGTAGGTGGTGGGCTCGTCGAGCAGCAGGATGTCGGTTCCCTGCGCGAGGGCCATCGAGATCCACGCCCGCTGACGCTGACCACCGGACAGCTGGTCGACGGGGCGGTCCGCGAGGTCGGACACCCCGGTCAGGGCGAGCGCCTCGGCGACCTCGCCCTCGTCGTCGGACGACCACTGCCGCAGCCACGACTGGTGCGGGTGCCTGCCGCGGGCCACCAGGTCGGCGACGGTGAGCCCCTCGGGGGCCACCGGCGCCTGCGGGAGCATGCCGAGGGTGCGGGCGACGTCCTTGGTGCGCATCGACCCGATGGCCTTGCCGTCCAGCAGCACGGAACCGTTGCGCGGCTTCAAGAGTCGCCCCAGCGCGCGCAACAGGGTGGACTTGCCGCAGCCGTTCGGCCCGATCACGGTGGTGATCACCCCGGTCCGCACCTCGAGGTTCAGGTGGTCGACGATGACCCTGTCGCCGTACCCGAGGCTCAGGTTGTCGGCGATCAGTCGAGAGTCAGTCTGCACGGTCATGCCGAGACCTTCCGATTGTTGCGAACCAGCAGATACAGCAGGAATGGGCCACCGAGTGCCGAGGTGACGATACCCACGGGCAGTTCGACGGGCAGGATGGTGCGGGCGACGACGTCGCTGCCCACCACGAGCACGGCGCCGGTCAGCGCCGACGCGATGAGCGGCGGACCGGCGGACCGTACCAGCCGCAGCGCCACCTGCGGCGCGGCGAGCGCGACGAACCCGACCGGGCCTGCCGCGGCGGTGGCGATGCCGGCGAGGGCGACGGACATGAGCAGCAGCCGGGCCTGCGACCACTGCAGCCGCACCCCCAGCGACACGGCGTTGTCGTCGCCGAGACGCAGCGCGCCCATCGTGAACGAGGAGATCACCGCGTAGCCGCCGACGAGGACGACGGCGATCGTGACGGGCCACACCTGACTCCAGGAGGCGCCGTTGAGGGACCCGTTGAGCCACACCTGGGCCCGCGACGCGTCGTTGATGTCCGCCGAGATCAGCAGCCACCCGGTGACCGCGATGAGCATGGCGTTGACACCGATCCCGATGAGGATCAGCCGGTACCCCTCCACCCCGCCGCGCCACGCGAGCAGATAGATGACCAGGGCGGTGAGGAGTCCGCCGACCAGGGCGGCCAGCGGGATCCCCAGGGTGGCGAGGATGCCGACGAAGCTGCCGCCGCCGCCGAGGACGATCAGCGCGACCGCGGCGGCGCTGGCACCGGACGTGATGCCGAGGATGTCGGGGCTGGCGAGGGCGTTGCGGGCGATCGACTGGGTGATGGCGCCTGCCAGGCCGAGGGCCATGCCGATGAACACCCCGGTCAGCGACCGCGGCAGGCGGAGGTCCATGACGATGAAGTTCTGGGCCTTCGTGCCGCCGCCGAACAGCACCCGCGTGACCTCGGGGATCGACAGCGGGTAGTCGCCGCGGCCGATGTTGAGGCACAGCACCAGGAACAGGGCCGCCAGCAGCGCGACGTTGACGGCGATGCCGAGGGGGCGCAGGACCAGGGAGATCGGTCCGAGGCGGAACGCGGGGCGGGCCGGTACCCGGGCCGCGGGCGCGGCGCCGACGTCGGGGCGCACGTCGTCTCGAGTGCTCACAGGCTTGCCAACTTTCTGCGCCGAACCAACGCGATGAAGAACGGTGCCCCGAACACGGCGAGCACGATTCCCACCTGCAACTCACCCGGCCGGACCACGACCCGGCCGATGACGTCGGCGGTCACGAGCATCACGCCGCCGAGGAGCCCGGCGTAGGGGACCAGCCACCGGTAGTCGGGGCCGGTGATGGCCCGCGCGACGTGGGGGACGACGAGACCGATGAACGCGATCGGACCGCACGCCGCGGTGGCCGCACCGGTGAGGAGGGTGATCGCGACGATGCCGAGCGCGCGGCTGGCCGCGATGTTGGTGCCCAGCGACCGGGCCACGTCCTCGCCGAGGCTGAGGACGTTGAGGCCCGGCGTGCTGACGAGGGCGAGGATCAGCCCGAGGACCAGGAACGGCAGCACCTGCCACAGCACGTCGAAGCCGCGGCCGGCCACCGACCCGACCACCCAGAACCGGTAGGAGTCGAGGCTGGACTGGTCGACGATGATGATCGCGTTGGTCATCGCCTGCAGGAAGAACGCGACGGCGGCGCCGGCCAGCGCCAGGCTCAGTGGGCTCGCCGCCCCGTTGCCGATCGACGAGAGCCCGAACACGATCACACTCGCCGCGAAGGATCCGGCGAACGCGAACCACAGGTATTCGCTGGGCGCGCTGAAGCCGAACAGGTACATCGACAGCACGACGAGGAACGCGGCGCCGGCGTTGAGGCCGAGGAGGCCGGCGTCGGCGAGCGGGTTGCGGGTGTGCCCCTGGATGAGGGCGCCCGCCACACCGAGCGCCACTCCGACGACGAGGCCGAGCACGGTGCGCGGGCCGCGGAGCGTCCGCACGATGATGTCGGTCTGCGAGCCGTCCGGATCGAACAGTGCGTGGAAGATCTCCGCGAACGACAGCGGCCGCGCCCCGACCGCGACGCTGGCGAGCAGCACCAGTCCGAGCAGGATCACGAGGACGCCCAGCCCGATCAGCCGGCGGCGGCGGATCGCGGCGACGCTGACGTCCCTCTCGCGGACGGCGAATCCCTCGTCGGTGGCGGTGCTTTCCCGGACGACCTCGGTGCCGGTGCGCCGGAACGCCCGCTGCAGCGACCGTTTCGGGCCGATCGCATCGCCGGTGTGGGTGTCGCGGGTGACGAGGCCGACCCACCCTTTGCCCGAACTCTGCCCGGTGTTGCCTTCGCGGAATCCGCGGTTCCACAGGGCGAGTCCCAGCGCGATCGCGACGGCGGCGCCGCCGAACACGACGCGGTCGGCCTCCCCGCCGCCGTTGTCGTCGCGGAGGGAGTCGACGATGTACCACCCGAGAACGAGCGGGATGGCCACTATCCCGATGTCGATCAGTCCCGCGAGTGCCCGGAGGTACAGCGGGGCGGGACCGCGCGGAACGTCGCGCTTTCCGTAGGGCTCGTCGGTCGGCAGGTGCGGGATGTCGCCGCCGAACTGTCTCGTCGTCGTCACTGGCGGGGGAAGCTCCTGACGTGTGTGCCTGTGCACGGGATCTGCACTGATTCAACTACTTAGGTTACGGAACCCTATCCCCGATGCCACATCCGGCGGGGCGTCCCGTGGGACGCGGTTCGCGGGGGTGCCCCACATCACATGATGTCAAGTCTTGATATTTGGTTAGGCTCACCTATGTTTGGTGGTGTTCCATCCCGACCGATTGGAGTGCACGGTGACTTCGACCCTGTCCGCCCCCGCGACCGCACTGGACGTGTCCTGCACACGACTTCGCGCGCTGAACGCCGAATATCCGCGCATGTACGCGGTCGCGACGATGGCAGACGAGGGTAAACGCCGGTGGTGGTCGCTCGCCGACGACCTCGACGGCGACCGGGTGCCCCGGATGTGGGCGCGTTCGCTCGAGGACGTCCCCGATCCGGACGTCGCCGCCATGCAGGTGGCCACGGCGCTCATTCATGCGGTGGTCGGGCGTGTCACCGCCCTCGTCGTGCTGGAGGGGCGGGCCTGGGACCCGGGGCTCGAGAACCTGTGGATCCACATGGACAGTGACGAGGGGATCGACTGGGCGGGCGTCGCCGACGACACCATGCGCGTGCTGCCGGACGACCCCTACGCCGGCACGCCCCGGACGGTCACCGTGCCGTGCGAGCGGGCACTGCTGCTTTGGACGGTGCACCGCAGTCTCACGTCGCTGCACGCGGTGTTCGACGCGATCGCCCGGCTGACGCCGATCGATGCGTCCCGATTCTGGGGGCTCGTGGGGGAGTCGGTGCTCGGCGCGGCGACGTATGTGCCGATCCTCGCCGGTGGCGGCGAGGCCGCCGCGCAGCGCCGCGGTCAGGGCATCCTGGACGCCTTCGTGGCTGCCGGCGTGCCGGTCCGCTCGAAGGGCCGGATCACGCGCCCGCACTGTGGTCGGCTGGGTCAGGCGCGGAAGCGCTTGCTTAATTAGGGAAGCCTTGCCTATACTCATGCCAGACGTCGAGCAGAAACGCCGGCGCCGAGAACCGAACTACCGGACCGCGCAGGAGTCCTGAGGGCTGCAGTGACTCCCAGGTCCATCCCACGGCGGGCCTCACGCTGAACAAGCGTGAGGCCCGCCGATCCGTTTGCCCCACCTGATTGTTCGGCCGGTCGTCCCGTCGTGTAGGCAGGAGTGCGGGTGCGCCGCGAGAGCGCACAGCGATCCGATGGAGAGTGCGATGGTGGATTCCGGGCAGCAGCAGGCATCGAACGGCGACGGGCACGGCGACACCGCCGCGCTGGCCGATCAACTGGGCAAGGGATTCGACGCTCTCATCGGACTCGAATACCTCGAACTCGGCCCCGACCGCGTGCGCGCACGGTGGACGGTCACCCCCGATCTGCAGCAACCGGCCGGAATCCAGCACGGCGGCGTGTACTGCTCCGTCATCGAATCGGTCGCCAGCACGGCGGGCACGGTCTGGCTCGGCGGACGCGGCCACGTCGTCGGCGTCAACAACAACACCGACTTCCTCCGCGCGACGCGAGAGGGAACGCTGACCGCCGAGGCCAGCCCCGTCCACCGCGGCCGCACCCAGCAGTTGTGGGAGGTCCGGATCACCGACGAACAGGATCGGCTGGTCTCCAAGGGGCAGGTCCGGCTCGCGAACATCACCGACACCGGACGCCTCGGCAACTGACACACCCCGGACACGGCGGAGGGGACGGACCCGATGGTCCGTCCCCTCCGCCGTGGTCAGCTCAGGTGGATGACTGTGTCACCCGGCGGCCTTGCGCTGCTCGCCGCCGGACGACTTCTCCGCGGTCTCCTTCTCCCGTTCGTGCCGCTCCAGCTGCTCCATCGCGTTGCGGGCGAACACCCACTGCTCGGTGGACGCCATCTGCGCGCGTCCGCGACCGAGGAACGTCACCGTCCACGACAGCACCGTCGACAGCCGGCTGCGGAACCCGACCAGGTACATCAGGTGGATCGCCAGCCACGCCACCCAGCCGATGAATCCGCTGATCTCGAGCTTGCCGACCTTCGCCACCGCGCTGAACCGCGAGATGGTGGCCATGCTGCCCTTGTCGAAGTACTTGAACGGCGGCCGGTCCTCCGGCTTCTGCCCGCTCAGCCCCGCCTTGATCTGCTTGGCCGCGTACTTGCCGCCCTGCATCGCGACCTGCGCCAGACCCGGCAGCTTGTCCAGCGACATCATGTCGCCGATCACGAACACGTCGGGGTGACCGGGCACAGACAGGTCCGGGTTGACCAGGACGCGTCCGGCGCGGTCGATCTCGGCGTCGGACTGGTCCGCGATCTGCTTCCCCAGCGGGCTCGCCTGCACACCGGCCGACCACACCTTGCACTGCGACTCGATCCGGCGCTGCGTGCCGTCCTTGTCCTTGACGACGAG
Source organism: Rhodococcus sp. T2V (assembly GCF_029269925.1). NCBI lineage: Bacteria > Bacillati > Actinomycetota > Actinomycetes > Mycobacteriales > Nocardiaceae > Rhodococcus > Rhodococcus sp. T2V. The sequence goes on from NZ_JARJBD010000033.1 coordinate 80,703, forward strand.
GCCGTCCACGTCGACGTCGACGACCATCGCGCCGAGCTGGATCTCGATTCCGAGCTTCTCCAGCTGCTGGCGGGCCTTGCGGCTCAGCTTGCCGCCGTAGACGGGCAGGACGTCGTCCGCGCCGTCCAGCAGGATCACCCGGGCCTCGCGGGGGTCGATGTTGCGGAACGCCCCCGACAGGGTGCGCCGCGACAGTTCCGCGATCTGGCCGGCGAGCTCGACACCGGTCGGGCCTGCGCCGACGACGACGAACGTCAGCAGCCGGGCCCGCTCGGCGGGATCGCTCGACAACTCGGCCTGCTCGAACGCACCGAGGATCCGGCCGCGCAGCTCCAGTGCGTCGTCGATCGTCTTCATGCCGGGCGCGAACTCGGAGAAGTGATCGTTGCCGAAGTACGACTGTCCCGCGCCGGCGGCGACGATCAGGCTGTCGTACGGGGTGACGGTCGTCCGGTCCAGGAACCGGGAGGTGATCGTCTTCGCCTCGAGATCGATCTTTTCGACATCGCCGAGCAGCACCTGCGTGTTCTTCTGCTTCCGCAGCACGAGCCGGGTGGCGGGGGCGATGTCGCCGACGGAGAGAATGCCGGTCGCCACCTGGTACAGCAACGGCTGGAACAGGTGGTGAGTGGTGCGCGCGATCATGGTGATGTCGACATCGGCATTCTTCAGCGCCTGTGTGCCGAACAACCCACCGAAGCCGGATCCAATGACCACGACGCGATGGCGGCGTGACTCAACCGACTGGATACTCATTCCGTGCTCCTCGAAAGATAGGCGACTCCTGTCACGGTAGTCGCCTTGTCCCCGAGCGTCTCAGTAAGGCGTGCTTCCCTGCGCCCGCGGCCGGAATCGATCCAGAAACCCGCTGCTCCCCACCACACACGACGGCGGGCAGCCCCTCCGTGAGGGACTGCCCGCCTGCCGGTGCTCGACGCGGCTATTCCGCCCGGCCGATCCGCTTCCTCCCCGAGGGAGCCCCGGTCGAGTCCGGGGGGATGAAATCCGATTTGATCGAGAACACGAACAGGGCCGTCACCCCGACCACGACGACAAGAATGGTGAGGACTACGACCACGTAGCCGAAACCGACACCAATTGCTGTCAAGTCCATCAGACCTACCTCCTCAGTCGCTGCTCACGCTACTGCGGAGGGTATCCGCTGTCACCGCGTCGGCGGGGAAGAACGATTACAGTGCCCCCTCGAAGGCGCCGTCCGGCGCGGTGGCCGGTTCTGCGACCGTCACGTGAGGTGATCGAACTCCCCGGTCACCCAGGCGCAGTGCCGGGTCGCCGAATACTCGAGCGCCTCCCGGCCGTCGTGGTCGATGACGTTGTCGAAGTTGCCGATGATGCGGTCGAACTCGAGGTGCGACAACTGGTCCGCGATCCGCCGCACCACCGCCGCGGACAGCGGCAGCCGGTTGGGGTACGACCGCAGGAACGACACCGTGCGGCGATCCGGGTTGGGGAACACGCCATCGCCGGTGAGCAGCACACCCCCGCCGTCGCCGCCGCCGCGCCAGTGCGCGACGGCGCTGCCCGGGAAGTGCCCGCCGATCTGGTGCAGGGTCAGCCCCGGTGCCACCTCGTGGGTGCCGGACCAGAACACGATCGGCCCGTCGGACCGCGCCAGCCAGGAGCGGTCCGCCTCCGCCACCAGGATGGGCACGTCACCGAGCGCCTTCGACCACTGCGTCTGGACACCGAACATGTGCGGGTGACTGCCCGCGACGGCGATGACCGGGCCGTGCGCGGCGACGGCGTCGACGGCCGCGGCGTCGACGAATCCGAGCGGATCCCACAGCAGCGACCCGGCGGGGGTGCTGATCACCAGGGACTGCTGACCGATCGCGGTCTTCGGGTCCACGTACAGGCCGTGCAGTCCCGGCTCGACTTCGTGTTCGACGGCGCGGTGCCCAGCGCCTGCCAGCGCCTCGACGGTGGTCCACTCCTGCCCGCCGAGCGGAATGTACTGGCGTTCGTCGGCGCAGATCGCGCACTCGTCGGGGAGCGGGGTGTTCGGGTCCTGTTCGACACCGCACGTGGCACAGAGATGAAATAACACCCCTCGATGATGCATGCTCACGGCACGCCGAGGAGCCGCAATCCGGCAGCCGTGGCGGCAGCGGACAGGACGATGACGACGAAAGGCGCCTTCCGCCAGGCGAGTAGGCCCGCGACGACGACTCCGGTGGGACGCGCCACTCCGGCGAGGTCGTGGCCCTCGGTGAGCGCCGCCGTGCCCACCAGGGCGGTGAGCAGGACCACGGCGGCCGACGCCATGGTCCGCTCCACCCAGGGCCGGGTCGCGATCCGCGGCCGCAGCGCCGGCCCGGCGAACCGGAACGCGAACGTGCCCGCCGCGAGCGCCCCGACCGACCCGATCAACACGAGGTGCCCGGTCACCGCAGCACCGTCCGCCGCACACCCACGAGCAGACCCACCAGCGCCGCGAGCACCGGAAGCCCGGCGGGCAGGACCGGCGTGGCCGCCAGGGCGACGACGGACCCGATCAGCGCAGACACCCGCACGTCCCGATCACGCAGCGCCGGAAGCACCAAGGCCAGCAACACCGCCGGGAACATCGCGTCCAGACCGAGCGCTGCGGGGTCGCCGATCGCGTTGCCCGCCAGCGCGCCGAGCAGCGCCCCGAGCGGCCAGCACACCGCGATCCCCACACCGCACGCCCAGTACGCGGCGCGCCTGCGGTCCGGGTCCGTCTCCCCGAGCGCGAACACCACCGACTCGTCGTTCATCAGGTGACTGCCCACGACGCGTCGGAGCCCTCGCCCGAGCACGTCACCGACCGCCAGACCGAACGGCAGGTGTCGAGCGTTCACCAGCAGTCCGGCGATCGTCGCCGCGATCGGGCTGCCGCCTGCCGCGACGATGCCGACGAAGAGGAACTCCGCGGAACCGGCGAGGACCAGCACCGACAATGCGACGGGCAGCCACGCGTCGAGTCCCGAGCCGACCGCGATCGCGCCGTAGGACATGCCGACCACTCCGTCGGCCAGGCACACGAGCGCGATGTTCCGGAGGATCCGTGAGCCGAGTGTTCGCTTCATCGAACGCATGACTTATATACTGAACGAGTGGCGCTATGTTCGTCAAGTCGAACAAGGCGACCGAAATAATGAACATTCTCAGGAAGGGAACCATGGACGGGCAATCCCCGCTGGGATACATCGGACCCTCGCTGCGCCGCGAGCGCGAACGGTCGGGCATGTCCCTGACCGAGGTCGCCCGCCGTGCCGGGGTTGCGAAATCCACTCTGTCCCAATTGGAATCGGGAGGCGGCAACCCGAGCGTCGAAACCCTGTGGGCCCTGTGTGTGGCGCTGGATGTGCCGATGTCGCAACTCCTCGATCCGCCTCGCCCGCGCGTCCAGGTCATCCGGGCCGACGAGGGACCCGAACTGACCTCCGACCGAGCCGACTACCGCGCCACCCTCGTCGCGTCCTGCCCGCCGTCCGCGCGCCGGGACCTCTACCGCCTCGCCGTCGAACCGGGACCGGCCCGCGAATCCGAACCGCACATGCCCGGCGTGGTCGAGCACGTCATCCTCAGCGCCGGGCGCGCACTCGTCGGCCTCGCGAGCGCCCCCGTCGAGCTCGGGCCCGGCGACTACATCGCCTACCCGGGCGATGTTGCACACGTGTTCGAGGCGCTGGAGCCGGGAACCCGCGCCGTGCTGGTGTCCGAGCACAACTGACGGCACCCGGGGCAACTTCCTCGTGCACCGTGCCTTTTCGTGCACAGTGTCGATTCGGGGGGCCGGCGTTCGTATAGGAGGTGAAGGCCGGCCACAGCACATCCCGAGGCGCCGACCGTCCGATCCGAGGAGGAACCCGACATGACCCAGTACCTGTTGAGCGTGTACCAGCCCGACGGTCCCGCTCCCGAACCTGACGTCCTCGCGAAGATCGCCGACGACCTCGACTCCCTCAACCAGGAGATGGTGTCCGCAGGCGCGTGGGTGTTCAGCGGGGGACTGTGCGCCCCGACGACCGCGACCGTGCTGCGGGCCCGCGGCGGCGACGTGCTCGTCACCGACGGCCCGTACACCGAAGGCAAGGAGCACCTCGGCGGATTCACCATCGTCGAGGCCCCCGACCTGGACGCCGCGCTCGATTGGGGTCGCAAACTCACCCGGGCGACGACGCTGCCCATCGAGGTCCGGCCGTTCGCCGACCACGCCGGGGCCGGAAGCCACTGACGTGATCGACACCGCCGACATCGAACACGTGTTCCGCACCGAACACGGTCGCGCGGTCTCCGTCCTGGTCGGCGTGTTCGGCGACATCGACCTCGCCGAAGATGCCGTCCAGGACGCATTCGCCGAGGCGGTCCAGCGCTGGCCGTCGGCCGGGCTGCCACCGAGCCCCGCCGGGTGGATCATCACCACCGCCCGGCACCGCACGATCGACCGACTCCGGCGCGAGGCGTCCCGGCACGACCGGCACGCGCAGGCCGCGCTGCTGCTCGCCCGCGACGAACCGACGGAGGAGGGCGCCGTGCACGACGACCGGCTACGCCTCATCTTCACCTGCTGCCACCCGGCGCTGGCACCCACCGCCCAGGTCGCATTGACCCTGCGCCTCCTCGGCGGGCTCGGCACCGCGGAGATCGCCCGCGCCTTCCTGGTGCCCGAGCCGACCATGGCGCAGCGCCTCGTCCGGGCCAAGGGGAAGATCCGGGACGCCCGGATCCCGTACCGGGTGCCGGACGAGACCGATCTTCCGGACCGTCTCCGCACCGTCCTGGCCGTCGTCTACCTGATCTTCAACGAGGGGTACACGGCGAGTTCGGGGGACAGGCTGACGCGGGCGGATCTCTGCGCCGAGGCTCTCCGTCTCGGCCGGGTCCTGGCGGCCCTGATGCCCCGCGAACCGGAGGTCGCCGGGCTGCTCGCGTTGATGCTGCTGATCGAATCGCGGCGCGCCGCCCGCACCGACGCCGACGGGCGACTGGTGCTCCTGCCCGACCAGGACCGCGGCCGGTGGGATCGCGACCTCGTCACCGAGGGGCAGTCGCTGGTGCGGGACTGCCTGCGACGCAACCGGCCGGGCCCGTATCAGATCCAGGCCGCGATCAACGCCGTCCACAGCGACGCCGCGACGGCCGCCGACACCGACTGGTGGCAGATCCTGCAGCTGTACGACCAGTTGATGTCGCTGGCGCCGAGCCCGGTGGTGGCGTTGAACCGGGCCGTCGCCGTGGCGGAGGTACGGGGTCCGGCGGAGGGGCTGGCGCTCGTCGATCAGCTCGACCTCGACGACTATCACCTGTACCACGCGGTGCGGGCCGATCTTCTCCGCCGCCTCGGGCGCCCCGTCGAGGCCGCCCACGCCTACGACGCGGCACACGACCGCACAGAGAACGCGGCCGAGCGGGAATTCCTTCGGACACAGCGCGATTCGATCGGATGACGCGCGCGGTCAGAGACCCAGCCCCGGCGGCAGGCACAACGATCCGAGACACGTCTGCGTTCGCACGGTGACGGGGAGCGGTTCCGCCGTCGCCGGCTTCGCGTACGCGGCCTCGGGAAGCGGCGCCGAACCCCACACCTCGTCACCGGGGCCGGCGTTCTCGCTGCAGATCCAGTGGATCAGATAGTCGCCGTCGGGTACCGCCTCGAACACGAACTCCCGCGGTCCCGGCCTGATCACCACGTTCGATCGGTGAAACACCGCCACTGACTCGGGGTTCACGATGTCGTCCGTCGCCCGCAGTCCGCCGAGTCCGCACACGATGTCCGCGCCGGTGTCGTTGGTGAGCGTCGTCGTGACGGTGCTCCCGGCCACCGCGGCGGCCAGGGTCACGTCCGGCGGGTCCGCGGCGGCGGGCGCGGCCAGGAACAGGGCGAGTGGGCCTGCGGCGAGCAGCGCGACCGCGACCCGGGGCACGAGTGTCATCAGCGGAACCTTCGTTCTCGGCGGTCTCACTCCGGAAGTCACCGTATTGATACCCGCCGCGGAGGCCGGTAAACGGCGCGAAGGGACGGACATCGAATCCCGCTCGCCGGACCGGTGCCGCGGCCTACGATTGAATTTCGAGGCCCTGCGGCCGAAGCCCACCTCGACGTCGCCCAGCCCACCACACCCTTCGGACTCCGACAGTCGGTCTCGCCAGGAGCGAGCACGCCGACGCGTGAAGCATCGGAGGGATGACATGAGCGGAACACCCGCACTGAAGAAGGCGCTGAGCCAGCGGCAGCTGACGATGATCGCCATCGGCGGCGTGATCGGCGCGGGCCTGTTCGTCGGCTCCGGCGTCGTCATCGGCGACACCGGTCCCGGGGCATTCATCACCTATGCCCTCGCCGGGGTCCTGATCATCATGGTCATGCGCATGCTGGCCGAGATGGCCGTGGCCAACCCGTCGACCGGATCGTTCGCCGACTATGCCCGCCGGGCGCTGGGCAATTGGGCCGGCTTCTCCGTCGGCTGGTTGTACTGGTACTTCTGGGTGATCGTCGTCGGCTTCGAGGCCATCGCCGGCGCGACGATCATCCAGTACTGGATCGACATCCCGCTGTGGCTGTCCGCGCTGGTTCTGATGATCCTGATGACGGCGACGAACTTGTTCTCCGTTTCGTCGTTCGGCGAGTTCGAATTCTGGTTCGCCGGCATCAAGGTCGCCGCGATCGTGGTGTTCATCGCGCTCGGCGCACTGTTCGTGCTCGGCGTGTGGCCGGACAAAGCGCTCGACTTCTCCAACCTGTGGAGCCACGGAGGGTTCCTCCCGCTCGGCGCCATGGCCGTCACCGTCGGTGTGGTCACGGTGATCTTCTCCATGGTCGGCGCCGAAATCGCGACGATCGCCGCCGCGGAGTCGGCGGATCCGGAGCGGGCGGTGACCAAGGCCGCCAACTCGGTGATCGTGCGGATCGCCGTGTTCTTCGTCGGCTCGACGTTCCTGCTGGCCACCATCCTGCCGTGGGACGACGATCAGATGGCCGCGTCCCCGTTCGTCGCCGCGTTCACCGAGATGGGGATCCCGTACGCCGACGACATCATGAACGCCGTCGTGCTGACGGCGGTGCTGAGCTGCCTCAACTCGGGCATGTACACCGCCTCCCGCATGCTGTTCGTCCTCGCCGCGCGCCGGGAAGCACCCGCGCAGTTGGTCAGGGTGACCCGCCGCGGGGTGCCTGCCACCGCGATCCTCGCCTCCTCGGTCGTCGGGTTCCTGTGCGTGATCGCCGCGGCCGTCTCGCCGGACACCATCTTCGCGTTCCTGCTGAACTCCAGCGGCGCGATCATCCTGTTCGTCTACCTGCTCATCGCCGTGTCCCAGATCGTGCTGCGGTACCGCACCCCGGCCTCGGAACTGCGGGTCAAGATGTGGCTGTTCCCGGTGTTGTCGATCATCACCGCCGCCGCGATCGTGGCGATCCTGGTGCAGATGTATCTGCAGGAGGACGTGCGGTCGCAACTCGTGCTGAGCCTGGTGTCGTGGGCGGTCGTGATCGTGCTGTTCCTCGCGAACACCTGGTTCGTGCGCCGGCGGCCCGCCGTCGAGGGGGCCGCCGCGACCGCCCGGCCTCACCGGGTACTGGTGCTGGCCAACCAGACCGTCGAGTCGAAGGAGATGCTCGACGAACTCCGTCGCATCGGCGCGGATCGGGAAGCCGTCTACTTCGTGGTCGTGCCGGCCAGCCCGATCGAGACCGGAACCGCCGCCACCCACGGCCCGCTCGACGTCGCGGAAGCGACCCGAGAGGTCGCCCGGCAGCGACTCGCCGACACGCTGACGACCCTCCGCTCCGAGGACCTCGACGCGGACGGCGAGGTGGGGGACTACCGGCCGTTGCGCGCACTGGCCACCGGTGTCGAGTCGTTCCATCCGGATCAGATCGTCATCTCCACGCTGCCACCCGAGGAGTCGGTGTGGCACCGGTTCGATGTCGTGGACCGCGCCCGCGCCGAGCACGATGTGCCGGTCACCCACGTCGTTGCGCAGCCGGTCGGCGCAGGGAAACCCGCGCGATGACGATCATCGCCGGATTCAGCTCGAGCCGTCAGGGGACCGCGCCGCTGCACCTGGCGGCACGGATCGCGCGCTGGACCGGGGAGACGGTCCTCGCCGCGGCCGTCGTGGAACAGCCGTGGCCGGGGAAGGGCGACCCCATCGACCGCGAATACCTGCGCTACGTCACCGCGGAGGCGTCGCGGGCACTCGACGGGGTGGTCGGCGGTCTGCCGGGCGATTTGGACATCCCCACCGTCGTCCACCGATCGACCTCGATTCCCACCGGGCTGATCGAACTCGTCGCCGCCCACGACGCCACCCTCGTCGTCGTCGGGTCGTCGTCGTCCGGTCTGCTGGGCCGGGTGGCGCTGGGCAGCGTCACCGAACGGCTCGTGCACACCGCGGCGGTGCCCGTCGCGATCGCGCCGCGCGGCTACCCATCGGTGCCCGGACCGATCCGCAGGCTCACCGCAGCCTACGGCGGCGAAGCCGACGTCAACGGACTCATCGCCGCCACCGCCGAGATGGCCGCACGGTGGCCGGCGACAGTGCGGATCGTGTCGTTCACGGTGCGGCCCGTGTCCAGGTTCGGTGGCGCGATCGAGCAATCGACCGAGGATCTCGTCGTCCGGCAGTGGACGCGCCGGACAACCGACGACATCGCCCGGCAACTCGACGCGGTTCGCGCCCGCATCCCGGTTCCCGACGTGGACGTGGAGATCGGCAGCGGCACCGACTGGCGCGCGGCGGTCGAGGCCGTGTCCTGGGAACCCGACGACATGCTGGTGCTGGGGTCGGGAGCCGCCGGACCCGCCGCGCACGTGTTCCTCGGCTCGGCCGCCTCGAAAATTCTGCGGCACGCTCCGGTGCCCGTGATGATCGTGCCGAGACACGCACCGGCGGCATGACCGTCAGCGGTCGGCCACCACCGCCGCGGACGCGGATGCCCGGCGACGCCGGGACGCGGTGATCCGGCGACCGATCACGCCCTGCCGCGGTGCGAACAGATAGGCCAGAGCGAAGGCCGCGCCCTGAGACAGCACCACCATGCCGCCGCTGGCGGTGTCGAGGTGATAGCTCAGGTACAGGCCGATGACGGCGCAGGATGCCGAGATAGCCGGGGCGATGATCAGCATCCGATGGAAACTGTCGGTCAGCAGGTACGCCGTCGCTCCGGGAATGATCAGCATGGCCACGACCAGGATGACACCGACGGCCTGCAGAGCCACCACCGCCGTCAGGGCCAGCAGCCCCAGCAGCGCCGCCCCGAGCAGCCGCGGGTTCAGGCCGATGGCGTGCGCATGGGTGGGGTCGAAGGCGTACAGCGTGAAGTCGCGGCGCTTGACGATCAGTGCGATGAACACGAACGCCCCGAGGATCGCGATCTGGACCAGGTCGGACCGGCTGACGCCCAGCAGGTTGCCGAAGATGATGTGGTTCAGGTCGGTTTGGCTGGGGGTGACCGAGACCAGCACCAGTCCGAGGGCGAACAGTGTGGAGAACACGATGCCGATCGCGGCGTCCTCCTTCACCCGGCTGGTGTCGCGGACCACCCCGATCAGTGCCACGGCCAGGAATCCGAAGATCACCGCGCCGATCGCGAACGGAGCGCCGACGATGTAGGCCAGGACCACGCCGGGCAGCACGGCGTGCGAGACCGCATCACCCATCAGCGACCAGCCGATCAGCACCAGCCAGCACGACAGCACCGCACACACCACCGCCGCGATCAGGGTGGTGATCAGCGCGCGGACCATGAAGTCGTAGCGCAGGGGGTCGACGAAGAAGTCGATGACGTCCATTGTTCCTCAGGTCCTTGTCATCACGTCGAGGCCGAATGCGGCCGCCAGATTCTCCGGTTGCAGCACCACCGCCGGGTCGCCGTGCATCAGCACCGTGCGCAGCAGCAGGATCGCCTCGTCGGCGAGATCGGGGAGCGCATGCAGGTCGTGGGTGGAGACCAGGATCGCCGCGCCCGCGTCGGCGAGTTCCCGCAGCAGCGCGGTGATGGTGGCCTCGGAGCGTTTGTCGACCCCGGCGAACGGTTCGTCGAGGAGAAGGATGGTGGCGCCCTGCGCGATTCCCCGGGCCACGAACGTGCGCTTCTTCTGGCCGCCGGACAGTTGCCCGATCTGCCGGTCCGCCAGGTCCGTGAGTTCGACGCGTTCGAGAGCGTGGTCGACGGCCTCGCGGTCGGCCTTACCGGGCCTCCGCGTCGGTCCCATGCGCCCGTACCGGCCGGTCATCACCACGTCCCGCACCGAGAGCGGGAACGTCCAGTCGACGTCCTCGCTCTGCGGGACGTACCCCAGCACCCCGGCCTTGCGCGCCGCGGCCGGCGCCGCGCCGTTGATGCGGACCGTGCCGGTGTCGGGTTTGACCGTGCCCATGATCGTTTTGAACAGGGTGGATTTTCCGGAGCCGTTCATGCCGACGAGTCCGCAGACGCGTCCGGGGCGAAGGGCGAGGGAGACCCGATCGAGCGCGAGCACGTCGCCGTAATGGACGGTGACGTCCTCGACCTCGACGGCAGGCTGCGCGGTCACGACCGCTGCCCGTTCAGTGCGGAGGTGAGGGTGTCGGCGTCGTGCCGGATCAGATCGAGATACGTCGGCACGGGCCCGTCCGCCTCGGACAGCGAGTCGACGTAGAGGGTGCCACCGAACGCGGCGCCGGACGCTTCGACGACCCGTTGCATCGGCGCATCCGACACCGTGGACTCGCAGAACACCGCCGGAACCCGGTTCTGCTTCACGAACTCGATCGTCGACGCGATCTGCTGGGGAGTGGCCTGCTGCTCGGCATTGACCGGCCAGATGTACTTCTCCGTCAGCCCCGCGTCGCGGGCCAGGTACGAGAACGCGCCCTCGCACGTGACCAGCGCCCGTTCGTTGACCGGCAGTGCACCCAGTTCGGCGACCAACTCGTCCTGCACGGCCTGCAACTGCGCCTTGTACGCGTCGCCGTTGGAGCGGTAGTCGGCGGCATGAGCGGAATCGAGTTCGCTGAACGCGGCGACCATGTTGTCGACGTAGATCTGCACGTTCAGCGGTGACATCCAGGCATGCGGATTCGGTTTCCCCGCATACGCGTCTTCACCGATGGCGATCGGTTCGACGCCCTCACTGACGACCACGTGCTCGACGTCCACCCCGTCGACGAACTGGCCGAACCAGGCCTCCAGGTTCATGCCGTTGTCGAGGATCAGGTCAGCCTGTGCGGCCTTCTTGATATCGCCCGGGGTGGGCTCGTATCCGTGAATTTCCGCGCCCGCCTTGGTGATCGACTCGACGGTCAGGTGCTCGCCGCCGACATTCGCGGCGATGTCGGCGAGCACGGTGAACGTGGTCAGCACCACCGGTTTGTCGTCGGCGGGCCCGTCGCCCTTGCCGCACCCGGACAGCATCAGCGTCGCGGCCAGCGCTGTCAGTACTGCGGCAGCGGGCATCGGCCGTCGTCGCGCACCTACCTTGAAGGACGTTGTTTTCACGCGGCGAATCATAATGTTCGGTTCCCCGAAACCACAAGTGCGGATCGTCGAGCCGCGGCCCTCGCCGAGGAGGCCGTCGTCGTCGACACCGGCGGACGCGACCGTCAGCTCGCCTGCGCGACAGGGGCGTCCGCATCCTCGATCCGACGCTCGAGGCTGTGCAGCTGCGCGATCGCATTGCGGGCGGTGATCTGCTGATGCGTGTTGGTCAGTTGCCCGCGCCAGGTGCCGAGGAAGGTCCAGGCCCACGACAACAGGGTGGCGACACGGCTCCGGAACCCGACGACGTAGACCACGTGCACGGCCAGCCACATGATCCACGCGAGGAAACCGGTCAGCTCGACACCGCCGATCTTGGCGACCGCGTTGAACCGGGAAATGGTGGCCATCGAACCCTTGTCGCGGTATCGAAACGGTGGCCGTTCCGGCGCCGGGCGTCCCGTGGCCGCCGCGGCGACCTCGGCGGCGATCCGCTTCGCGGCGTAGCGGCCCCCTTGAATCGCGACCTGGGCGACGCCGGGCAGGCGATCACGCGACATCATGTCGCCGACGACGAACACGTCGGGATGGCCCGGCAGGGTGAGGTCTTCGTCGACGGCGACGCGGCCGGCGCGGTCGAGTGCGGCACCCGACTGGGCGGCGAGCTGCGCGCCGAGAGGGCTCGCCGCCACCCCCGCGGACCAGACCTTGCAGACGGACGCGATGCGGTGCTCGGCACCCTCCGCATCCCGGACGGTCAGTCCGCCGGCGTCGACGTCGGTCACCGACGCACCCAGTCGCACCTCGACACCGAGCTTTTCGAGGGTTTCCGCCGCCTCCGAACCCAGGTTGTCACCGAACGGCGGCAGTACCGCGGAGGCCGCGTCGAGCAGGATGATCCGCGCGTCGCGGGGGTCGAAATTGGTGTAGGCCCCGACGAGGGTTCGGTGGGCGAGTTCGGCGATCTGACCGGCCATCTCGACGCCGGTGGGCCCGGCACCGACCACGACGAACGTGAGCAGGCGTGCCCGCTCCTGCGGGTCGGCGGTCACCTCGGCCTGCTCGAACGCGCCGAGGATGCGGCCGCGGAGTTCGAGGGCGTCGTCGATGGACTTCATCCCCGGGGCGTGCTCGGCGAAGTGGTCGTTGCCGAAGTACGACTGCTGAGCCCCAGCGGAGACGATGAGGCTGTCGTACCCGGTGACGGTGGACTGCCCGAGGTGTTCGGATGTCACCGTGCGTTCGGTCAGGTCGATGCCGGTGACGTCACCGAGGCGGACGGCGGCGTTGGCCTGGCCCTTGAGGATCATCCGCGTCGACGGGGCGATCTCGCCCTCGGAGAGGATGCCGGTCGCCACCTGGTACAGCAGGGGCTGGAAGAGGTGGTGGGTGGTGCGGTCGATCACCGTGACGTCCACGTCCGCGCGGCGGAGGGCCTTGGTCGCGAACAACCCACCGAAGCCGGATCCGATCACCACGACGCGGTGGCGTGCGGGCGGGGACTGGGGGTTGCTCATGATGAGCCTTTCCGATCACGCTGGGAGGCGACGATCTCGGTGTCGGGGCATTTTGCAGCCGTGGACCAGGGGAGTGGGGCGGTGGTGCGGGCGGTGCTCGTGGTTCGTGAAGGGCCGGCCGGGGAATTCGGCCGACAGGCACCAATGGTGAACAATCAGCGCACCGAATCCAAGGTGGAAGAAGAAAATTCTCTAGACTGAGCTGATGAAGAAGAATGTTCCGGGCACGCCGTATGCCGAAGGCCCGCGGTCGAATGATGTTCGAGCGGGGGCGCCGATCGACGACATCGACCGGATCCTCCTCGATCAACTCTCGCGGGACGCCCGCACCCCCAACAACGCCCTCGCCGCGCTCGCGGGCATCGCCCCGTCGACCTGCCTGGGTCGGGTGCGCTCCCTGATCGACCGTGGAGTGATCCGCGGCTTCCACGCCGACATCGATCCCGCCACCCTCGGCAGGGATCTGCAGGCGATGATCGCAGTTCGCGTGCAGGCCAATGCAAGGCAGCACCTCGGGCAGCTCGCCGAGCAACTCGCTACCCTCGACGACGTGCTGAACGTGTACTTCATCGCCGGCGCCGACGACTACCTCATCCACGTCGCCACCGGCAGCAGTGAGGAGTTGAGGCGCTTCGTCCTCGACCACCTCAGCGCGCACCCTGCGGTCGCCTCGACCGAGACCATACTGATCTTCGAACATGTGCGCCCGCGGCTCCGGGCGCCTCAGGTCGAGCAATCTTCGGGCCGCTGAGGGGCCCGCGTCCCGGTCAGGCCGCGGCGAGGGCCTTGATGCGGTCGGGCCGGAAACCGGCCCAATGGTCGTCACCGGCCACGACGACGGGCGCCTGCAGGTAGCCGAGGGCCCGCACGTAGTCGTGGGCGTCGAGGTCGCGGGTGATGTCGACGACCGTGTAGTCGAGGCCTTCCTTGTCCAGGGCGCGGTAAGTGGCGGTGCATTGCACGCAGGCCGGTTTGGCGTAGATCGTGATGGTCATCGTGCGCTCCGCTCTGTCTGATGTGTGCCGGCGGGGGACCGGAAGCATATGCGTTCCGGTCCCGGTTCGCCCGGCGAGCGGCGATGGCGGAGCCTCGTGGGCGATTCCCGGCGAGGTCGAGACCCGTCAGCTGGCGGGGTCGTACCCGAACGCGCGCACCTCCTGTGCGCACCGGCAGGCAACCGCGAGCTTCGCGGCCCATTCCAGTGCCGCCTCACGGGACGGCAGTTCCAATACCGCGTAACCGCCTTCGAGCTGAGTCGTCTGCGGGTAGGTGCCCGCGGTGACCGTTCCGTCCCCGTCGACCATGACCGGCGGAACGCTTTCGTCGATGCCACCGCCGAACACCCAGACGCCGGCGTCCTTCGCCTCTTGAACCACCGTGTGCGACGCATCGGACACTGCCTGCAGATCCCCGTCGGGAATGACCATGGCACCACTCGGGAACGAGATCAGGTACTTCGTCATCGGGTCGACTCCTTCTTTGCGTCGGAATAGCGGACTCAGGATAGACACGACATTAGGGGACCACGGCGACAAGCGATTTCAGTCGAACGCAAGTTCGACCATCTGTCACGGTGACGGTTCGGTGCGGCGTGTCGCGGTATCGGTGTGACAAGAGCGCGTCTCGAGCCCTGAGCGGCACGCTGAGGTGTTTCGCCGTGGCCGGGTCGAGGGAACTGAGGAGCGTGTGGGCATCTTTGTGGTCCTCGCTCTGCGCATGCTTACCTCATTGCGCGCAATTGATGACATCCGTTGCTGTGATGCCCGCGATTTCAGGTGCTCTCCGTCGGAGTGCCCTCCGCTACTCCCGGCTGTCGTTGTTTCGTAATCGGCGGATTCTGTAGGCGAAAAGTAATGCTCAACAGTGTATTTGGAGCTTTAGTCGATCTTCTGACTGTGGGGCGATGTAGTGGTGCTCGGGTTCTGCGGGGGCGTCGTGCATGCCGTTTGCGTCGGGAGTGACCGCCTGGTTGCCGGCGCCGTATGGATCGAGTACCGGCCGGCGGGGCCTCGTCACCGGTGAGCTGCCATTCGGCGAGTCCGGTGTGACGGTCGGCAGGTCGGTCGAAGAAACTCGTGTACCAGGTAACGGCGGCCTCGACGTCGACGACTGAGGCTACTGCGCTGACATGGCTGGGCTTGATGGTCATTTTCTCCAGCAGACCTGAGCAGTGATCGATCGACCGTCGATTCAACGCCCGGTCCGTACCTGGTGCGCGGACAGCGAGATCGATGTGACGCTCCGTAGGTCCGGGGTGTTCGGCGTGCGGCGCGGTGATGCGCGATAGTGGCAGGGGTTCGGACTCGGGCCGCCCACTTCGAGGAGGACTTTGCGGTGTCACTGTCGCTGGCCGTGTTGGCGGACCTGGCCGAGGAGCAGGGCCGGGGCACCGTTGAGTTGGTGTCGCCGCGGGTCCTGATGCGGAGTGTGCGCAGAGTGCCGCGCTCGACGGTGTCGTCGGCCGGCTGTCGAACCGCTGTGGGCGGTGTGGGTTGACGCTGGTCGAGTCGGCGCCGTGGGCGCCTGGGGATGTCGACTGCCTTCGAGGCGTGTGTGGTGGCACGGTCCCGGCTCGGTGCGGTCCGCGTGACCACGGTGTCGTTGTCGCTCGGTCAGCTTCGGGCCGCTTCCCCGCCCCCGGTGCCGGACGAGTAACCGAACCGACGCCGTATCATCCGTCCGATATCCAGGAGAATGCCGATGCGCAGCTTCGTCCATCTGGTCCTGTTCGCGTGCGCCATTGCGGTCGCGATCGGTGCCTTTCTTCCCGTGGTCGGCGGCATTTCCCCGGGCGACGTCGCGGTGATCGATCTGCGCGACGGCTTCCCTGCCGGGATCACCGTCGAGCAGATCGAGAATCAGGCCGTGACCTTCTACCAGTCGATGACGGTAGTGCTGTTGGGGGCTGCGGCCTTGCTGCTGGTCGCCGCGTGGGTGGGTTCATACGCGGCCGAGTGGGTGGGGGTGATCGTGGGGATCGGCACGCTCGCGGTGTTCTGGTGGCGGCTCAATGACCGTGTCGGCGACTACCTCCGGGACAACTCCGCCACCGTGTTCACCGATCGCTGGGGGTTGTATCTCGCCGGTGGTGGCCTGATCGTCGCGCTGGTGGCGTTACTGGTGCCGAAGGAACGACCGGCGAAGGCGTGATCCGGGTGTCCGCCTCGGTTCACAGGGGCTGCACCTGGACCGACGACATCGCCCACGCCACCCGGGTCGGCGGCCGCACACATCGCTCGGATCGGCCTGCCGATCCCGCTGCTGGGAAGCGGCCGCGGGGCGAATCCAAGGAGATTCGCGCCTGGGCGATCGTGCGGGGCTACGAGCTGTCCCCCCGTGGCCGGATTCCCGCCGAGATCGAGCAGGGGTTCGACGACGCGCACTGACAGGCTCGCCCGCCTCGTCGGTCGGTCGGTCGTGGAACGTTATCGGTATGTTCGGTTGCAACGCATCGACGACGAGCCGGAACGCTGGTCGAGACCTTCGGGATCGACCCGGACCGGGCCTTCTCCGAGGCAGCCCCGCTGCCCGCTGCCACCGCGGACCGCGCCCGTGACGTATTCGATCAGATCCGGGGACCGGACGGCCGGGGCTGGAATCAGTTCGGGGGCCGGTCGCTCGTCGACGCGATCGCCGCACTCGGCCACCAACTCGGGGTACCCGGGTACTGACCGAACGCTCCTCGGTACCACGAGCACGCCGCCGGCCTGTGGAGCGTGAGTGGGTTCCGGTGAACGACGGACGCAGTTCGGACGCAGTATTCCGAAATCGCGTCGCCGACGGGGCGAACTTCTTCCTCAGACCGCGTCACGGCGGACGGGTCAGCCGACGCAGTCGCGGCAGATCATCTGCCCGTCACTGGTGTCGACGAGGCGGCTGCGATGCTGGACCAGGAAGCACCGGGTGCAGGTGAATTCGTCGGCCCGCTTGGGGATCACCCGCACGTTCAGTTCCTCGCCGGACAGATCGGCGCCGGGCAGCTCGAACGACTCGATGACGTCCGGTTCGTCGACGTCGGGCACCCCGGAGCGGCGGTCACCGCGCCGGGTCTGCAGTTCGTCGAGCGAGTCGTCGTCCGGTTCCTCCGGACGGGTGCGCCGGGGTGCGTCGTAGTCGGTGGCCATGACTTCTCCCGGAGTTCGGGTCGGCACTGGATTTCCACCCGCATTCCGGTGCTGTATAGACAACGTCGGGGCGGGCCGTATCGTGCCCACCGGGCGCCGTTCACTACCGTCATCGCGTTGCCAGGTCCGTCGATCAACGCCGACCCGTCCGCCAGTCTCATTGCGAATTTGCGCAGCCCGGGGAAGAACGGACAGGTACGTTCACGACATGGAGACCATTAATCTGGGTAAGGCGGATGGGCTGCCGCCGGTCGAGTGGGCGGCCATCGTCGAAAACCTCGATGCGGGGGCGGCACCGGCTCCGGACGCTGTGAACTCCCGCACGACGTGGCTGTGCACCGTCAACGAGGACGGCAGCCCGCATGTGACCGCGGTCGGTGCCCTCTGGGTGGAGGGCACGTTCTGGTTCCAGACCGGCGCGGGTACGCGCAAGGGGCGCAACGTCGCGCGCGATCGGCGATGTTCGGTCGCCGTGTCGATCCGCGGCGCGGATGTCGTGCTCGAGGGTGACGCGGTGCGGGTGAGCGAACCAGGTGCGGTGGCGCGCATTGCGAAGGCGTGGGCGGACCAGGGTTGGCCGGCGGAGCCCGACGAGAGCGGGTCGGGCATCACGGCCCCGTTCAACGCGCCGGCGCAAGGACCGCCGCCGTGGAACGTGTATCGCATCGAACCACGCTCGGCGACCGTGACCTCGACGACTGAGCCGGGCGGCCTGACCCGCTTCCGCTTCTGACGCTGCCCATACGAGACGATTGCCGCGCGAGACGATCCTCACACGGACCTGGCCAGGTCGGGTTAAGAACAATACCGTTCACTGATACCCACGCGCTTGGCAAACGCAGCACCGGCAACCATTCGGCCGGGGCGATCGCCGAGGAGCAGCCGAGACCGTCGCGTTCTTGACCCTGTGCGTACATCGCGCCGGCGTCGCATGGACGTTCCCGATCGAGCAGGTCGCGCGCTTCGCGCTGGCCGGCATGAACGGGCTGGTGTTGCGCTGGCTGGTCGATCGGGACAGCGACGCCACCCTCACCGCCCCTCGACGAACTCGCCCAGATTCTGACCAGCAAGGCCCGCTGACCTGCGGCGACGTCACCGCCTGTGCGCAGGCCGTTGCCGCTGCTTCTCAGTACAAGGGATCGTGGCAGATGTCGGCGGAATCGACGCCCGCGGCCACCAGCTGGTACTTCGTGGCGCGAACCATGGACGGCGAGCCGACGACCTGGATGTCATGATCGGTCCAGTCCCCGTACTTGGCGACGACGCGTCCAAGCTGGCCGGTGAGCAGATCGTGCATCCCGGCCGGATTCTGGGTGTTTCCCGAGACCCACCCCGGGTTGTCGCTGTTTTCGATGACCGGGACGACGGTGAGCCACGGGCAGGTCCGA
>NZ_JARJBD010000329.1:0-844 GCF_029269925.1 Rhodococcus sp. T2V
TAGGTGATGTCGGTAAACCAGACCGCATCGAGCCGGCCCCGATCGAAGTGCCGCTCGATCAGATCCGGCGGGAACGACGCCTGCGGATCGACCACCGTGGTCTTGACCTTGAACGTGCGCGGGCTGATGCCCTCCACACCGAGCGAGGCCATGATCTTGGCCACGGTCTTGGCGTTCACCACCTCACCACGCGCCCGCAACTCGGCCGTGACCCGCGGCGACCCGTAGGTACCCTTCGATTCCCGGTGGATCTCGACGATCTTGACTTCGAGGTCGGCGCGACGCTGTTGCCTCGGCGTCAACACCGTGGCGACTCTGCGCTTGACGTACTGGTAGTAGCCCGATGTGGACACCTCCAGCAGTCTCGCCATCCGCAGGATCGAGAACCGTTCACCTTCCGGCGCGGCGGTGCCGGCGGTCTCTTCGATGTTGTCGGGGCCGGCGTACTTGGCCATCAGATCGAACCGGGTCGGTTCTTCTGCATCGCGGCAAAGTACGCCGAAGCTTTTACCAGGAAAGCGTTGTCCTTCTCGAGTTCGCTTACCTGCCTTCGCAATCGGAGTAGCTCGGCGTGTTCGGCCGCGTCCAAAGGCTTCTCTCCGTGGGACTCTGCGGCGGCGATTCTGCGCCGCTCGAGTTTGACCCATTCGCCCAACAGACTCTCGTTGAGGCCGAGTTCTCGGGCGACCTCTGCGATGGTGCGACCGGAGTCGATCACCCGGTGGGCGGCCTCGACCTTGTACTCGGTCGTGAACGACCGACGCTTGCGAGGGGGCATACGGACATCCTTCCAGCGGGACCGGTGTCCCGCCAAGTCGGTGTCCACTTTCCGGGGGGAACCTCA
>NZ_JARJBD010000330.1:0-841 GCF_029269925.1 Rhodococcus sp. T2V
TAGAGGCGGCCGGCGCGGTACGACGAGCGCACGAGCGGTCCGGCCATGACGCCGGCGAACCCGATCTCCTCGGCGGCCTGGGAGTGTTCGACGAACTCTTCGGGCTTGACCCACCGCTCGACGGGGTGGTGCCGGGGGGAGGGGCGCAGGTACTGGGTGATGGTGAGGATGTCGCAGCCGGCGGCGTGCAGGTCTTCCATCGCCTGGTGGACCTCGTCGGGGGTCTCGCCCATGCCGAGGATCAGGTTGGACTTGGTGACCAGCCCGGCCTCGCGGGCGGCGGTGATGACGCCGAGGGAGCGTTCGTAGCGGAACGCGGGGCGGATCCGTTTGAAGATCCGGGGGACGGTCTCGAGGTTGTGGGCGAGGACCTCGGGGCGGGAGTCGAAGACCTCGGCGAGCAGGTCCGGCTTGCCGTTGAAATCGGGGATGAGGTTCTCGACGCCGGTGCCGGGGTTGAGGTGGTGGATCTTGCGGACGGTTTCGGCGTAGAGCCAGGCGCCGCCGTCGGGGAGGTCGTCGCGGGCGACGCCGGTGATGGTGGAGTACCGCAGTCCCATCGCCTGGACGGATTCGGCGACGCGGCGGGGTTCGTCGCGGTCGAGGTCGGTGGGTTTGCCGGTGTCGATCTGGCAGAAGTCGCAGCGGCGGGTGCATTGTTCGCCGCCGATGAGGAACGTCGCCTCGCGGTCTTCCCAGCATTCGTAGATGTTGGGGCAGCCGGCTTCTTCGCAGACGGTGTGCAAACCCTCGCGTTTGACGAGGCCCTTGAGCTCGGAGTATTCCGGGCCCATCTTTGCTCTCGTCTTGATCCAGTTCGGTTTGCGTTCGATCGGAGTCT
>NZ_JARJBD010000331.1:0-826 GCF_029269925.1 Rhodococcus sp. T2V
CCGCTTGCAGTTCACTGGGACCGGTCCGGGCACGCACAACAGCGATAGCGTTACCCTGACGATGGGCGCTCGACTGGACCACGGTGGTCAGACCAGGGTCGACAATCGCAACGGAGTGACCGGTATAGGTTGCCAAACAATCGATTACGCTCTGGAGGCTCGCCTGAGCGCCCGCAGCCGATGACAATCGGCTGCACAGATCGAGAATTCCACGCATGCGGTGCACCTCGGTTACACCACCCGCCAGATATTCGGGCGAGCCAGCCGCATCGGCCACCCGAGCGATACCGATCGTCGTTGATTTTGGCATTCCTCGAAGTTAGACCCAGCCGAGGAGCTGAAGGCCTATTCGTGCACGCTGCGACAAGGCGGTGCACGAATGAGCAAGACGCCCGCTGGGCAGCGAGGCTTGGTTCCACCGCACCTCGTGCCCGCCCGGGCACGAGGTGCACCTGAGACCCCACAGCGAACAGATCGCTGCGCATCTGTCGCGCTCTTGACTCTGTCGCGCTTTTGACGTCGATCGAGAATCAAGTAGTGTAGATCACAATTGATCGATGAGTAGGATCGAGTCAGTATGGCGCACACCAACGGGGCAAGCAGTGAGTATCTCTGAGATGGTCGGCAGTGCATCCAACCCGACCGCGAACATGCTCAGCCGCCCAGAAGACGCGCCAGCTGGACTCCTGGTCGACACAGGCAGAGTGTCCCCGGAGCATCGATTCACATACTGGCAGTCGGAGACCGCCGAGGTCGTCGGTTCGACAAGACTGCAACAACACGAACTACAGCCCTTCGACGGACAGATCTTCGGCTACCCCCTAGG
>NZ_JARJBD010000332.1:0-821 GCF_029269925.1 Rhodococcus sp. T2V
CCACTGCGCCCGCAGAACACGGCATACGTGATGTTCACCTCGGGATCGACCGGCCGCCCCAAGGGAGTCACCGTGGCGCACAGCGCAATCGTCAACGAGGTGCAGTGGGTTGCGTCAGATTACAGCCTGGGTGACCGCCTATTGCAGAGCAACGCGGTGACCTTCGACGCGTCGACCCCCGACCTCTTCGCTCCGCTGCAGGTTGGTAGCTGCGTGGTGTTGGCAGGGCCGGACGGCCAACGCGACCCCGACTACCTCGCCGAACTCATCCGCACCCGTGCGATTACCCATATGGCCTCGGTGCCAACGGTATTGATCGCCCTGATGGCCAGCCGATCACCCGACGTTCTCCGGGGCGTGCGGGTGATCTACCTCGGCGGTGAAACATTGTCAGGGCGCACGGTGACGCGATTGACCCAGTCCGGTCCGGCGACGGTGTGGAACCAGTACGGGCCCACCGAAACCACCGTCAGCGTCATCTGCCACCGCTGTACCCAGCACGAACAGAAAGTGGTACCCATCGGCACACCCCAGACCAACTGCCACGCCTACGTGTTGGACCGCCGCTTGCATCCGGTGCCGGTAGGGGTGGTGGGCGAGTTGTATGTGGCTGGGGTGCAGCTGGCGCGGGGTTATCACGGCGCGCCCGGACGGACCGCCGAACGATTCGTCGCCAACCCCTACGGCCCACCCGGCCAACGCATGTACCGCACCGGCGACCTCGTCCGCTGGCACCCCGACGGCACCCTCGAATTCCTCGGCCGCCGCGACCTCCAAGTCAAAATCCGCGGCCACCGCATCGAACTCGGCGAAATCGAAGC
>NZ_JARJBD010000333.1:0-818 GCF_029269925.1 Rhodococcus sp. T2V
GTCGAGGTGGTCGAGCATGGGGTGCAGATCCGGGACGGTGCGGCGGCAGCCGGTGAGGCCGAAGACGATCTGGTCGTCGCTGCTGGTGCAGGTGATGTTGAGTGCCTGCCCGGTGGTGGGGATCGAGAGCGGGTAGAGGGATTCGAGGCGGGCGCCGTTCCAGTACAACGGGGTTCGCGGTCCGGCGACGTTGGAGATGACGACGTTGAACGGCGGGCGCAGCGGCCCCCGTCGGCCGAGGAACATCTCGACTCCGAGCGGGGCGGCGCCGAGGGCGCTCATCGCGAGCACCTGGGCGGGGCTCATCGCCTGCAGCGCGGCCTTGCCCTCGTTCATGCAGTTGCGCACCGTCTCGAGGCGGTGCGCGGGGTCGGGAAGGTGGGTGGCCAGGTTGCACATGAGCACTCCCACCCGGTTGCCTCCGGGAGTGCGGTCACCGGTTCCGGTCTCCGGCGCGCGCAGCGACACGGGGACCATCGCGATCAGCGGGTTGTCCGGCAACGCGTCGCGGGTGTGCAGGTAGGCCCGCAGGGTGCCCGCGCACATCGTCAGCACGATGTCGTTGATGGTGGCGTCGGCGTGCTTGGCCAGCAGCCGGATCCGTTCGATGGGGAACGACCGGGCGGCGACGTGACGGGCCCCGCTGATCGGCACGTTGAACAGGGTGTGCGGCGCGGTGAGCGAGACCGCCCCACCCTTGCCGTGCAAGGCGCGGTCCACGGTGCCCAACGCCGCGGGCAGCAGTCCGGCCACCTCGCCTGCCGCGGCGCGGGCCGCGTCCCACGCCATGGCCGGAAGCGCGGAGCCGGGACCGGTCG
>NZ_JARJBD010000334.1:0-802 GCF_029269925.1 Rhodococcus sp. T2V
CGGGTTGTCGCTGTTTTCGATGACCGGGACGACGGTGAGCCACGGGCAGGTCCGAGACAGCCCCCACAGGACATCGAGGTCGTACAGGTCGCAGGGGTACGTCCCGCCGACGAACACATGGGTCCGGGGAGTGTCGTCGAGTCGGGCCATATCCAGCAATTGCGCCCGCAGCGGCGCGATTCCGGTCCCTTCAGCGATCATCAGGCGACGTCGACCCGGCCGCCGTGACACGCCGAGGCCGCCGAGCGGGGAGCCGATCAGCCAGGTGTCGCCGATGCGGGTGTCGGTTGTGATCGCGGAGCTCACCCAGCCACCGGAGACGCGGCGGACATGGAATTCGACGATCCGGTCGGGGTGCGGAGGGGTGGCGAAAGAGAGGTAACGCCACATCCGGGGGCGAGTGGGTACCTGCACACTCACATACTGACCGGGGACATACGGCATGGTCTGGTCGAGTTGGAGGCGAACGATGGCAAGGTCGTCGAGGACTCGGTGGTGGTTGATCACGGTGCCGACCCAGGTGGGCGGCCCCTGCTCGGCGTTCGCCGCGTCGGTCATGGTGGCGACGATCAGGGCGATCGCGTCGCGCCATGCGCGCTCGGTCTCGTCGGTCCACAGTTCGGTCCCGGTCAGATTGGCCAGCGCCGCGACGAGTGCGTCTGCGACGGCGTTGTAGTGGTCATCGGTGACGCCGTACTTGCGGTGATCACGTCCGAGTTGCGCGAGCAACGGCAGGACCTCGCCGGGTGTGTCCAGCTGGTCGATGACGTACCCGATGGCGTGCATGAGTCGGTCGCGCTGG
>NZ_JARJBD010000335.1:0-781 GCF_029269925.1 Rhodococcus sp. T2V
ACCGCGATCATCAGCGGCAGCTGCGAGCCCTCGATCTTCATCTGGTGGATGTAGGCGTTGCGGGCCATCATCTCGGTGTGCAGCGCGCGCACGAACATCGCGGCGCGCAGCGCGTCGTACACGATCGCGCCGCAGCCGGGGTAGCCGTCGAGGCCGTCGAGTTCGATCATCTTCGGATCGACGCCGACGAACGGAACCCCGCGGCGGGCGGCCTCGGTCAGCAGGGTGCGGATCACCGAGGTCTTGCCGCCCCCGGTCGGGCCGACGATCAGGCAGTGCGGTTTGTTGGAGCTGGTGGAGACGTCCCAGTACATGATGCGGTCCGCGGCACCGGTCGCATACGGCAGGTGCCGCAGGTTCTCGTCGACCACTGCGAGCGGGTGGTCGACGCGCGAGGGCATCGCGGTGACCAGGCGCATCACCAGGTAGCCCCGTTCCGGGTACCAGTCGGTGGTCCAGTTCCGACCGGACTCGTGCGGGCCCGCCAGGGAGACGAGGGCTTCCTCGACCTTGAGCTGGAAGCCCTCCACACCGGCGTTCATCGACTTCTCGAACGCGATCCGGTATCCGATCTCGATGCCGGCCTCGTCAACGCTCTCGACCGACACCCTCGGGTCGGTGAACATCGAGGCCGCATCGAGCGCGGACTGGAGTGTCCGCTGACGGATGGATCGGGTGTCCGGGGTGATCGACTCTCGGGTGATGACGATGCGGTCGCGGTGCGCCACGTGCCGCACCGTGGTCTCGCTCTGTGCGGTGGCGGGGAAGGCTGCCTCGATCG
>NZ_JARJBD010000336.1:0-778 GCF_029269925.1 Rhodococcus sp. T2V
TGCGGGGTGCACGATGATGATGCGCATGCGGATGAAGTTTCACGAGCAGCTCGACGACCTGACCGACAAGCTGGCATCGATGTGCCATCTGGCCGGGGAGGCCATCCAGGTGGCGACCGATGCCCTGGTGATGGCGGACCTGCCCCTGGCCGAGCGGGTGTTCGACCTCACCGAGCGGATCGAGGAGCTCCACGGTCCGTGCGAGGACCAGGCGATGACGCTGCTGGCGCTGCAGGCCCCGGTGGCGCGAGATCTCCGTCAGGTCGTCACCGGTGTGCACCTCGTGACGGACCTGAGCCGGATGGGCGGGCTGGTACAGCATGTCGCCGAAAGTGTCCGCCGCCGCCATCCCGACCACATCACCTCCGGGGAAGCCGAGGAACTGCTCGCCCGGATGGGGCGGGTGGCGGCCGAGTTGGCCGGCCTCGCCGAACGGGTCCTGCGCACGCACGATCCCGAACTGGCCGCCGAGATCGGCAGACACGATGACGAGCTCGACGACCTGCACCGACGGCTGCTCACCGTGATCCAGGACCCGGCCTGGGAGGGCACCATCCCGGCCGCGGTGGACGTGACCTTGCTCGGCCGCTTCTACGAACGCTTCGGTGACCACACCGTCGTGGTCGGGCGCCGGGTGATCTTCCTCGTGACCGGGGAACCGTTGAACCCGTAAGCGGGGAACTCGGGAGACCGGTCCGAAGAAGTACCGGCGACCTGATCGGGCCCTTGTGCGGCTCATTGCCCACGTTCGCGTGCGCCCAGATGTCAGCCGGGGCGG
>NZ_JARJBD010000337.1:0-776 GCF_029269925.1 Rhodococcus sp. T2V
AGGGCTTGTTCGAGAGGACGGGAAACCTGTGGCGGGCACAGGGTCGGCGAGCGCGTTTGGAGTTGAAGCACTTCGGGCGCCACGTCATGACCCAGTCCGTTCTCCATCCTGACGAGGTAGTGGGGTGGCGCGGGGAAATCCGGGACGGCAAGGTCGTCGAACCCGAGGAGTCCGAGGACGACAACGCGGAACCGGCCGACGACGAAGAGCCGCAGGACCAGGACGACGAGTCCGGCGAGTACGAGGAGGAAGAGCCGGAAGACGAGTCCGGCGAATACGAGGACGAGGAGCCGGAGGAAGAGCCGGACGAGGAACTGGAAGACGAGTCCGGCGAATACGAGGAGGAAGAGCCGGAAGACGAGTCCGGCGAATACGAGGAGGAAGAACCGGACGAGGAACCTGAGGAGGAGTCGGGCGAGTCCGAGGACGAAGAACCCGAGGAGGACACCGCCGAGGACGAGGCCGAGGAGGAAGAGCCTGAGGAGGAGCCCGAGCCGCGCCGGCGTCGTCCCCAGAAGGCCGCTGCACAGAAGACCCCCGCGAAAAGGGCCGCAGCGAAGAAGACCCCCGCGAAGAAGACTGCCGCGAAGAAGGCCCCCGCGAAGAAGGCCGCTGCACAGAAGGCCCCCGTCAAGAGGGCCGCTGCTAAGAAGACTCCCGCGAAGAAGGCGACACCGCGGCGGCGGAGAGGAGCACGCGCATGACCACGGCAGGTGGACCCAGCTCGAGTAGTCTCGCCGACGTCATCGACACCATCCTCGACAAGGGCCTCGTGA
>NZ_JARJBD010000338.1:0-764 GCF_029269925.1 Rhodococcus sp. T2V
CCGTTCGATCTGAAGCACCTGCGGCTCAAGAACCGCGTGGTCTCCACCTCGCACGAACCGGCCTACGCAGAGAACGGCATGCCGAAGGACCGCTACCTGCGTTACCACCTGGAAAAGGCCAAGGGTGGGCTCGCGCTGACGATGATGGGAGGCGCGGCCTGCGTGTCGCCGGAGAGCCCGGCGTTCGTCAACAACATCGCCCTCTACCGGGACGAAGTGGTGCCGTACCTGACCAAGATCGGCGACGCGGTACACGAGCACGGCGCGCTGATCATGTGCCAGGTCACCCACGCCGGGCGGCGCACCAGCAATTACGAGGGTGACTGGCTGCCGGTCGTCTCCGCCTCCGGCGACCGGGAACCCCAGCACCGGGCGTTCCCGAAGGTCGCCGAGGACTGGGACATCGACCGCATCCTCACCGCCTACGCCGACGCCGCCGAACGCTGCCAGGCCGGCGGCATGGACGGCATCGAGCTGATGGCCTACAGCCACCTGCTCGACCAGTTCTTCTCCCCGGCCCTCAACCACCGCGACGACGAATGGGGCGGGGACTTCGAGGGGCGCCTGCGGTTCCCCCTCGAGGTCATCCGCGCCATCCGGGCCCGAGTCGGCGACGACTTCGTCATCGGACTGCGGATGGGAGTCGACGACGAACGCGCCGGCGGCAACGCCGTCGACGAGGGCATCGAGGCGGTCCGCCGCCTGTCCGCCGAGGGCATCGACTTCCTCAGCGTGATCAAGGGAAACCTCGACTCCGACAACAC